>NZ_JBCEBL010000073.1:0-1227 GCF_049472615.1 Azospirillum sp. 11R-A | reverse complement strand
CCAGCACGGCAGCTACCGCCGCGACTCCGGCTGGGACGAATGGGCCGGCGACCCGCGCTATGCCAACGAACATTGGCGGATGGACCAGATTTTCGCCCGCGCCCGGGCCCTGTCCTGACGCCGCTTCCCCGAACTGGAAATTCAAAGATGACCGAGCACCGTCCGTCCACCCTGTCGCGCCGCCGCCTGCTGAGCGGAGCCGGCAAAGCCGCCGCCGCCGGACTGCTGGCCCCCGCCCTGGCGGCCCCGCTGCTGTCCCGCCCGGCCTTCGCCGCCACCACTGCCACCGGTGCCGCTGGCGGCATCCTCAAGGTCGGCGACCAGCGGTCCACCATCCGCTCGCTGCTGGAGGCCTCCGGCCAGTTGAAGGACGTCCCCTACACGCTGGAATTCGCCGATTTCCCGGCCGCGGCGCCGGTGCTGGAGGCGCTGAACGCCGGCGCCATCGATGCGGGCTTCGCCGGCGATGCCGCCCATGCCTTCGCCCTGTCCAACGGGCTGCCGGCCAGGATCATCTCCGCCGCCCGCTCCGATCCCGGCTGCATCGGCCTGCTGGTGCGCAAGGACTCGCCCATCCGCACCGTGGCCGACCTGAAGGGGCGGACGATCACCGCGGTGCGCGGCTCCATCGGCCATTATCTGGTGGTCGCCGCGCTGAAGGCGAACGGCCTGTCGGTGAACGACGTCACGCTGGCCTTCCTGCAACCGACCGAAGCGAAATCGGCCTTTTCCAGCGGCACGGTAGACGCCTGGGCGATCTGGACGCTCTATGTCGCGCAGGAGGTGGTGGCCGGCACCGGCAGGGTCCTGGTCGATGGCCGCGGCCTGCTGAACAACAACGCCTTCATCAGCGCCACCGACGTCGCCATCGCGCAGAAGCGCCCGCTGTTGCAGGACTATGTCGCCCGCGTCGCCGCTGCCCGCATCTGGGCGCTTGGCAATGTCGAGCAGTATGCACGCATCTGGGGCGTTCTGGTGAAGGTGACGCCGGAAATCGCCGTCGCCGCCTTCAAGCTGGAGCGTTTCCGTCCGGTGGCGGTGGACGACGGCATTATCGCCGACCTGCAAACCACCGCCGACTTCTACACCGGCATCGGCGTGATCCAGAAGCCCTTCACCGCGGCGGCCCATGCCGACCGCAGCTTCGCCCTCGACGCGGGCCTGCTAGCGCAATCGGCCCGCGCCGGCTGACCCCCGCGCCCGCCCTTTCCTTTATCAGACCGCTTT
>NZ_JBCEBL010000072.1:0-1441 GCF_049472615.1 Azospirillum sp. 11R-A | reverse complement strand
TGTCCGCCTCCCCTCCACACCGCTCGGCCGCCGCAACCTGTTGCGCGGAGCCTGCGGCGCCCTGGCGCTGGGCACCCTGCCCGGCCTTGCGCAGGCCGCCTCCGGCCCGGCGTCCGAAACTGTCCTGCGCATCGCCGACTACAAGGCGCTGGACGGGCTGGCGCTGGACGCGTCCGGCAATGCCGGGTCCAGCTTCCGGTCGCAATTCGCCGAGTTCGCGTCGGGCAACCTGATCGTCGAGGCGATCAATGCCGGCTCCATCGATGTCGGCTCCAGCAGCGAGATCCCACCCGCCTTCGGAATCGCCGCCGGCGCCCGCCTGTCCATCGTCGCCGTAGTCAAGGACGACGTAAATTGGCAGGTGGTGCTGGTGCCGCCCGGCAGCCCGATCCGATCGGTCGCCGACCTGAAGGGCAAGCGCGTCGGCTATGTCCGCGCCACCACCACGCAATACTATCTCGCCAAAATGCTCGGCGAGGCCGGCCTGCGCTTCACCGACATCCAGGCGATCAGCCTGACCCCGTCGGAAGGACAAGCCGCCTTCGAGCAGGGCGCGCTCGATGCCTGGGCGATCTACGGCTACTCGGTGCCCTTCGCCATCAAGAAGGGCGCGCGAGTTCTCGTCACCTCCAACGGCTACCTGTCGGGCAATTACCTGTATCTCGCTTCGCCCGACGCACTGGCCGATCCGGGCAAGTCGGCCGCCATCGGCGACTATTTCCTGCGGCTGCGCCGCGCCTTCGCCTGGCGCGCCGCCAATTTGGAACGCTGGGCCCAGGTCCATTCCGCCGCCATCGGCGTGCCGGTCGAAACCGACCTGGAAATCCTGCGCAAGAATTCCCGCCAGCGCGATCTGGCACCGATCACCGATGCCGACATCGCATCGGCCCAGAACGTCGCCGATACCTTCCACCAGCTGAGCGTGCTGCCCAAGCGCATCGACATCGCCCCGGCCTTCGACCGCCGCTTCACCGACATCCTGTCGCGTCCGCTCAGCTGAGCCCTATCGGCCCGTTGACGCCATCCCGATCCCTCGCCAGCCATAAATAAGGGGACCACCGCCATGACCGCCTCCCACAGCACGTCGGCCCACCCGCTCCGCTTCGTCGGCTTCGTCGGCAACCACAATGCGTCGGAGATCATCCCGCGCCAGGGTCCGGTGGTGGACCGCGACTATATCGAGACGGTCGCCAAGGCGCATGAACTGGGCGGCTTCGATTCCGTGCTCCAGGCCTTCCATGCCGATGCGCCGGACAGCCTGCAGGTCAGCCAGCACATCACCGGCGTCACCGACCGGCTGGGTGTGCTGATCGCCCACCGTCCCGGCTTCCAGGCGCCGACCATCCTCGCCCGCCAGCTCGCCACGCTCGACCAGCTGAGCCGGGGCCGCGTCGCCATCAACGTCATCACCGGCGCCGAGCGCAGCGAGCTTGCCCGCGAC
>NZ_JBCEBL010000071.1:0-1483 GCF_049472615.1 Azospirillum sp. 11R-A | reverse complement strand
TTCCCTCTTCGGCCGAGCGGCCGCCGCTGCCGTTTCTCGATCTCGCCCGCCTGGACGGCGCTGCGGCGGACCGCGCCCTGTTCCTGTCGGAGCTGCGGGCGGCGATCCGCCGCTTCGGCGCCTTCTATGTGACCGGGCACGGGGTCGATCCGGCCTTCATCGACTCCGTCTTTGACCTGTCGCGCGGCTTCTTCGCCCTGCCGGAGCAGGACAAGCTGTCCATCGAGATGGTCAACTCGCCCCATTTCCGCGGCTATACCCGCGCCGGCTGGGAACGCACGCGCGGTCTGGCCGACTGGCGCGAGCAGCTGGACGTCGGTGCGGAACGGCCGGCCTTGCCCCAAGGCCCGGACCAGCCACCCTGGGTCCGCCTGCAGGGTCCCAACCAGTGGCCGGAGACCCTGCCGGAGTTGCGCCCGGCGGTGCTGCGTCTGCAGGACCAGCTGACCGCGGTGTCGCGGCGCATCCTGTCGACGGTGGCGGTGGCCCTGCGCCTGCCGGAGGATGCCTTCGATCCGATCCTGACCGACCAGCCGACGCAGCTCGTCAAGCTGATCCGTTATCCGGGCCATGACGCGGTTCCCGCCGATACGGCCGAGGGGCAGGGCGTCGGGCCGCACAAGGACAGCGGCCTCTTGACGCTGGTTCTCCAGCACCGCCAGAGCGGCTTGCAGGTCGAAACCGACGGGGGCTGGGCCGACGTGCCGCCGGTCCCCGGCACCTTCGTCGTCAATGCCGGCGAATTGCTGGAACTGGCGACCGACGGTTATTTCCGCGCGGCGGTGCACCGGGTGGTGACGCCGGCGGCGGGGGTGGACCGGCTGTCGACCGCCTTCTTCCTGGGGGCCGGTCTGGAGGTCCGGGTGCCGGTGCTGCCACTGCCGGACGATCTCGCCGCCGAAGCGCGCGGCCCCGAGCGCGACCCGCTGAACCCGCTCTACAGCTCGGTCGGGGAGAACACGCTGAAGAGCCGCCTGCGCTCCCACCCCGACGTGGCAAGCCGCCATTACGCCGATCTGGTCGGCGCCTCCGCCTGACCGCCGCCGATATCAAATCCGGCCGACAGCAAGAATCGAGAAAGAGGAACCGCCCGATGACCGACCGTAAGCCGCACTTCGAAACCCTGGCCGTCCATGGCGGCGCCTTCCGCGCCGATCCCGTTACCGGCTCCGTCGCCGTGCCGATCCACCAGACGACCTCCTACCAGTTCCAGGACACCGCCCATGCCGAGCGCCTCTTCGCGCTTCAGGAGCTGGGCCATATCTACACCCGCGTCACCAACCCGACGGTCGAGGTGCTGGAGCAGCGGCTTGCCGTGCTGGAGGGCGGCGCGGCGGCGGTGGCGGTCGCGTCCGGACAGGCGGCGTCCTTCTATTCGGTGCTGAATCTGGCGCAGGCCGGCGACAACATCGTCACCTCCACCGACCTTTATGGCGGAACCTGGAACCTGTTCGCCAACACGCTGAAGCAGATCGGCATCGAG
>NZ_JBCEBL010000070.1:0-2388 GCF_049472615.1 Azospirillum sp. 11R-A | reverse complement strand
GCCCCGGCGGGGGAGCCGGCGGAGAGATTGGCGCGTCGATCAAGACGGTGAAGGAGCAGCTGCGGGCGGTTCCGTCGAACGGGCTTGGCTACGGCGTGCTGCGCCATCTGGGCGATGGGGAGGCGCAGGCAACGCTGCGGGCGCTGCCCGAGGCGCGGGTGACCTTCAACTATCTGGGCCAGTTCGACGGCAGTTTCGACGACACCGCCCGTTTCGTGCCGGCCGGCGAGCCGGCGGGTGCCCGTCTCGATGCCGACGCCCCGCTCGGCAACTGGCTGAGCATCGACGGCAGGGTCTATGACGGGGAGCTGGTGTTCGACTGGAGCTACAGCCGGGCGGTGCTGGCGCCGCCTGTCGTGGAGGGGTTGGCCTCGGCCTATGGAGAGGAGCTTCGGGCGCTGGTCGCGCATTGCGAGGCTTCGGCCGGCGGTCTGACGCCGTCGGACGTTCCGCTGGCCGGCCTGACGCAGGGCCAGCTGGACGCGCTGTCGCTGCCGGCGCGCGAGTTGGAGGACCTCTACCCGCTGACGCCGATGCAGCAGGGCATGCTGTTCCATGCGCTGGAAGGGGCCGCGGAAGGCGAAAACCCTTATGTGACGCAGCTCGCCGTCGAGGTGGAGGGGCTGGAAGAGGAGCGCTTCGCCGCCGCCTGGGCCTGGGTGACGGCGCGCCATGCCGTGCTGCGCACCGGCTTCCTGTGGGGCGGCCCGCTTGCCGCCCCGTTGCAGGCGGTGTGGGAGCGGGTGGCCGATGCGGTGTCGGTGCTGGACTGGCACGACCGCGGCCTTGCCGGCGCCGAACTGGAGGAGGCGTTGGGTGCCTTGGCGCAGGAGGAGCGTGCCCGCGGCTTCGAGCTTGGCCGTCCGCCGTTGCAGCGTGTGGTTCTGGTGCGGCTGAGGCCGGGGCGGCAGGGCCGGGGGCGCCATCGCCTGATCTGGACCAGCCATCACCTGCTGCTGGACGGCTGGAGCAGCGCGCGTCTGGTGGCGGAGGTGCTGGGCCGCTACCGGGGRGCGGAGGTGGGCGGCGCGGTCGGTGGCGCGGCGGGCCGCTACCGCGACTACATCGCGTGGTTGGGGCGGCAGGATGGGGCGGCGTCGGAGCGCTTCTGGCGCGGGCGCCTGTCTGGGTTGGAGGCGCCGACGCTGCTGGCGGCCAGCCTGCCCTGCCGGGCTCCGCAGGCGGGGCACGGCGTGGTGCGGCTGCGGCTGGATGGCGGTGCGACGCGGCGGTTGCAGGCCTTCGCGCAGGCGCAGTGGGTGACGCTGAACACGCTGGTGCAGGGGGCGTGGGCGCTTCTTCTGCAACGCTACAGCGGTCAGGAGACGGTGGCGTTCGGCGCGACGGTGTCGGGCCGTCCGGCGGAGCTTGCCGGCGTCGAGGAGACGCTTGGGCTGTTCATCAACACGCTGCCGGTGGTGGAGCGTCCGCCGTCTGGCGAGCGGGTGGGGGAGTGGCTGCGCGGATTGCAGCGGCGGAACCTGGAGATGCGCGAGCACGAGCACACGCCGCTGCACGAGGTGCAGCGCTGGGCCGGCTCCAGCCTCGGCACCAGCGGCGGCGCGCGGGCCCTGTTCGACAGCATCGTCGTCTTCGAGAACTATCCCGTCGACGAGGCCATCAAAAACCAGAACGACCAGAATGTCAGATTCGGAGCGACGGACCGGGTCGACGTGACCGGATTCGCCATGGATCTGGAAGTGTCGGTCGGTGAAGAGCTGGAGGTCAAGTTCATCCACCGCCGCGATCTGATCGACGGCGACCTGTGCAACCGCATCCAAGGCCATTTCGAGACGCTTCTGTGCGGTCTTGTGGCGGATGCCGGGCGGCGTGTCGGAGAGGTGCCGCTGCTGACCGGGCAGGAGCGGGCCCGCTTCGCCGCCTGGAACGCGCCGGTCGCCGCCGAGGCCTTCGAGCCGGTGCATGTCCGCATCGCCGCCATGGCCGCCGCTCTCGGCGACCGGCCGGCGGTGGTGGACGGCGGTCTTGATGGCGGTCCGGGGGGCGTTCTGGGGGGCGGCACTCTCGGCTTCGCCGCGCTCGACCGCCGGGCCAACGCCCTGGCCTGCCGGCTGGCGGCGGCCGGCGTCGGGCCGGAGGTCCGCGTCGGCGTCGCCCTGCCGCGCGGACCTGCCATGATCGTCGCCCTGCTGGCGGTGCTCAAGGCCGGCGGCGCCTATGTCCCGCTGGATGCCGCCTATCCGCGCGAGCGCCTCGCCTACCTGATCGGCGATGCCGGCATCGCCCTGCTGCTGACCGATGGCAGTCTGGCGGACCGGCTGCCGCTGCCGGACGGCCTGCCGAGCCTGCTGCTCGACGGCCTGCCGGCCGAGGAGGCCGAGGCCGCACCGGCGGTGGCGGTGCTGCCCGGCAGCCTCGCCTACGTCA
>NZ_JBCEBL010000069.1:0-2266 GCF_049472615.1 Azospirillum sp. 11R-A | reverse complement strand
GGCGGCGGCGCGCCGGCCACCGCGGTGTTCGGCGCGCGCGGCGGGCTGACCGGCGTGCTGGCCGACCGGCTCGACCGCGCCACCATCGGCCGGGCGCTGCGCTCGCGCCGCACCTTCGCCACAACCGGCGAGCGCAGCTTCGCCAGCCTGCGGCTGGGAGAGCAGTGGATGGGCGAGGTGGTCACGGCGTCTGACGGAGACGAACTCGACTATCGGCTGCTTGGCGACCGTGGTTGGGAGAGCTTGCGGCTTTACGATGGCGAGACCCTGCTGTGGGAGCGCGACCTGCACCGCGAACTGGGGTTGTCGGAGCGGCGGATTCGCCTGCGGCTGGGCGGCGCCCGCATCAAGGACCGCTACCGCGGCGCCTATTGGAACGGCGGCATCACCGTCACTGGGGCGGCCGTGCAGCGGATCGAGCCCTTCGGCTTCGACCATCCCGAACAGGGCTGCTGGCGGCAGGACGCCACCACCGTGGCTCTGCGCACCGTCACCCACGGCGACACCGATGGAGTGGAACTGACGCTGTCGCGGCTTGCCGGCACCCGCATCCGGGTGCATCTGGACATCGGCACCTATGTGAAGGTCGGCAACCCGCTGACGCCGCCGCCCAACCCCCATGCGCCCGAGGCCGTGCTGGAGATTGACGGCGACACGCTGCTAGATGCCACCCGCTCCCCCGCCGGCTCCGTCACCCGCCTGCTGCCCGGCACGGAACTGGAGGTGACGGTGGAACGCGTCACCGAGGCGCCGCTGCCCCGCGACCTCGCCGGCCGCATCCCGCTGGCCGGGCTGGGGCTGGCGGCGGACCGCGAACATCCGCTGTTCCTCACTGGGCGCCAGCGCGACCAGTCGCGGGTCTGGACCTCGGCGCTGTTCCTGACGCTCTGATGGCCTTGGCCCGCAATCCCAGGTCAGGGGGACCGCGGAAACATGCCGTGCCGCAATGCCGTCAATGCCTCGGCAACCGCCAGCGCGTGCGGCACGATCTCCGATGCGCCGGTCACTTCGCCCAGGCTGCCGCGGGTCGGCGGCCCGACGACGAACAGGGTGGTGACCGGCCGGCCACCGGCATCCAATGCCCGGTGCTGCCGGTCCACCTCCACCCCCAGACCGAGCGGATCCGGCCGGATCAACCCTTGGGCGGACAGGGCCGCCAGCAGCGGGTTCCGGCCGAAGGAAGCCCCATGGCCGGCGCCGGTGCAGTTCACCAGGGCATCGTAGGTTTGCCCGGTCAAGGCGTCGCCGCCGCGCGGCCGGTGGACGATCCACAGACCGCCTCCTTCATCGCCGCCGCCTGACGACTCTCTGTCGGCGCTTGCCGCGACCAGCCGGCCGGCCAGCACCATGAGGCGCCCGTCCGCCTGCGCGGACGCCACCAGCCGGGCGACCTGCGGGGCCGCCTGGAAGCGGTGGGCGTCCCACCAGGGCCGCAGATGGCGCTGGAACCGCCGCCGCTCGTCAGCGGAAAAGGCCGCCCACAGGGCAGCGTTCTGAAGACGCAGGCTTTCGAGCACGTCGGTCCAGGGCCGCCCCTGCTTGCCGGCGTCAGCGACGGCGGCACGCACCCGGCGCAGCAGGTCACGGACACTGGCAGGCGGATCGGCGGCGAAGTCGGTCCAGGAGTCGGCATGCCCGGCCGGACGCGGGCGCGGCACCAGACCATGGCGCGACAGGGCGGTCAGCGGTCCGCGATGGCCCCGGCCAAGCAGGGTCGACACCACGTCACCCATCGTCAGGCCGGTGCCAACGATCAGCACTCGGTCGGTCCGCCCGATGGTGTCGAGCGCACCTGGGGTCCAAGGATCGGCGACGACTCGCCGGTGCTCCGCCAGCCCGGCCAGCACGCCCGGCAGTTCGGGCCTCGGGTTGCCGGTGCACAGCACCAGCGCATCGGCCTCCAGCACCCTGCCGCCGGCAAGCTCCACGACGAACCCGGTTCCCTGCGGCGATGCCAGCCGGCGGGCGGCGACGGCACGGTCGCGCCGGTGGGTCACCCGCACCGGTCCGGCCGCTGCGAACAGCGGGCGCAACCTCTCCTCGAGATACCGCCCGAACACCGACCGCGCCGGATAATGCAGCCCGTCCGCCCAGCCGTCCGGATCGGCTTCCAGTACGCCGCGCTCCAGGCACCAGCGATGGAAATCCTCCTCGCCGTCCTCCCCGGCCGACCGGCCGGCCTCCGCCGCCATGCGGATGGAGGGAACATTCACCCGGTGGCGCGGGTCGCTGCCCGTGGCGTAGGTGAGCCCGGCCCCGAGCGACG
>NZ_JBCEBL010000068.1:0-2557 GCF_049472615.1 Azospirillum sp. 11R-A | reverse complement strand
CGGCAGCAGTTCCCAGGGAATACCAGAGCGCAACACGAACAGGATGCYGGTCAATGCCGCCCGGTTGTCCAGCCGAGGCCGCCCGCCCTTCGGTTTGGGCGGCTCCGCTGGGAGCAACGGTTCAATCAGGGCCCAAAGGGCGTCGGAGACCAGAGGTGCAGCCATGCCACTCTCAACAGCCCAAACGCCGTTTTGTTAGGTGCTCTAAACCTGTTGCGTAGCAAGCGCTTTTATGCCCTTCTGTGTGCTACTTTGCTGTGCTACTCTTGGGGCAAACTCAGTGCAGAAGCGTTCGGTTAAGGGACTCTGGGAACGGGAAGGCACATGGTACTACCGCAAGGTCGTACCGACGGACCTTCAGAACGAATATCCGAGACGCCTTCTGCGTGGTTCGCTGGACACCAAGGACAAGCGGGAAGCAGAGCGGCGCTTGCATGCGGTTCTAGCCAAGCTAGACGCAGAGTTTCAAGAGCGGCGTAAAGCCCGTCAGGAAGCCGCTGAGCGCATTGCAGAAGAAGCCCGCAGGGTTGCTGCGGAAAAGACCTTCCTCGCATCTCCGGCCTTTGCACAGGCCGTTAAAGAGATTAGCGCAACCAAGGCAGACTTCTACGAGATTATGGAGCTTGGCGACCATCATGGCGGGCGTGAACCGACGCGGGAAGAAGCCATCGCTATGGTGGATGAGCGTTCCGCCAACATGCCAGAGGCAGAACGCGAAATCCTCATTCAAGCGCTTATGAGCAGCGCCTCAATCGTTGACGAACCTTCGGTAGAGGAACAGCTAGACTACCTTAAGGACACTCTTGCTCGTATCCAGTACGAGCGCACACACGAAACTAGTTTTGCGGTCGGCCATTATGAAGATGGCACGCCCATGTTCGTCATTCCTGAACGCTATGTCACTCCAGTTAGAAATTACCTGATCCAGCTTCAAGATGCAGAAGAGAAGAAGCTTAAGGCTCAATACGAAGCACTAATGTCCCGCTCCGCTGGCAATCAGGATCAACGCGCAAAGCTTGGCGAGCTTCTTCAAGATTGGTTGCGGGAGCGTAAACCTGCCAAGACAACTGTGAGCGATGCCAAGGGCGCTATTCGGCACTTCGAGGAAGTTAACGGCCCCCTACCCTATGCCGATATAACGCCGCAGCATATACTTGATTACAAGAATTACCTTTTTGAACTGGACAGGAAATCACAGACCAAGAAGAAATACTGGACGCTCCTACACGCGATATTCAACGTCGCTTGCGGAAACCAGAAGATCAAGAAAAGCCCGTTTGAAGGTATTCTCTTCAATCCGCCCGATGATAGCGTTACACGTCAAGACCTATCTAAGTCTGATCTATCCGCAGTATTCTCAAATCTGGAAAAGAAAAGACATGATTGGTGGCTTTTCCGCCTGTGCCTATACACTGGCGCACGGCTTAACGAGGTATTCCAACTTGATGCGAACGATATCCGCGACGATGGTGGGGTAATCTATATCAACTTTACAGACCAAGGCGAGGGACAAAGCCTGAAGACCAAGAACTCTCGCCGTCCAGTGCCCGTTCATAAACAACTACTATCCGATGGATTTCTTGATATGGTACCGAAGGAAGGCCGACTGTTTACGCACGGCAATAAATCCGCTGCATCCAAGAGACTTAACACAGCAATCGACAGCGCCGGTGTAAAAGACGAAAGCAAAGCCCTTCATTTTCTTCGTCATACCTTCAAGAGTGCTTGCCGGGCTGCTGGCCTGGACGAAGACGTAAGTGATCGTCTGACGGGCCACAAGAGTAGTCATGTTGGGCGGAACTACGGCACTCACAGCATTGCTGCGCTGAAGGTCGCGATAGACAAGGTTGCGTTTGGGATTGAGCACGATTAAGCGTCCAATCCCGAAACTAGTTTTAATGGTATCGGCTGAAGCCGGGCGGCACCCACTCAGGATGAAGCCGTCCGGCAAGCTGGTCACGATCAAGCTGCGCTTCCACAGCTTCCGTGATCGGGTCGAGGATTGGGGTTCCGTCAACGTCTCGCCGTACCGGAGAATACCGGCGACGGTTCGGACGTACCCAAGCCCAAGCAACGTCACTCATGCCGCCACCTGTTCCGGCTGGTGGCGCTTCGGCCTGTACGCAAAGGCCCTTTGTAGCTCCGCTGGTGCGGTTAGCTCTTGCCAGCCTGTAGCGTAGCGGGAAGCGGCTCCAAGGCTCTGAGAGACCCCGTAGCGAGGCCCTATGACGGTGCCTTGGTCAGAAGGATCAATTCCAAGATGGTCGCACCAGCGAACGCGCTTACCGCCGTCGTTGAACGAGGCGTCTGGATCAATGCCCTTCATCAAATAGCGAAGCGAACCAAGACGCTGATTGACGTGCCAATACCACTTCGGCCTAGCAGGACGCGGAAAAACGAACATATTTTGGCTTTTTGCCTCCGCTGAGGCTTGGAAATGGCGTTTCGGCGCCCGTTTTTGTCAGAATGGAGCGCCTTTTCGCGCTCCGAGCCGCCCGGAGCCGCCGTTCAGGCGGAGTCCGGGCGTGATTATGCCGCCGCCAACAGCTTGGGCAGG
>NZ_JBCEBL010000067.1:0-2864 GCF_049472615.1 Azospirillum sp. 11R-A | reverse complement strand
CATCGGTGCCGGCGGCGAGCCCGCGGTAATGGGCGGCGAGCGTGTCGTTGCCGGCCAGCGCCGCGATGCGTTCCGCCACCGCGGCGCGCTCGGCGGCCGGAAACAGGCCGGGCCGCCGCGGCGCCAGCAGGGCGTGGTGCGCCGCCTGGGTGCGGGTGCGGATCTCCGCCCGGCGGGCGCGCAGGGCCAGCAGCGGGGAGGAGTCGGACAGGCCGGCCAGCCGGTCGATCAGGTCGGGGGCGATGTGGGCGATATCGCCAGCGGTGGCGCTCATCGGAAATCCTCCGCTTCGGTCCATTCGTCGCCCAGCAGTTCCGGCGTCTCGAACCCGATCAGCCGCTGCCAGTGATAGTCGTAATCCTCGGTGAACAGCGCCGCCGTGATGCTGTCGGCCAGACGCTCCGCCCCGGCGCTGATGCCGGGAATGTCGCCGGTCACCTTGCCGTGGCTCAGCACCGCGGCATAGTTGAAGGCATGGATGCGGTTCAGCCAGGGCGCCTCGCCGGGGGTGCGCTCCAGGAACTCGAAATCGGCGCCGAGATAGGGATGCTGGGCGAACTCGCCGGCCTCATGGCCGGGAAGGACATAGCGGTCGCGCCACAGCAGGGTGTGGCGGGCGATTTCCGCCAGCTCCGGCCGCTGCTCCCAATTGAGCGCGAAGCCGGTGGCGAGGATGACGTGGTCGACCGTCACCGTGCCGCGTCCGGTGCGCAGGACCAGACGGCCGCCCTCGGCCGCCGCCGCCTCGACGGCGCAGCCGGTCAGCAGCGAGAAGTTGGGATGGCGCGAGCAGCGCAGCATGGAATTGTGCGGCGCCGGCACGCCGGTGTCGGCGATATACTGGTTGTAGGCCCAGCGCCGCTCGTCCGACAGGGTGTGGAAGCCGAGGACGATGCCGGGATGGCCGGCGCCCAGGCTCTTGTTGATGCGCGGCAGCTCCGCCCGGCGGATCAGCATGTAGACCTTGGCGGCGCCCCGCTCCAGCGCCTCCGCCGCATTGTCCACCGCACCGGCGCCGGCACCGAGCACTGCCACCGTCCTGCCCTTCAGTCCGTCGAAGTCGATGGGTTCATGGGCATGGCTCCAGAACCGCTTGTCCACCGCCTTCCAGAAGGCCGGGACGAAGGGGCCGCCAAGACCGTCGCGCCCGTTGGCCAGGATCACCCGGCGCGCCCGCACCCGCTGCCGCCCCTCCGGACTGTCGAGGTTGAGGGTTACGCCGTCGGCGTCGCCGGAGATCGCCGTCAAGGCGGTGTCGTTCCGCACCGGCGCGCCGGTGACGCGGCGGTACCACGTCAGGTATTCCAGCCATTGCAGGCGCGGGATGCGGAACAGCGCATCCCAGGCGGTGCGGCCGAACTGCGCCTCGAACCAGGCGCGGAAGGTCAGGTTGGCGAAGCCCAGCGCCGGACCGGTCAGCGTCTTGGGCGACCGCAGGGTCTCCATGCGGGCATAGGTCCCCCACGGTCCCTCGCGGCCGGCAGGGGCGCGGTCGAACAGCCGGATGTTGGAGATGCCGACCTTGCGCAGGGCGAAGGCGGCGGTCAGCCCGGCCATGCCGGCGCCAACGATGGCGACATCGAGCACGGCATCCCGCGCCGGCACCCAGTCGGCCGGCGGCAGGGTGAGCAGGTCGAGATCGCGGGCGAGCCGCGCCTCCAGCTCCTCCAGCGAGCGGGGGCCGGGGTCTGCAACGGTGGAAGGCACGGCGGAGTTGTCCTTGGTCATCGGAAGAGGGTCCTGTCGGAAATGCTGCGTCAGGCGGGCGGCATCAAGCGGCCTGGGCACCGCCCAGATAGGCGTCGCGACTCTGCGGGTCGCGGGCGAGGTCGGCGGCCGGGCCGGACAGCACGATGCGTCCGGTTTGCAGCACATAGCCGCGATGGGCGATCTGCAGGGCGAGGCTGGCGTTCTGTTCCACCATGAAGATGCTCACGCCCTGCCGGTTGATGGTCTGGATCATCTCCAGCACGCGGTCGACATGCAAGGGCGACAGGCCCATCGCCGGCTCGTCCATCACGATCAGCCGCGGGCGGCCCATCAGGGCGCGGGCCATCGCCACCATCTGCTGCTCCCCGCCCGACAGGGTGCCGGCCTGCTGGGCATGGCGGTCGCGCAGCTTGGGGAACAGGTCGAGGATGCCGTCGTAATCCTTCGCCACCGTGTGCGCGTCGCTGCGGGTGTAGGCGCCCATCAGCACATTCTCACGCACCGTCATGGTGCCGAACAGGCGGCGGGCGGGACGGAGCTTAATCACTCTTAATTCCTACTGTAAAGACAGTTATATATGTTTTGTTTATACATTTTTATATCGCTATATCTAGCCCAACTGGGATCGCCGCCACCTGACTCATTTAAAAAACTCAACGGAATCATGAGCATTCCAAAATTGACGGGATGCCACTGCGGTATTGTAAGAAACAACACACAGATGCATCGAAGCGGCGGAGTTTCACAGAAATGCCGAACATCCGGGTATCGACCGCTCCGCCGGCCACACGGCTGCCCACCGCAGAATTGCCCATCGCAGAGTTGCCGCCCATCGCCGCCGATGTGCTGGTGATCGGCGGCGGCCTGTCGGGAACCTGGGCGGCGCTGGCGGCGGCACAGGCCGGGGCCAGAGTGGTGCTGGCCGACAAGGGCTATTGCGGTGCCAGCGGGGTCGCCGCCACCTCGGGTCCCGGCCACTGGTGGGTGCCCCCCGATGGCCCCGATGGCGATCCGCGGGCCGAGGCGATCCGCCAGCGCATGGCGATTGCCGGCGGCATCGCCGATCCGGCCTGGATGGAGCGGATCCTCGACATCACCTGGACCACCCTGCCGACCATCGCCGATGTCTACGACTTCTCCACCGACGAGAGCGG
>NZ_JBCEBL010000066.1:0-3143 GCF_049472615.1 Azospirillum sp. 11R-A | reverse complement strand
ATCCGGAGTTTCACGCCGGCGGTAACCCAGATTTTCAATCTGATCGCGAGCGACCGCGGTCGTCCGCTGACCGATATCGTCAGCCATCTCGATCAGGTCGATCTGGATCGGGATCTGAGACATGCGCTTACCGACCCGGCACTCGTGGAAAAGGCGGTTCGGTCCAGGGACGGGACCAGGCACTACATGATGCGCATCCTGCCTTACCGGAAAGCCCGCAACGATCTGGAAGGCCTGTTGTTGACCTTTGTGGACGTGACGTCGCTCAAGGAGGCCGAGGAGCAGCAGCGCCAGCTCATCGGTGAACTTGACCACCGCGTCAAGAACATGCTGGCCGTCGTCACCGCCTTGGCCCAGCAGACGCTGAAAGCGATTGCCAAGGCACCGGAATGCACGGCGTTTCTCGGCCGCCTGCAGGCGGTCGCCAGCACCTACGATCTGCTGACCCGTGACCGTTGGGGGAATATTCCCCTCAGCGACGTCGTGCTCAATGAGGTGAAGCCTTATGCCACCAGCGAAGGACGCTTTGCCGTTGATGGACCTGCCGTTCAACTCCGGCCCAAGGCCGCGTTGGCGCTCGGCATGGTGATCCACGAGTTGGTGACCAACGCGGTGAAATACGGCGCATTGTCCGTGGTGGAAGGACGCGTCGTCGTGACCTGGGAATTCGGGCAAAGGGATGCCGATGCGGTGCTGCTTGTCCATTGGCGCGAGACGGACGGTCCCCCGGTGTCGCCTCCCACCCATCATGGCTTCGGCTCTAAACTGATCACCCAGCAAATCCGCTACGAACTGCGTGGCGATGTCACGGTGGATTACAGTCCGACCGGCCTACAGGCGACGTTCACCGTACCGGTCGCCCAGACGAGGAGCGACAACGAAAACCCCGCTTCCCTTGAGAATGCCCGATGACCGGAAAGCATCTGGAAGGCTGCCGGATCATGATCGTTGAGGACGAATTGCTGATCGCCATGGCGTTGGAGGAAATCCTGCAGGATGCGGGAGCCACCGTCGTCGGCATGGCAAGCTGCGTGGCGGATGCCCTGGCGCTGATCGAACGGGAAGATTTCGATGCCGCTATCCTGGATGTCCGGCTCGACGATGAGCAGGTGACTGCCGTCGCCGACGCGCTCGAAGCCAGCGCGAAGCCTTTTGTCTTCCACTCGGGATACGGGCCGGAGTTCCTTCCGCAACGACACCGACACAGACCGCTGCTTCGAAAGCCCTGCGCCCCTGCTGCCATCGTTCGCATGTTGTGCACTGCCATGGCCTGAGCGGGAACCAGCGAGCCGATCAAAAAGGGAAAATGTGAAAGCCACTGCGCCGGATGGTCGCGTCCATTGTCGATCCAACGATGGTAAGGGACAGAACCGTCCCATAAGATTTCGGCAGAGATTCGGCGTCTTTCGCTGCGATGGGCCTTCCGCCCAGTCCCCTTTATTTCACAGCTTCGTACAGTGCCTGGATGACACTGGATGAAAGCGATGGTTTACGGAGCAAGGGGCGATGACGGTAGGTGCTTGGAAGATGTTCCGGACCATATCCGGAATGGAAAACGAATGGGATTCCCCGTTTGTCCAAAGCCTCGGCAACGTCAAGGATCGGCTCTTCATCCAATCGGGCGTCCAGAAGCGCAACATCGAAGGGTTCGGCTTCAATCAGCGCAAGAGCGTCCACGGTCGAAGCGGCAAGCCGAACCACACTGGCGCCTGCCTCCAAGACTGCCGCCTCCAATACAACGGTGACGAGGAATTCGTCCTCCACGATGAGGACACGACGGTCGTTCAGCAGCTTTCCTGACATTCGCCGCTCCCTTTAGTCAGACGTCCCGTAGACAATATGCCTTTGGCCTTCGCTGTACAGTTGGACAAAAGCAATGGCTATGCACGCTGATGGGAGTCAGTTTTCTCACATTGGTGGCGCCAACATGTGAAAGCGCTATAACTGGTGGTATTTCCGATTTGGGAAAGGAAAAATATTCCAGTTCCTGCAATTTGGCGTTGGCCCACGTGCCGGTTCCGAAGAAAGTTTGGCCTGCCATGCCAACCCAGCAATGATTGGATGGACTTGCCCGGAGAAAATGAAGGGCATCCATCTATAGCCCGAGGGACTGGGAGGTTTGGCATGGGTAACGGTCAACGGCGTAAGGGGACCAAAGAGTTCAAGCAAGAAGCCGTTCGGCTGATCGCGACGAGTTGTCGGACTCTCCCAACTCAGAACGTCGAGGCCCGCGTCGGCTGCAAGGTCTTCAACATCATGACCGGTCTCGGGAAGCCAGTTTCCCGCAGGGTCGCCTGAACGCCAACTTCCCAGGATGGAGCCCGTCGACACCCTGAGTTCCGCATCACTGTCTTGGAGCGATGTGGTGGAAGAACACCCGTTTGATGATCTCCACGAGGACCAGATAGGTAACGACGGCGGCCACCAGGAACAGATAGAAGGAGGCTGGAGGAATCACGAAGCCGAAGAAGGATGCCAGCGGCGTCAGCGGCAGCAGCGCGCCGACGGCGGCAGCTCCCAGCGACAACCCGGCCAGGATTGCGTTGGGTCGGCTGAGCCAGGGGCTGCGGCGGGTGCGGATCACGAAGATGACCAGCACCTGAGTGGCAAGGCTCTCGACGAACCATCCGGTCTGGAAGAGCGCCTCATCGGCGTTGAACAGGTGAAGCAAGGCGTAGAAGGTCAGGAAATCGAACAGGGAACTGACTGGACCCAGCACCAGCATGAAGCGCTGGATCAGCCGCAGATCCCACTGCACCGGCAGGGCCAACGCCTCCGCCTCCACGGTGTCGAGCGGAACGCCAGCCTCCGACGCATCGTAGAGCAGGTTGTTGAGCAGCACCTGGGTCGGCAGCATCGGCAGGAAGGGAAGGAACAGCGACGCTCCCGCCATGCTGAACATGTTGCCGAAATTCGAACTGCTTCCCATCAGGATGTATTTGGTGACGTTCTGCACCGTGCGGCGCCCCTCCATCACCGCCTCGTGCACCACCGACAGATCGTGGTCGAGCAGGATCAGGCCGGCTGCCTCCTTTGCAACGTCGGCAGCGCTGTCCACCGAGATGCCGACGTCGGCGGCATGGAGGGCGGAGGCGTTGGGGAGGCGGGCCCGCAACGCCTCTTCGCTCATCGCCCGCAGATCG
>NZ_JBCEBL010000065.1:0-3396 GCF_049472615.1 Azospirillum sp. 11R-A | reverse complement strand
CATTCTGGGGGCGGCCTCCAAGGGCGGCCGCTCCGTCATCGCGCGGGTGCTGACGACCGAACCGGTCTATGCCCGCCTCGACCGCGCCGAACCGGAACTGTGGGCGGCGATGCGTCAGGCCCAGCCGAACTTCTTCCTGCCTTTCGACCGGCACCGGCGGCCTGCGGCTGGTGGACGGGACCTGCGCCACCGCCGTCCCCGGACTGTTCGCCGCCGGTGACGCCGCGACACGCGAACCGATCTGCGGAGGCTTCACCGGCGGCGGCAGCCACAACGCCGCCTGGGCGATGTCGAGCGGTCATTGGGCAGGTCTCGGGGCTGCCGACCATGCCCGTGCTCTGGGGAATGGAACCCGCGCCCTGCGGCGGGCGGGCGGCGCCGGATTGCAGGACAGGCCGCGGGGCGGCGCGGCGGTCGATGCTGGCGGCCTGACCCGCGCCGTCCAGGCCGAGGTGTTCCCCTACGACATCAACTACTTCCGCTCGGAGGAGGGGCTGACTGGTTCCGTCGGCCGGCTGGACCGGCTGTGGGCCGATGCCGCCGGGGCCATGCCGGCCTCCGCCGACACCGTCTTGCGCGTACGGGAAGCGGCGGCGATGCTGGCGACTGCCCGCTGGATGTACCGGTCGGCGCTGGCCCGCACGGAATCGCGCGGCATGCATCGCCGCATCGACCATGCGGCCCTCGACCCGGCCCAGCGCCATCTGCTGACGGTCGGCGGCCTGGACGAGGTCCATGTCTCGACCCGTCCGGCGCCGGTCCGCGCGGATCCGGTCCGCCTGGATCGGGCCGAGGCCGGCCGGGAGTTGGCCGCATGATCGAGCTGATCAGCCCGACCCGCTGCACCGGCTGCAACATCTGTGTCTCCGTCTGCCCGATGGACGTGTTCCAGCCGACCGGCGGCGGCCGGACCGACGGGGCCGCCCCCGTCATCGCCCGGCAGTCCGACTGCCAGACCTGCTTCCTGTGCGAAGCCCATTGCCCGGACGACGCCCTCTATGTCGCTCCCGATGCCGAAACGGTGACGGGGATCACCGAGGACGCGGTTGCCGCCGCCGGCCTGTTCGGCAGCTACCGCCGCGCCATCGGCTGGGATGCAGCCTATCGCGAGAACCGTTCCGCCGATCAGACTTTCCGGCTGCTGGCGCCGCATTGAGCGCCCTGCCGAATCACAAGACAGGAGCCTTTTGATCATGACCGTGTTCGATCCCGCCGGCATCCGCGTGAACCGCCGCCGCCTGCTGGCCGGTGCAGCCGTCACCGCCGGTATGCTGGCCGCCGGACCGCTGTGGACCGGCCGCGCGCAGGCCGCCGCGGCCAAGGCGACGCTGGCCTATGGCAGCACCGGCTACACCTGGGCGGTTCCCTTCGTCGCCGAGGCCGCCGGCACCTGGGCCGAGGCCGGGGTCGACCTGAACACCATGGAGTTCGAGAGCGGGCGCGATTCGATGCAGGCGCTGCTCGCCGGCTCGGCCGACTTCTCCGCCTCGACCGACACGCCGGTGGTGTTCGCGGTGCTGCAGGGTCTGCGGCCGCTGATCCTGGTGAACTACAGCCGCTATTCGCGTGACATGAAGATCGTCGTCCGCAAGGACGGCGGCATCGACCCGGCGAAGCCGGCCAGCCTGAAGGGGCGCAGGATCGCCACCCGCGTCGGCACCTCCGGGCAATATATGCTGGCGAAGTATCTGGAGTTCGCCGGGCTGGCGCCGGGCGACGTCGAGGTGGTCGATCTCACCCCGAACAACATGACCTCCGCCCTCGTGCGCGGCGACATCGACGGTTTCGCCTGGAGCAGCCAGTCCGCCGCGGTGGCCGAGCGTCAGTCCGGCGGCAAGACCGCGGTGATGACCCAGGACGGGCTGGAGAAGTTCTTCCAGAGCCATCAACTGCTGCTGACCACCGAAAAGGTGGTGAAGGAGAAGACGGAGCTGGTGGCCGGCGCCATCCGGGCGTTGCAGGGAGCGGAACGCCGAATCCTGGCCGACGGCAGTTGGGCCGACCTGATTTCGCGCCGCATCCACACGCCGCCGAAGGAGATTCTGGAGGCGACCTCCGAGTTCACCTTCAAGATCGCCTTCGACGACCGCTTCGTCGACGATCTGGTGGCGGAGGCGGAATGGGCCATCGCCGCCGGCCTCGCCAAGCGTCCGGCGGGGGATCTGCGGGCGCTGTTCCGCGGCCTGATCGTCGACTCACCCCTGAAGGCGGTGGCGCCCGACCGGGTGACCCTGTCGTGAGCGGGCCGCTGATCGATTTCGACCGCGTGTCGCAGATCTATGCGGCGCGCGACGGSTCGCCGGTCTGGGCGCTCAGCGACGTGTCGCTGCGGGTGGAGGCCGGCGARTTCGTCTGYCTGATCGGCCCGTCCGGCTGCGGCAAGTCCACGCTGATCCATCTGCTGGCCGGCTTCCTCAAGCCGACGTCYGGCGCCGTGCGCTTCCGCGGCCGGCCGCTGGACGGGCCGGGGCCGGACCGTGGYGTGGTGTTCCAGGAATATGCGCTGTTCGCCTGGATGACCGCGCGKCAGAACGTCGAGTTCGGCCTRCGCATGCAGCGGGTCTCCGCCCCSGTCCGGCGCCGCCGGGCGCTGGAGGCGCTCGAYMGGGTCGGGCTGCGCCATGCCGCCGACCGCTACCCGCACGAGCTGTCCGGYGGCATGCGCCAGCGCGTCGCCGTCGCCCGCGCCCTGGTGGTGGAGCCGGAGGTGGTGCTGATGGACGAGCCCTTCGCCGCCGTCGACGCCATGACCCGCACCACCTTGCAGGAGGATCTGCTGCGGCTGTGGCGGGAGACCGGGGTGTCGGTGCTGTTCGTCACCCACAACATCGACGAGGCGGTGTTCCTCGCCCAGCGCGTCGTGGTGATGGGGGCCGGGCCGGGGGTGATCCGCGAGGATCTGGCGGTCGATCTGCCTTATCCGCGCGACCGCGGTTCGGCGGAGTTCGGTCGCGAATATGCCCGCATCGCCGCGGCGCTGGCGCGCGGCAGCCGGGGAGCCGACCAGAGCGACGGTGAACGGAGGGCGGCGTGACGGCGGCGACGGATGACGTGACCGGCAACGATCTTTCTTCCTCCCGGCGCCCGGTGGTGGAGGCGCCGTCCGACAGGGACGCCTTCGCTAAAGAGTTCCGCCGCGCCCATCGCCGCGGCCTGCGGCGGGCGGCTTGGCTGCGCGCCCTGCTGAACGTGACCGGCATCCTGCTGTTCCTGGCGGTCTGGGAGGCGGTGCCGCGGCTGGGAACCTGGGTCAATCCGGTGCTGCTGCCGCCGCCGTCGGCGGTGTTCGACAGCTTCGTCCCGATGCTGCTGTCCGGCGAGATCGCGGCCAACATCCTGGCCAGCCTGCGGCGGGCGGCGCTGGGCTTCGCCATCGCGACGGCGACCGGCGTGACG
>NZ_JBCEBL010000064.1:0-4329 GCF_049472615.1 Azospirillum sp. 11R-A | reverse complement strand
CCCGTCCCCACGCTGGCGCACGAGGTCGCCGGTGCGGTAGAGCCGCCCGCCGCCGGCCGAGAACGGATCGGCGACGAAGCGCTCCGCCGTCAGGCCGGGACGGTTCAGGTAGCCCCGCGCCAACCCCGCGCCGCCAAGATAAAGCTCCCCGACCACGCCAAGCGGTACCGGGTTCAGGTCGCCATCCAGGACATAGCCGCAGGTCCCATCGATGGGACGGCCGATGTTGGCGCGGCCCCCCGCCTCGCGACGGGTCAATGTCGAATAGGTCGTGTCCTCCGACGGGCCGTAGAGGTCGTAGACGTCGGCGATACCGGCGGCATAGAGGTCATCCACCAGCGATTGAGCCAACGGCTCGCCCGCCAGATTGATGGTCCGCACACCGGCCGGAATACCGCCGGAGCGCAGGAGGCCGGCAATGGCCGACGGCACCGTGTTGATCAGGCACACGCGGTCGCGGGCCGGCAGGTCGGGCAAGGCCAGGGCGTTGTCGGCCATCACCACATGGCCGCCGGCACTCAGCGTGACGAAGAATTCCCAGACCGAAAGATCGAAACAGACGGAGGTCGAGGCCAGGACCCCCTGCAACTGCTCCGGCCGGTAAAGCCGCAATGCCCAGTCGATGAGGGCCGAGGCGTTGCGATGCTCGATCACCACACCCTTCGGCCGTCCGGTCGAACCGGAGGTGTAGATGACATAGGCGGCGTCCTCCGCCCTGTAGACCGGCAGCGGATCGTCCGCCGGGCCGTTCTCCAGACCGAGCGCCGGATCGTCGAGCGCCAGCACCCGCAGGCCCCCGCCCGCCGGAAGACGGGGCAGCAGGCTGCGTTGCGTCACGACCAGTGCCGCCTGGCTGTCGGCCAGCATGTAGGCGACACGGTCGGCGGGATAGTCGGGGTCGAGCGGAACATAGGCGCCACCCGCCTTCAGGATCGCCAGAAGACCGGTCAGCAGAACCTCCGTCCGCTCGAGCATGACGGCGACCGGGACACCGGGCGCGACACCGAGCGCGCGCAGCCGATGGGCCAGCCGGTTGGCCTGCCGGTTGAGATCGCCATAGCTCACGCTGCGCGTGCCGGCGATAACCGCGGTGGCATCCGGACTGCGGGCGGCCTGCACCTCGAACAGACGCGGCAAGGGCGTCGCGTCCATCGGCTCCGGTTGGTTCCAGGCGCCGAAAATACGGTCGCGGTCGGCCTCGTCCAGCACGGAGAAGGCACCGAGCAACCGGTTCGGGGCTTCGGCCATCGCCAGCAGAAGACGGCGCAGATGGCCGGCGAGGTGCGCCACCGCCGGCCCCGTCAGATGGGCGCGGTCGTAGCGGTGATGCAACTCCAGCCGGTCGCCGGGCATGATCGCGATGGTCAGCGGATAGCTGGTCCGCTCATAACCGATCACCGGCGAGAAGCGCAGCCCGCCGGGGCTTCCCTGACGCAACGCCTCGGCGACCGGATAGCTCTCGAACACCAGCAGGCTGTCGAACAGGGCACCGCCGGCGTCGCCCGATGCGGTCTGACCCGACCAGTGCTGAATGTCGGCGAGCGGCGTGTGCTCATGCTCACGCAGGTCGAGGTTGCGGCTTTGGACCGTGCGGAGCCAGTCTGCCACCGGCATCGCAGGATGGGGCGTCAGGATCACCGGCAGCGTGTTGATGAACAGGCCGAGCCGGTGTTCCACCCCCGGCAGATCCGCCGGGCGGCCGGACACGGTGGTGCCGAAGGCGACGGTGTCCTGGCCGCCATGCTGCCGCAGCAGGACGGCCCAGGCCGCCTGCATCAGCGTGTTCAGCGTGACGTCGCAGCGACGGGCGAGGTCGGTGAGGCGACGGGTTTCCTCCACGGTGAAGACGCAGCGATGCTCGCCCTGCCCGTCCCGCTCAGGCATGGGTTCCGCCTGCGGGCCGGACGGCAGCAGCGAGACGATCCTGGTCGGCTGTTCGAGTTCGGCGGTGCGGTTGCGCCAGAAGGCCTCGGACGCCGCCCTGTCGCGCCCTTGCAGCCAGGCCACATGGTCGCGGAAGCGGCCGCCGTCCGCCGCCGGCACGACGCCGGCATAGCGTTGCAACACCTCTCCCAGAAGCTGCGAGCTGCTCCAGCCGTCCAGCAGGATGTGGTGGCTGGTCAGGATCACATGATGGCGCTCCCCGCCCGTGCGCACCACCGCCAGCCGCAGCAGAGGCGGTGCCGCAAGGTCGAAGCCGGCCTGCCGCTCCGCCGCCGCAAGCTCCTCCAGCCGCGCCATCGGGTCCGGAGCGCCGCGCCAGTCCTCCAGCCGCAGCGGCACCGCAACCTTGCGCCGGATCGCCTGCAACGGCTGCTCCAGGCCGTCCCACAGGAAGCCCGCCCGCAGGCTGTCATGCGCATCGACCGCCCCCTGCCATGCCGCATGGAAGCGCGCCACGTCCAGCCCGTCCACATCCACCCGCATCTGGTTGATGTAGGCGTCGCCACCCGGCTCGTAGAGCGCATGGAACAGCATGCCCTGCTGCATCGGCGTCAGCGGGTAGAGGTCCTCCAACTCGCGCGCCGGCAGCGGCAGCGCGTCCAGCTGGCCCTGCGTCAGGCCGGCCAGCGGAACGTCCGACGGCGTCAGACCGCCGGCCGAGGTCTCGCAATGCGCAACCAGTGTCCGAAGCTCCTCCCCATAGGCCGAGGCCAACCCCTCCACGACAGGCGGCGCCAGCACCGAGCGGCTGTAGCTCCAGTCGAACACCAGCTCCCCGTCATAGACCTGACCGTTCAGCGTCAGCCAGTTGCCCAGAGGCGCATCGGCATCCTGGCTGCTGCCCGCCGGCTCGTCGGCCGGCACGAAGCGGGCGGTGTCGTCGAAGCTGCCGTCGAACTGGCCCAGATAGTTGAAGGTCACCCGCGCCTCGGGCAGCGCCCGCAGCGTTGCCTGCGCCTCCCCATCGCCCAGATGGCGCAGCACGCCRWAGCCMAGCCCGTTCGACGGMACCGCCCGMAGCTGCTCCTTCACCGYCTTGATCGACGCGCCAATCTCTCCGCCGGCTCCCCCGCCGGGGCACAGATGCACCGGATAGGCGGTGGTGAACCAGCCGACGCTGCGGCTGAGGTCCAGGCCRCCCACCAGCTCCTCGCGRCCATGACCCTCCAGCTGCACCAGYGCCGAGGCTGCGCCGCTCCACCGGCACAGCACCCGCGACAGCGCCGTCAGCAGAAGGTCGTTCACCCGCGTCCGGTAGGCCGCAGGCGCCGACGACAGCAGGCGCTTCGTCCAGCCGGCATCCAGCCGCGTCCGCGCCACGGCGGATGTCGCCACCCTCAGCGCCTCGGTCGGCACCGGCTCCGCCACCCCCGGCAGCCCGGCCGGAGCGTCCCCCAGGCTGTCGCGCCACCAGGACARCTCATCCCTCAGCGCCCCGCTCGCGGCGTGGCGGCGCAGCGCCTCGCCCCAGGACTGGAAGGACGCGGTCTTGGCCGGCAGCACCACCGCTTCGCCCCGCTCCAGCTGCGTGCAGGCCAGTTGCAGATCCTCCAGAAGCACGCGCCAGGACACGCCGTCCACCACCAGATGGTGGATCGCCAGCAGCAGGCGCTGCTCTCCGTCCTCGTCCGCGCGCTCGACCAGCAGGGCGCGCAGCAGCGGGCCATGTTCGAGGTCAAGGCTGCGCTGGGCCTTCTCGCACAGCCGCTCCTGCGCTTCGGCATCGGCGGCRRCGCGGTGCCACAGCACCGGCGGYACCGCCTCGGGCGGCAGGTGCTCGGCACGGCCGTCTCCAGCGAAGACCAGCCGCAGGGCGTCGTGATGGGCCAGCARGGCCGAGAGCGCCCGYTCCAGCAGCGCCGGATCGACCGGCCGGCGCAGCCGCAGCAGCACCGACTGGTTCCAGTGGCTGCGGCYGGGGATCGGCTCCTCGAAGAACCAGCGCTGGATCGGSGTCAGCGACAGCGCMCCGCCGACAGCACCCTGCTCGGCAGCAGGAGCGCCGGCGTCGCTACGGGCGGCGCGGGCGAGCGCCTCCAGGGTCTGGTGCTCGAAGACGTCGCGCGGGGTGAAGGCGAGGCCRTGGCGGYGGGCGCGGCTGACCAGCTGGATGGAGAGGATSGAGTCTCCGCCCAGCTCGAAGAAGTTGTCGGTGACGCCGACACTCTCCAGCCGCAGCAGCTCGCACCACAGCGCCGCCAGGGCCCGTTCGGCTGCGCTGCGCGGCGGCACCCGGGCCGACGACGACGCCAGTTCCGGCTCGGGCAGCGCCTTGCGGTCCAGCTTGCCGTTGGGCGTCAGCGGCAGCCGCTCCAGCACCACGAGGTGAGCCGGAACCATGTAGTCCGGCARCGCCGCCTTCAGCCCGGAGCGCAGCCGCTCGAC
>NZ_JBCEBL010000063.1:0-5826 GCF_049472615.1 Azospirillum sp. 11R-A | reverse complement strand
GGTGTCCGAGCCGGCAGCGCCGGGTCGATGCGGGCCTCGACCCAGCTTCCCTCGCGCACGACCTGGGCGAACAGGCGAAGCTGGCCGACGGTGCGGCCGCGCTCGCCCTCCAGCCGGGCGCGCGGCAGGCCGCGGAAGGCGTCGAAGGCGGCCCAGGCCAGCGCGCAGGCGCGCTCCACCTCGGCGGCACCGCCGCCGCCGAAGACGGGCTCCAGCGCTTCGCCGGTGGCGGGGTCGACGGCGCGGAACTCGCCCTGGCTGCCGCGGTGGGCGGTCGCGCCGATCAGCATCTCGCCGGTGATGGTCATCTTGGGGTCTCCTTCAAGGGCGGAACGCCGGGAAAGGGGCGTCCGCCGACAAGAGCGGCCGAACATTTGTTGGAGAGGCGATCTATCATGACATCAGTCATCATACAAGTGGGGCGGTGCGGAGCGGCGCCGATGTGCCGCCTTTCCACGGGCCGGCAGGCCGGCTTGTCTATTGTCGTATAGGTTTTGTGGGTGTTAACTCTGGGACATGGAGTGGTGACGGGCGGTCCGTCCCGGAACCGGGTTTGGGTGAGGATGGTGATGACAGCGCGCAGGCGCCGGGACCCGCTGGCGAAGCAACTGGTGGATGCCCTGGCCGAACGGATCTCCAGCGGACAGTTCAAGAGTGGCGACCGGCTGCCGAGCGAACAAGACTTGATCGACGAATTCGGCGTCAGCCGCACCGTGGTGCGCGAGGCGATCGCCAACCTGAAGGCGGTCGGCATGGTCTCCACCCGGCAGGGGCTGGGGGCCTTCGTCCTGCGCGACGCCGCGATCCTGCCCTTCCGCATCGAGGAATCGACGCTGGAGGCGGTGAACGAGGCGATCTCGGTGCTGGAGGTCCGCATCAGCCTGGAATCGGAAGCGGCCTATCTCGCTGCCATCCGCCGCGACGATGCCCAGCTTGCCCGCATGCGCGAGGCGCTGGACACGATGACGGCGGCGGTGGAGGCGGGTGAGGATGCCATCGAAGCCGATCTGGCCTTTCACAGCGCCATCGCCGCGGCGACCGGAAACAAGCATTTCCTGGCCCTGTTCTCCTACCTCGGATCGCTGCTGATCCCGCGCGCCCGCGTGCGTTACGGCCATCTTGAAGGCGATTCCCGCCGTCAGTACCTGCGGCGGATCAACGACGAGCACCAGACCATCTACTCCGCCATCGAACGCCAGGACCCGGAGGGCGCCCGCGCCGCCATCCGCCTGCATCTGAACGGCAGCCGCGACCGGCTGCGTGCCGGCGGCGACTTCAAGGCGACCGCCGCGACGGGCTGAACGTCCGCCCGTTCCGGGTTTGCGGGATCAGAAGGGACGCCGCCGGACCGCCGGTAGCGTCCCTTTTGCTTTGTGGACCGGCTTTCGCCATGCGCGGATTGGTGGGAAGGCGGATTGCCGCCGCCTGCATCAAACCACTTGTATGATGACTGATATGATGGTAATCGTCCTGTCATCGGATGACGACGGTGTCGGACGGATCGCCGCGAACCCGGCCTGGATCCTCCAGACACGCCATCGTTCAAAAATCACCATGCCCGCAGCCCTTCCCCTGCGGATCGTGTCTCCACCGTTTTCCAAGGATGCCCCCGATGGAACCGCAAGCCCTGAAGGCCGTCGTCAGCGAAGGTCTCCTGTCGTTCCCGCTGACCGATTTCACCGCCGACGGCACCTTCGAGCCGGGTGGCTATGCCCGCCGCCTGGAATGGCTGAAGCCCTACGGCGCGTCGGCTCTGTTCGCCGCCGGCGGCACCGGCGAGCTGTTCTCGCTGACGCCCGACGAGCACAGGAGCGTCGTCTCGCTGGCCGTCGAGGTCTGCGGCAAGGAGGTGCCGATCATCGCCGGCGTCGGCTATTCCACCCGCATCGCGGTGGAGATGGCGCAGGCCGCCGAGAAGGCCGGGGCCGCCGGCATCCTGGTGCTGCCGCATTACCTGACGGAAGCCGACCAGGAGGGCGTCGCCGCCCATGTCGAGGCGATCTGCAAGTCGGTCGGCATCGGCGTCATCATCTACAACCGCGCCACCTGCAAGCTGGGCGCCGACCGTCTGGCGACGCTGGCGGAGCGCTGCCCCAACCTGATCGGCTTCAAGGACGGGCTGGGCGACATCGAGCTGATGACGACCATCCGCCGCAAAATGGGCGACCGCTTCAGCTATCTGGGCGGCCTGCCGACCGCCGAGGTCTACGCCGCGGCCTATCGCGCCATCGGCGTTCCGGTCTATTCGTCGGCCGTCTTCAACTTCATCCCGCGTACGGCGATGGAGTTCTACCAGGCGGTCGCCGCCGGCGACACCGCCACCACCGACCGGCTGCTCGACCGGTTCTTCCTGCCCTATCTGGCGATCCGCAACCGCAAGGCCGGCTATGCCGTCAGCATCGTCAAGGCGGGCGCCGCCATCGTCGGCCGTCCCGCCGGCCCGGTGCGCGCGCCGCTGATCGACTGCACCCCCGCCGAGGTCGAGGAGCTGCGCGCCCTGGTCGAGGCGCTGGGACCCCAGTAAGTCCCGGCCGATAGGCCAGGGCCAATCAAACCACGGCGAAACGCCAAAGCCGGACGGGCAGGCGCCGGGCTTCAGTCCCCGATGCCGGACACAAGGTGCAGCCAGAAAGCCGGATCCGCCAGGCGGGTCCGGCAACGGACTGCCGCGTCTGCCCGCCCTCATGGCTTGAGGGAGGAAATCTCATGACGATCGAGAGCACCGCCGCCACCACCCGTTCCGAACCCGGCGCCTATGCCGCGGCAGCCGCCGCCGGCCAGACCGCCAAACGGACCAACGTCCGCTATCTCATCCTCGCGATGCTGTTCCTCGTCACGGTCATCAATTACGCCGACCGGGCGACCCTCTCCATCACCGGTCCGGTGATCTCGAAGGAACTGGGCATCAGCGCCGCGGAGATGGGCTTCATCTTCTCCGCCTTCGGCTGGGCCTATGTGCTGGGCCAGCTGCCGGGCGGCTGGCTGCTCGACCGCTACGGGTCGAAGATCATCTATGGGCTGAGCATCTTCATCTGGTCGGTCTTCACGCTGATGCAGGGCTCCATCGGCTTCTTCGCCGGCGGTACCGCGGTCATGGTGCTGTTCGCCCTGCGCTTCGCCGTCGGCTTCGCCGAAGCGCCGTCCTTCCCCGGCAACAGCCGCGTCGTCGCGGCCTGGTTCCCCGGACAGGAGCGGGCGACCGCGTCGGCGATTTTCAATTCCGCCCAGTATTTCGCCACCGTGATCTTCGCGCCGCTGATGGGCTGGCTGACCCATTCCTTCGGCTGGCACTGGGTGTTCGGCGTGATGGGCGGCCTCGGCATCGTCATGGCCGGCGTCTGGATGAAGACCGTCTACGCCCCCAAGGACCACCCGCGCATCAATCAGGCCGAACTGGACCACATCGCCGCCGGCGGCGGTCTGGTCAACATGGACGACGGACAGAAGAAAGCGGTGTCGGCCAATAGCGGAGCGAAGTGGGATTACATCCGCCAGCTCTTCGCCAGCCGCATGATGGTCGGCATCTTCCTCGGCCAGTTCTGCATCAACGCCATCACCTACTTCTTCATCACGTGGTTCCCGGTCTATCTGGTCCAGGCCCGCGGCATGTCGATCCTGAACGCCGGCTTCATCGCCTCGATCCCGGCGATCTGCGGCTTCGTCGGCGGCATCCTGGGCGGCCTGATGTCGGACGCCATGCTGCGCCGGGGCTATTCCCTGACCGCGGCGCGCAAGACGCCGATCGTGCTGGGCATGCTGATGTCGATGGCGATGATCGCCTGCAACTACACCGATCTCCAGTGGGTCATCGTGTCGCTGATGGCGCTGGCCTTCTTCGGCAAGGGCATCGGCGCTCTCGGCTGGGCCGTGATGTCGGACTGCGCGCCGAAGGAGATCACCGGCCTCAGCGGCGGCGTGTTCAACATGTGCGGCAACCTGTCGTCGATCTCGACGCCGATCATCATCGGCTACATCATCCAGAGCTCCGGCTCCTTCAACGGCGCCCTGGTCTTCGTTGGCGCCAACGCCCTGATCGCGGCGGTCAGCTATCCGGGATTATGCCCCAGGGTTGGCGGGTGTAGCGCAAACCGTTGATCAGGCATAGGATTTGGGTGCTGAAGCCAATCCTCGCCATATCCGGAGCGCCCACCCGCCATGGTTGATCCTACGCTGCCGTTGCCCGGCTTGTCACCCGTTGCCGGCAAGGCTGTCGTCGGGCGCTTCGATGGTGGCCGCCTGTCCTCCGATGGCGGACTTCTGGTGCTGCGCGAAGTGGAAAAGCGGCTGCGCGTGGCCGAGCGGCTGGCCGGCAGCATCGAGGACCCGCGCGATCCGGTGCGCACCACGCATTCCCTGGCCGACATCATCGGCTTCCGCCTGCTGGCCATCGCGGCGGGCTACGAGGACGGCAACGACGCTGACAATTTGCGCGCCGATCCGCTGTTCAAGCTGGCCCTGGACCGGTTGCCGTCGGAGCGCGACCTGTGCTCGCAATCCACCATCTCGCGGCTGGAGAACCTGCCCGACCCCCGTGCGCTGCTGCGCATGGGCCGGGCCATGGTTGATCTCTACTGCGCTTCGTTCCGTCAGGTGCCCAAGCGCATCGTGCTGGACGTGGACGACACCTTCGACACCGTGCACGGCGGCCAGCAGTTGCGCTTGTTCAACGCCCATTACGACGAGTACGGCTTCCAGCCCATGGTCGTCTTCGACGGTGACGGCCGCTTCGTCACCGCGGTGCTGCGCCCGGCCAAGCGGCCCAAGGGGACGGAGATCCGGGCCTTCCTGCGCCGTCTGATCCGGGCCATTCGGGCGAACTGGCCCAGGACCGAGATCCTGCTGCGTGCCGACGGCCATTACGCCTGCCCGGAGGTGCTCGACTGGTGTGAGGCCGAGGGCCTCGACTACGTTCTGGGCCTGCCGACCAGCAGCACGCTGCGCCGTCACGTCACCACGCTGGAGGTCAGCACCGCTGCCCGCTTCCAGACCATGCCGGGGACCGACAAGCTGCGCCGTTTCAAGGAATTCTACGACGGCGCCGGCACCTGGAGCCGGGTCCGCCGCATCGTCGCGCGGGTCGAGGCCGGCCCCCGGGGCACCGACACCCGTTTCATTGTCACCAATCTGCGCCATGGGACCGGACGCGCTCTGTACGAGGGCGCGTACTGCGCCCGCGGCCAAGCCGAGAACCACATCAAGGCCTGGAAAACCCACCTCGCGGCCGACCGCACCTCCTGCACGAAAGCGACCGCCAACCAGTTCCGCTTGTTCCTGCACGCCGGAGCCTACTGGCTGCTGTGGAGCCTGCGCTCGGTGATGCCCAAACGCTCCCGCTGGCGGGTCGCCCAGTTCGACACGCTGCGGCTGCGCCTGGTGAAGATCGCCGCACGCATCATCGAGATGAAGACGCGGATCACGGTCCACCTGCCGAGTGCCGCGCCCGATCAGGCGATCGTTCATCTCGCCCTCGGCCGCCTGCCTCGGCTCATCTCCTGACCACCGGGGCAGCCTGCCCTAGCCGCCACACCATCCCATCAACCACCAAACCCACACCCATCAAAAAACCGCCATCATCGCGGCGTCGACGGCGTGCGCCTTCGCAACCTCCCGATGAACATCCCCGTTCAGCGGCCAAATGACGATTCACCCTGGTGCATAAAGGCGGTTAGGAGTTTCGCGAAGCGAGCAACCGTTGCAGTTTCGCCGTGTGGTCAATATTGCCGGATCGTTCAAAGATTCTGAACGGTCAAGCCGCTGGAAAGGGTGGCGGCAGCGCGCATGCGGAGCGGTTGGCGCCTTCAGCGCCATCGTCGATCTCGATTTGGC
>NZ_JBCEBL010000062.1:0-6356 GCF_049472615.1 Azospirillum sp. 11R-A | reverse complement strand
GCTTGGTTTGCCCGTTTCCGTCGCATCGCCGTCCGCTACGAACGGCGCGCCGACATCTTCACCGCTTTCCACCACATCGCCGCCAGCCTCATCTGCTGGCGTTTCGTCCAGAGATGGTTCTGTTAGGCGCTCTAAGCCACAGACTTCGTACATGCTTCTTGTGATGAAGCAGTCTGATCTTGCCCTGGTTCGGTGGACACCACAGCTAAGCTTCGAGTGGAGCGGGAAGGTGTCTGATGACGAAGACGAGGCGATCCTTCACGGACGAGTTCAAGCGTGAGGCCGTTGCCCTGCTGGAAGCGAGCGGCCGGCCACTGGAGCATGTGGCGCGGGAGTTGGGCCTCCAGGCCTCGGTGCTGCGGAACTGGCGGCGGGTAGCCCAAGGCCACCCGCCGCGCTCACGGTCTGGCGCCCCTGCCGTATCCGGCACCGCCATGTTGGCCAAGCCGGACAAGCAGACGGCGGAGATCGGGCGGCTGCGACGCGGGTTGGAGTGCGCCCGGCAGGAACGCGACATTTTAAAAAAGCCATCAGCATCTTCTCGGAAGCACCGAGATGAGGTTCCGCTTCATCGAGGACCACCGGGACGAGTTCCCGACCCGGCTTATGTGCTCGGTGCTCGGGGTGTCCTCCAGCGGTTACTACGCGTGGCGTGGGCGGCCGGAAAGCCAGCGGGCCGCTGCCAACCGACAGCTTCTGGTCGAGGTCCGACGCGTTCATGGTCGCCACCATGGCCGCTATGGCAGCCCGCGCGTGCATGCAGCCCTCCGCGCGGAGGGCGTCGCCGCCAGCCGGGGCCGGGTGGCGCGTCTGATGCGCCGGCACGGCATCCGGGGCGCAGCCTCACGCCGGTTCCGGCCCGTCACGACCAACAGCCGCCATGGCCTGCCAGTCGCTCCCGATCTGCTGGGCCAGGCCTTCCTGGTGGCCGAGCCCAACCGGGTCTGGCTTGCCGACATCACCTGGCTGCCCACCGCTGAAGGCTGGCTGTATCTGGCGGCTGTCCTTGACTTGGCGACCCGGAAGATCGTTGGCTGGGCGATGCGCGACCATATGCGCGCCGAACTCGCCACCTCGGCCCTGGTCATGGCCATCCAGCGCCAAAGGCCGCCGGTGGGCCTCATCCAGCATTCCGACCGCGGCAGTCAGTATGCCTCCCGGAATTACCGGGACCTGTTGCAGGCGGCCGGGATGCGGCAATCCATGTCGCGCAAGGGCTGCTGCTACAATAATGCTCCCATGGAGAGCTTCTTCCACACTCTCAAGGTCGAGTTGGTCCATCGTACTCGGTTCGAAACCCGCGACCAGGCGCGCCGGGAGGTGTTCGCCTACATCGAAACCTACTACGATCGCCAACGCGCTCACTCGGCCATCGGATACATCACCCCTGAACAGGCCGAGCTAAGATCTGCGTGAACCCGTGTCCACCGAACCAGGGCAAGATCACGCAGCGCCCTTGCTCAAGAGATGGACACGGATGACCGGCCGATCGAATCCCGGGAGCAGAACCATGCCGGCAGCGAGAGCCGCGTCGAGGTCTTCCACGATGTCGAAGATGTCCTGCACCGACAGGGTAAGCTGGTAGTTCATCGCCGCCGCTGCCTGGACGATCATGTCGAGTTTCCGACGGTCGGCGGCGCCGCGCTGACCGCAGGCCCAGCGCTGCAGGGTTTCCTGAAGCCAGTCCACGAACTTCATGGTCGCCGCGCTCTGTTCCGCCGGAAGCACACGGATGATCGCGTCGTCTTCAATGCACGCGGCCAGGGCTGCACCGCTCCGAACTGGGGTGGTCATCATCATCACGGGTCGTCCTGAGTTGCGACCGCCCGGTGTGGCGGCCCGCAGGGCAGCCGCCGCACCGGGTGGACGCAACGCCGACGCGCTCCGACCGCTGCCTGTCACCTCACATACTCGTCACGGATTGGGGGCTTGGACGGCTGGAGAGGCTGCAGGGCGACGGTGACGATGCCGTCGGCCAGAGAAGCCGCGGCATCCGGTTGCGCCTGCCCGGTCGCCGCAGCGATGGTCGTGACGCTCCGCGTGGCAGCGTCCAGTTCTTCCCGCAGCCGCGCCGCTTCCATCGTCGGTTCCGACGCCGTCGACATCCTGTCGCTTGCCTCAGGAACGGCAATCCCGATGGTGGCCGGTTCGGGCGCGCGTTCTTTCCGTTCCGCGTCGCGGGTCTCCAGGTAGTCGAGCACCATCGCGTGTATTCCGCTCCACAAGGCGCGGTCATGCCAGTCGCCGCCCACGCGTCCCGCAGGTCGGCACCGATGGTCAGACCGACTCCAGCTTGGTAAGCGGCCGCTGCGATGACGGTGCGGAACCGGCCACCGAACTGGTAGGCCGCCGACGCTCCGGCCTTAGCGCCGGCGGCGTGGGAGAGCATGCCCTGTTCAATGCGAAAGTATCCCAGGTCGGCCATGGCATCGGCACCTCCCCGCCGTCGTCGATCCGGCAACCGGCCCTGGCCGGCCCCGGAGGCGTTGCGGCCTGCCGCAACGCCTAACTGCACACTTCTTCGCTCAAGGATGCCCGTGGCGAGGGCCGGAGGTCCGACGCCCGGGCATCCTGGTTCGGAAGGAAGCGTATGGAGGGTTCCGCCCCGCCGCATCGGGTGCCGGGCAATTTTCTGTGCCGCTTGGGTGAAATGGTGGACCCGAGCGGCCCGCAGACGGAGGGGTAAGATCGACGTGGATGGCGACGGTAACGCCGGTATCAGGTGCCGCCACCCGGTAGCGCTACCGCGGTATCACCTCACCATCGGCCGGCTTGGCCCGGAACCGTCAAGATTCCATCGCCGCAGCCCTTTCCTGACATCGCAACTCATCCAGATACTCAGCCGGCCGACGGCACGGCCGCCGAAACTATAGTCCTCGCAGAGGTTCTGGATGTCCTGCTCCCAGCCCACCCATCCCCTGATCACGCACGAGTCCGTCTCGGAAGCCGTCAGCAAGATCGTGTCGAAGGACCACGCCTATCCATCATACCGCCGGATCCGCGCCGAGATTGGCGGGGGTTCCCTGCGCGACGTATCCCGCTTCATCCATGACATCAGGAAGACCACCCCTCACCTCCTCGTCATTCAGAAGGGCGCGGTCAGCGCGTCGCGCGATGCGTTCGCAGGAGGGCCGGTTGACGTCCAGTCCTGCGCCGCGGCCGAGCAGATGCGGTGCGCCATCGACGGCGCCTTGACGGCCTTCATCGCGTCGATGGACGCCCTGCGGCAGGAGGAGAGGCGCCTCGCCGCGGAACAGCACGCCACCGCGCTGGCAGCCCTGCAGAGTGAAAGCACGGCTTGCCGAAACGAACTTCACGCTCTGACGGCTGAGATCGCTGAACAGGAGCAGGGCTACGAGGATTTGGCGCAGGAGCATGATCGGATCGCGGAAGACCGCAACCAGCTGGCGGTGAAGGTCGCCCAACAGGACGCGGCGCTGACCCGGATGTCCGCGGAGATCAAGGATTGGCAGCGGCAGGCGGCGGACGCGCAAGCCGCTGTGGAGACCGTGAACCGCCTTCTGTCGGAAGAAAAGGCTGCCCTCCTGCGCTCCTCGCCGCAGCTCGACCAGCTGCGTTCGGAACTGACCGACAAGCATCAGGTGGAACAGGCGCTGGACGAAGCGCGCCGCGAGAACGCCCGCCTGCGAGGGCGGCTGGAGGTCCTGGAACCGTTGGCGGCGACGCTCGCGGCATCCGCCCATCGTGAAGCCGGTGGCAAGGTGAAGCCCGCCAAGCAGGGCTCGTTGGGGCTGCCGGCCATGGCCGCGCCGCCCGATCCCTGACCGCACCGATGATCGGGTTGGCGTCGGCGACGCCGATCTGCCGCTGTGTTTCCACTTTTGCCACCATCGGACCATATCGTCATGGCCGCTCCCACCATGGACTTTCCACCCGTGCCCCACACCACCGACTCCACCGCCGCGACGACGGCGCCCACTGTCCAGCCGCCCCAGCAGGAGCAGCGGACCGTTCCGCTCGAGAAGCTGCTCGGATTGGCCCGCATTCTGGCGCGCCATGAGATGCGCCGGCGGCCGTCCCAGGCCGGCTTCATGACGTTTGCTGCCGGCCTTGCCCTTGTTCTTCTCGCCGCCCTGATCGCGTTCTCCCTGAAGGCCCTGCGATGACCGTCCTCCACCACCCCCGCCGTCGGACCGTCATCTACGCCCGCTACTCGACCGACAAGCAGCGCCAGGAATCGATCGCCGACCAGATCGAGCTGTGCCGGCGTTACGCCGTCGAGCAGGGCTGGGAGGTTGTCGATACCTACACGGACGCCGCGATCAGCGGCGCCTCCCGGCACCGCCCGGGCTTTCTGAAGCTGGTGGATGACGCCGGGCGCCGCCGCTTCGATGTCGTGGTGTCCGAAGCCGTCGACCGTCTGGGTCGACGGCTTCGGACACCACGGATCTCTATGACCGCCTTAGCTTCTACAATGTGAAGCTGTACACGCCGGACTTCGGCGAGATCAGCACGATCCACGTCGCCATTATGGGCATGATGGCACAGATGCAGTTCAGGGAGATCGGTCAGAAGACCCGACGCAGCCATCTTGGCTTGGCCAGGGAGGGACGTATTCCCGGCGGCAAAGCCTATGGATACGACGTCGTCGACGGCGACAAGGCAGGTGGCGGGTATCGCCGCATCAATGCGGACGAAGCCGCCGTTGTCCACCGCATCTTCACGCTGTACGCCGACGGTATGAGTCCCCGCGCCATTGCGCGCCTGTTGAACGATGAGAACGTTCCTGGCCCCAGGAGGAGAAAATGGGTCGATACCACGATCCGCGGACAGGTCGCCCGCGGAACCGGTATCCTCAACAACGCCAACTATGCCGGCGTTCTGGAATGGGGACGTTGCGAGTTTGTGAAGGCTCCGGGCACCGGCAAGCGCGTCGCCCGCATCAACCCTCAGGAAATGCGGGAGATTGTCGAAGTCCCCGAACTGCGCATCATCGACGACGTTCTGTGGAACCGCGTCAAGGTGCGACAGGAGGCGGTTGCCACCGAGATCGGTCGGGATGAGCAGGGCACCGGAATTCCGGCACCTGCCCGAACGACCGCACCATCAGCCGGCAAGCGATCGAGGGCCGTGTTCTTGCCGGGATGAAGGAACGCCTGCTCGGCGCCGACGTGGTCGCCGCCTTTATTGAGGAAATGGTCGTGGCGCAACGGCGTGATCAGGCCGAGGCGCGGAACCGGCGCGGCGACCAGGAGCGCGCTCTCGCGGGCATCGACCGGAAGATCGCGTCGATCCTGGAGGCAGTGGAGAACGGGATGTACAGCCCGGCCCTGAAGGAGCGGCTGTCCGCCCTGGAGGCCGAGCGCGCCACGCTCGCCGCCGAGATCGGCGCCCTGGGGACGGAGGCGCCGGAGATGCTGCTGCCAGCCAACCTGCCGGAGCTGTACAGGCGGAAGATCGCGGAGCTCGAGTCCGTGCTCGGCGACGGCGACGAGGGGATGGCCGCGATGGAGATGATCCGGTCCATGGTCGACCGTGTCGTGCTGTCCCCCTGCCCCTCGGGCGCCGGGCTGGAGGCGCAGCTTCATGGCGACCTGCTGGCGATCCTGGAGGCGTGCGCCGAGGTGGACCCGAAACGCCGACAGCCCGCCTCGTTGGAGGCGGGCTGTCAACTGTCGGTGGTTGCGGGGGCAGGATTTGAACCTGCGGCCTTCAGGTTATGAGCCTGACGAGCTACCGGGCTGCTCCACCCCGCGGATGTCTGTTATGTGGGGCGATGGACTTCGTGAAGATGCAAGCGTGCGTGCTTTGGATTGAAGCGTCTCATGTGCCTGAGCGACCTGGCGGCGACCTACTCTCCCACGTCTTAAGACGCAGTACCATTGGCGCGGAGGCTTTTCACGGCCGAGTTCGGGATGGGATCGGGTGTTTGACACCTCGCCATGACCACCAGGTCACCGAGGCACAAGACCGACGCTGTTACCGAAAGCGCTGTATGCTTGTTCGTGCAAGTGAKGTCGAGGATGTATCGAACGGCGATGCGCTGGTCAAGCACTGCTTTKGAGCAGGCTTGCTGCTGCGCATGGCGCGGTTAGTGGTGTCGAGATCAAGCCGATCGAGCGATTAGTAAGGCTTAGCTTCAGGCATTGCTGCCGGTCCACATGCCTCCTATCGACGTGATGGTCTGTCACGGCTCTCAAGGGAGCTCTGGTTTAGAGGTGGGTTTCCCGCTTAGATGCTTTCAGCGGTTATCCCGTCCATACTTAGCTACCCGGCCATGCCACTGGCGTGACAACCGGTGCACCAGAGGTATGTCCATCCCGGTCCTCTCGTACTAGGGACAGATCCTCGCAAAACTCCGACACCCACGGCAGATAGGGACCGAACTGTCTCAC
>NZ_JBCEBL010000061.1:0-9565 GCF_049472615.1 Azospirillum sp. 11R-A | reverse complement strand
CCCATGTCGGCCTCGCGCAGCAGGCTGGTGCCGACATGGGCGGCGAGCTGGCCGCTGTCCAGCCAGCGCAGCGCCTCCGCCGCCACCGCCCAGGGCTGCGGCAGGACATAGGGCGGCAGGTTCCAGGCGGCCGCACTCCACACCAGCAGCAGCGCCGGGAAGGCCGCCCAGCCATAGAGCCGGGTCCGCATCAGCGGCCCGCCCGGCGGAGGTAGGAGCCGTCGACGATGTCCGCCGCCTTCATCGGCGCCGGGATGAAGCCGAGCGCCAGCGATGTGTCCATCAGCCGCTGGATGAAGGCGAGGTCGCTGTCCTCCAGCCGGTCAGACCAGCCCAGCCGCTTGCGCGCCTCGGCGGCGACCGCGGCCGGCGCGATCTCGGTGCCGTCGGCGCGCTTCACCGGCTCCAGCTTGAACGCCTCGGCGATCAGGGCGTCGCCCTCGGCCGGGTGGTCGGACAGCCAGGCGATGGCCTTGGCATGGGCGCGCAGCAGTTTCACCACATCGTCCGGCCGGTCGGCCAGCGTCTTCTTCGGCGCCATCACCACGTACCAGGGATAGCCGGGCAGCGCCTGGTTGACGTCGAACAGCACATGCGCGCCCCCCCGCAGCACCTGTTGGCTGATGAAGGGCTCCCAAGTGAAGGCGGCATCCACCGTGCCGCTGTCCAGCGCGGCGTTCATGTTGCCGACCGGCATGGAGACCACCGACAGGTCGCGGTCGGGATCGAGGCCGGCGGCCTCCTTCAGCACGATGCCGCGCAGCAGGACATCCATCCCGCTGCCGCGCGCCACCCCGGCGACCTTGCGGCCGCGCAGGTCGGACAGCTTGGCGATGGCCGGGTTGTTGGCGATCACCGCCGCCTGCCCGTAATTGACCTTGGCCAGGATGCGGCTGTCCAGCCCGCGCGCCGCCCACTGATAGACCGGCGGCGCGCCGATATAGGCGACGTCCAGCTCGCCGGCGGCGAGCGCCTGCTGGATCACCGGCCCGTCGCCGAAGGGCCTGGCCTCCACCGCCAGCCCCTCTTCGGCATAGAAGCCCTTGCGGTCGGCGACCAGCGCCGGGGCGTTGGCCATGGCGAAGACCCAGCCGATCCGAAGCGGGCGGTTGTCGCCCGTGGTGGCGGCGCCGGCCGGGGCGATGCCGGCGAGCAGGGCGATGGAGCCGTACAGGGCGGCGGACAGCGCCGCGGCGAACATCCGGTTCATGCGCGAAATCCTCTTGGTCGGGGGCTGGCAGGGGATCGTCCCGGCCGCGGCTCAGGCGGCGGCGACGATGGCGGAAATCCGCTCCAGCAGCGTGTCGGTCAGGGTGGTGAAGCGCTCCAGCCGCCGCGTCTCGCGCAGGCGGCGCGGGCGGGGCAGGTCGATGGCCAGTTCGCTGTGGATGCCGGCCGGCGCGATGCCGAGCAGCACGACGCGGTCGGCCAGGAACACCGCCTCCTCCACGTCGTGGGTGATGAACAGCACCGTCTGGCCGAGCCGGCCGCACAGCCGAAGCAGTTCCTCGTTCAGGGTGGCGCGGGTGATGGCGTCGAGAGCGGCGAAGGGCTCGTCCATCAGCAGCAGGCGCGGTTCCAGCACCAGCGCGCGGGCCAGCGCCACCCGCTGCTGCATGCCGCCCGACAGCTGGTGGGGGAATTTGCCGGCCGCGGCCTCCAGCCCGACCAGCGCCAGTGCCGCCATAGCCTTGTCCCGCTGGTCCGCATCCGGCAGCCGGCCGGCCATCCGCAACCCGAACCGGACATTGTCGAGCACGTTCAGCCAGGGAAACAGCTGCGGCGACTGGAAGACATAGCCGAGTGCCGGCATCTCCGGGGTCACCGTCTCCCCGTCGATGGTGATGCGCCCGGAATCGGGTGGCAGGAAGCCGGACAGCAGGTTCAGCAGCGTGGTCTTGCCGCAGCCCGACGGGCCGAGCAGCGCCACGAACTCCCCAGGCCGGGCGGACAGCGCCAGGGACCGGAACATCGGGTGCGCGCCGTCATAGGCGAAATCCACGCCGTCGACGTGGAAGGCGGCGCCGCTGGGCGGGAGCGGCACGCCGTCCCATTGGGCGGCACAAGGGAACGTGGGAGGAACGGCGAGAATTCCACTGTTCATTTCCGTATTTTCCCCCGCATCAACCAATCCAAACAGATAATACAATATAATACATGTAATACAATATGAGGCAACTAGGGAATTCGGACCGATTCACGCAGGGAATGTCATAAGGGCATGCGGGCTTGAGCCGTCCCGTCGCCGGTGGCATCAAGGCGGCGTCCGCTGGCCGATCGGTTCAGTCAATGAAGGGGAGAGGGCAGGGTGGCCCTGGTGCGAGACAATGCGACGGCGCTCTACCGTCAGATCGCCGACCGGCTGCGCGACGAGATCGCCGCCCGTCTGTTCGAGCCGTCGGGACGGCTGCCGACCGAAAGCGAGATCGGGGCCCGCTTCGGCGTCAGCCGGGTCACCGTCCGGCTGGCGCTCGACCGGCTGGAGGCGGACGGGCTGATCGAGCGCCGCAAGGGCAAGGGCACCTTCACCGCGGGCAAGCGAGTCCAGCATCCGCTCGACCGCCTGCGCAGCTTCCACGAATCCCTGCGCCTGCAGGGGCTGGACGCCACGATGCGGCCCTTGTCGGCGCGGATCGTGCCGACTCCGGCGGAACTGCGGGAGGATTTCGGTCCCCACTGCCTGGAGGTGTGCCGCCTGCATCTGGTGGACGGCGAACCGGTGGCGCTGGGCCGCAGCCTGCTGCCGCCGGCCCTGGAACCGGTCGACTGGCAGGCGGCCGGACACCGGCCGATCTACGGCATCCTGCAGGACATCGTCGGCAAGCCGGTCGGCGGCGCCGACATCGAGGTCAAGGCCGCGGCGGCCGATGCGGAGGTTGCGGCGGCGCTCGGCCTGCCGGCGGGCGCGCCGGTGCTGGTGATGGACCGCCGCTCCGTCTTCGTCGGCGGCGGCTGTGCCGACCGTTCGGTGTTCCACATCCGGTCCGAACGCTACAGCTTCATCCTGTCCCACCGCTGGGAAGGGTAAGGTTTTGGCGGTGGCCTCAGCGGCCATGGCCTCAGCGGCGATGATCGACCCTGCGCGACAGCCATTCGCCGCCGAACTGCACCGAGGTGACCAGCACAATCAGGATCACAATGATCTCGAACAGCACCTGGGTCTCATAGCGTTCATAGCCGTAGCGGATGGCGAGGTCGCCCAAGCCCCCGGCGCCGACCGCCCCCGCCATCGCCGAGGCGTTGATCATCGCGATCACGCAGACGGTCATGCCGCCGATGAGGCCCGGCAGCGCCTCGGGCAGGATGACGTGACGGACGATGTGCCAGCGGCGGAAACCCATGGCGCGGGCCGCCTCGATCAGCCCATGGTCGACCTCGTTCAGGCTGACCTGGGCGACGCGGGTGTAGAAGGCGATCAGGTGGATGCTGAGCGGAACGATGGCGGCCCAGATGCCCAGCGTCGTGCCGACGATCAGCCGGGTGAAGGGCAGCAGCGCCACCAGCAGGATGATGAAGGGGATCGCCCGGAAGACGTTCACCACCACCGACAGCCCCTTGTTGAAGCGCTGCCGCGGATAGAGGCCGCCGGGGGCGGTGGCGACCAGCAGCAGGGCCAGGGTCAGGCCGCTGGCGATGGCGATGGAGACGGACACTCCGACCATCGTCAGCGTTTCGCCGAAGGCGCGCAGATAGCGGTCAAACATCGTCGGCGACATAGCCGAGAACCTTCCAGCTGTCGGGGGAGAAGCGGGCGCCGGCGGCCGAGCGCATCGCCGCGACGGGAACGGCGATCACGAGATCGCCCTGGGCATGGCCCTGGATGCGGTCGATGCCGCCATGCAGCAGCTTGGCGTCCGGTGCCAGCGCCAGCAGGCTGGCGAGCGAGATGCCTTCGGGGTGGCTTTCGCCGGTGAAACGCAGCGACAGCACCGCCTGCCCGCCGCCCTGTTTCGGTGGATCGGCTTGCAGCCGGCGGGCGATGTCGTCGGGAAGCCCGTGCTGGAGCGGGCGCAGCAGGGCGCGGGTGGCGTCGCCCTGCGGTGTGCCGAACACCGACCAGACCGGCCCATGCTCCACCCGGTGGCCGCGGTCCAGCACCATCACCTCGTCGCAGATCGCCCGGATCACCGCCATGTCGTGGGTGATCAGCACGATGGTCAGCCCCAGCTTGGCGTTGATGTCGCGCAGCAGGCCGAGGATGGCGTGGGTGGTCTCGGGATCGAGTGCCGAGGTTGCCTCGTCGCACAACAGAATCTCCGGACGGTGCACCAACGCGCGGGCGATGCCGACGCGCTGCTTCTGCCCGCCGGACAGTTTGGACGGATAGACGTCGGCCTTGTCGGCCAGCCCCACGAGATCCAGCAACTCGTCCACCCGCCGGCGGATTTCGGCGGCGGCGACGCCGGCGACCTTCAGCGGCAGCCCGACATTCTCCCGCACCGTCTTGGCCGACAGCAGGTTGAAATGCTGGAAGATCATACCGATGCGGCGGCGCAGGCGGACGAGATCCTCCTCCCCCAGCCCGCCGACGTCGATGCCGTCGACCAGCACCCGGCCGCCGCTGGGCCGTTCCAGCATGTTGATCGCCCGCAGCAGGGTCGATTTCCCGGCGCCGGAACGTCCGATGATGCCGAAGACGCTGCCGCGCGGGATGGCGAAGGACACCGTTTGCAGTGCCTCCACCCCGCCGGGATAGGTCTTGCGCACGCCGTCGAACAGGATGTGGGGCGATGACGGGTCGGGTAGGGCGGTGGGGGCCGGATTGGCCGCCGCCGCGTGCCCGGCCATATGCGCGGTCGCGCGTTTCCACAACATCGCAGGTTTACCTTTTCTGCCGGATTGGGCGGGTCATGGCGATGCGGCCGCTCAGAAGGCAGGGATCAGGATGCCCGCCAGTTCCTTTTCGATGTGGGCGCGGACCTCCGGCGACTGGAAGGACTCGACCAGCGGCTTGACCCACGGCGCGTCCTTGTCCTGCTCGCGCACGACGATGACGTTGACGTTGGGATTGTTGTCGCGCTTCTCCTGGGCGATGCCGTCGCGCGCGGCGTTCAGTCCGACCTGCGATCCGAAGCTGGAGATGATCGCCGCGGCGTCCAGATCCTGGTAGGAGCGGGCCAGAACCACCGACTTCACCTCGACGATCTGCAGCTTGCGCGGGTTCTCCTTGATGTCGGCCAGGGTGGCGGTCTGGTTGTAGGCGTCGAAGCCGTCGCGCAGGCTCAGCAGCCCTTCGTCGCGCAGCACGATCAGCGCGCGGCTTTCATTGCTGGGATCGTCGGGGACACCGACCCTGGCGCCGTTCGGCAGATCCTTCAGCGACTTGTATGTTTTGGAATAGAAGGCGATGGGCGACAGGTAGGTGTTGCCGACCACGGCCAACTTGTAGCCGCGCTGGGCGATCTGGTCGCGCAGGAAGGGGATATGCTGGAAGGCGTTGGCCTGAAGATCGCCGGTGTTCAGCGCTTCGTTGGGGCTGAGCGTGCCGGCCATCACCACCGGTTCGATCTCCAATCCCCGCGGCTTCGCCACCTTGGCGACGATCTCCCAGATCGGTTCGCTGATGCCGCCGCGGATGCCGACTTTCAGGTGGATGGGATCGGCAGCCCAACTCGTGGTGGCGGCGAAAACGGCGCCGAGTGCGGCACCGATGGACAGGGCGCGCGCGATGCGCCCTAAAAGACGACCTGTCATGGCGGACATTGCTCCGGAGTCTTCGGTGTGTCAGGCGGCGGCTTCCGCCGTTTCCGGCTGCCGGTGGGAAATGGTGGAGACGACCTCCTGCGGGCGGCGCAGCAGGTTCAGGATCGGGCAGGTCCGCTCGACCGTCTCGTGAAGCTCCGCGATCGCCTCCGCGCTGGCGGGCGAGACGATGTGGATGGTGTAGCGCAGGTTCTGCGGATAGACCGGGATATGCTCGAATCCCGGCTTGCCGCCGCGCGGGTCGAACACGCCCTCCACCTCGACCTCCAGGCTGTCCAGCGGCACGCCCAGCTCTGCGGCCTGGATCAGGGTGATGTGGGTGACGCAACTGCCCAGCACGCCGAGCTGCAGTTCCGGCGAGGTCGGCCCCAGATCGTAGCCGGCGAAGTTGGGCGGGGCGTCGCTGATCACCTGATGGTCGCGGATGCGGATGCGGCGGATTCCGCTGCGCCCCTCGGCACTGACGCGGGCCGACAGGGTCGGCGGCTCGAAGCCGGGCTGCGCGATCCGTTCCTTGATCGCCAGATGGGCGATGCGCTTCTGGACCAGGTATTCGTTGAGCGTGCTCATGGACGCACCTCTTGCAGGGGGGATTTGATGGCGCCGCGCGTCTGGGTGAAGGCGTCGAGCGCCTGAAGGATGTCCTCGCGGATGTCCGGCAGGTTCTCCAGGCCGATGGACAGGCGGATCAGCCCGTCGGCGATGCCGTGGCGGGCACGTTCCTCCGCGCCGTAGGTGGCGTGGGTCATGGTTGCCGGGTGCTGCACCAGGGTTTCCGCGTCGCCCAGGCTAACCGCGCGGGTTGCCAGCACCAGCCGGTTCATGAAGCGGATGCCGGCCTCCAGCCCGCCGTCGAGTTCGCAGGAGACCAGTCCACCGAAGCCGCTCATCTGGCGGCGGGCGATGTCGTGGCCGGGGGAACCGGGCAGGCCGGGGTAATCGACACGGCGCACCGCGGGATGGTCCGCCAGCAACCCGGCGATGGCGGCGGCCGATGCGCTGTGGCGCTCGACGCGCAGCTCCAGCGTCTTCAGGCCGCGCAGCAGCAGGAAGGCGGTCAGCGGCGCGATGGTGGCGCCGGTCAGATAGCGCAGGCCGTTGCCGCGGATGCGGTCGATGAGCGCCTTCGGCCCCACCACAACACCGGCGATCAGGTCGCCATGCCCGCCAAGGAACTTGGTGGCGGAATGAACCACCAGATCGGCGCCATGTTCGATCGGCCGTTGCAGGACCGGGGTGGCGAAGGTGTTGTCGACCATCACCAGGGCGCCGGCCGCATGGGCCTGGGCGCTGACCGCGGCGATGTCGATCACCCGCAGGTTCGGGTTGGCCGGCGTTTCGAAATGGATCAGCACCGGGCGAAGCGCCAGGGCGCGGGCGAGGTCGTCAGGATCGGTGAAGTCCGCCAGCTCGACCCGGATGCCGAAGCGGGTCAGCCCGCGGGTGAACAGCGCGTAGCTGTTGCCGTAGAGCGTGTGGTCGATCACCACCACATCGCCCGCCGACAGCAGCGTCCACAGGGTGGCGGAGATCGCCGCCATGCCCGATGCGACCGCCAGCCCGGCTTCCGCCCCCTCAAGGTCGGCGATGCGGGCCTCCAGCACCGACTGGGTCGGGTTCTTGGTCCGGCCATAGATGTAGCCGTCCTTCTCGCCGCGGAACAGCGCCGCCCCATCCTCCGCCGTTTCGAAGGCGTAGGTGGAGGTCATGAAGACCGGCGGGGTCAGGGCGCCCTGTTCGCTCGCCGGGTCATAGCCGAGATGGATAGCGCGCGTGGACAGGCCGCTCCAACGGCCGCGGTTCGACGAATGATCGGTCATGGATGGAAATCCGGAGGCTGTGCGGTTTCATTCGTGAAACTCTGTTATAAACATACTTGCACGATAGAGAAATAAGAGCAACTGTGAAATCTGCGCATCTACTCGGAAAAGGGCGAGAAAAAATGGTGAATTCGGTGTTCCGCAGCACGCGCACCTCGGTGTTCGAGACGATGTCGCGGCTAGCTGCCGAGCATGGGGCGATCAATCTCGGGCAGGGCTTCCCCGAAGGCATCGAGGCGGCGGAGGTCATCGAGGCGGCAGGACGGGCTTTACGCGACGGTCCCCACCAATATCCGCCGACCCTGGGTCTGCCGGCCCTGCGCCAAGCGGTGGCGGCGGCGAACCGCCGCTTCTGGAACATCGAGGCCGATTGGGCGACCGAGGTGCTGGTCACCTCCGGTGCCACCGAGGCGTTGGCCGACTGTTTCTTCGGTCTGCTGGAACCGGGCGACGAGGTGCTGGTCTTCCAGCCGGCCTACGACTGTTACGGCGTGCTGCTGCGCCGTGCCGGAGCGGTTCCGGTGCCGATCCGGCTGGAGCCGCCACATTGGGAACTGCCGCGCCAGCGCATTCTCGACGCGATCACGCCGCGGACCAGGGCGATCCTGCTGAACACGCCGATGAACCCGAACGGCAAGATCTTCAGCCTAGACGAATTGGGCTTCCTGGCCGGGCTGCTGGAGCGCCACGACCTGATCGCCATCTGCGACGAGGTCTACGAGCATCTGACATTCGACGGCCGCGCCCATGTGCCGCTCTACACGCTGCCGGAAGCGCAGGGCCGCTGCCTGCGCATCGGTTCGGCCGGCAAGACCTTCTCGGTCACCGGCTGGAAGGTCGGGTATGTCACAGCGCCGGCTGCGCTGCTGGAGCCGGTCGCCCGCGCCCACCAGTATCTGACCTTCGCCACGCCGCCCCATCTCCAGGCCGCCGTCGCCTTCGGGCTGGGGCTAGACGATTCCTATTTCCGGGGCCTGCAGGCGACCCTGCAGCAGAACCGCGACCAGCTTGCCGCCGGGCTGCGCGAGTTGGGTTTCAGCGTGCTCGATTGCGGCGCCACCTACTTCCTGTGCGTGGAGACCGGTGAATTCGACCGTGATGGAGACGATTTCGCCTTCTGCCGCCGTCTGGTCGCCGAATCGGGAGTCGCCGCCGTGCCAGTCAGCAGCTTCTATGTCGAGCGCGACATGACCTCGCTGATCCGGCTGTGCTTCGCCAAGCGGCTGCCGCTGCTGCATCAGGCGCTGGAGCGGCTTGCCGACTGGTGCAGGCGCGCCGGGGCCGCCTGATGGCAACCGTCAAGGACGGTCGACGAAGCGCGGCGGCTGGAAGGCGCGGATTGGTGGCAGCGGGCCGGTGAAGCGCTCGACCTCGACCAGGGCGCTCTGGGCCGAACAACCCTGGGCGAGATCGGAGGTGCCGGTGTCGGGCGTCACCATGTTGGGATTGCCATGGGCGTCGAGGCTGCCGTCGGTATCGGGGTCTACCGGATCGTACCAAGCGCCTGTGGCGATCTGCAGCACGCCGGGCCGGATGCCCTCGGTCAGCACCGCACCGGCCAGAAAGGCACCGCGCCGGTTGAACACCCGCACCACGTCGCCGTTGCCGATGCCGCGCGCCGCCGCATCGCCGGGATGAATGCGGATCGGCTCCCGCCCGGCGATCTTGCTCTCCCGGCTGACCGCGCCGTGGTCGTATTGGCTGTGCAGGCGGGTCGCCGGCTGGCAGGACAGCAGATGCAGAGGGCCGTCGTCGCCGGCCAGACCCGGATGCTCTGCCGGGTCGCGCCACACCGGATGGCCGGGGCAGTCGGGCAGGTCGAAACCGGCGATGGTGGCGGAACCGACCTCGATCCGGCCGGACGGGGTGGGCAGCGGCGATCCGTCCGGGTCGGCGCGGAAGGCTTGCAGCAGAACCTTCTCCGGCTCGACCAGGGGGATTTCGGCAAGCCCGGCCGCCAGGAAGCTGCGGAAGTNTCCTCATAGAGCCGTTCCAGCCATTCCTCGGTGGTCAGCCCGCCGGTGAAGACGTCCTCCACCCCC
>NZ_JBCEBL010000060.1:0-10705 GCF_049472615.1 Azospirillum sp. 11R-A | reverse complement strand
GTCTGGTTGCAGTCGTCGTCGATGGCCTGCTTGCCGAGGATCACCATCCCCGGCGCTTCCTTCTCGACCAGCGCCTTGAGGACCTTGGCGACGGCCAGCGGTTCGGTCGTCACATCGGTCTGCACCAGGATGGCGCGGTCGGCGCCCATGGCCAGAGCCGTGCGCAGCGTCTCCTGGGCCTGGGTCGGGCCGACGGACACCACCACGATCTCGGTCGCCTTGCCGGCTTCTTTCAGGCGCACGGCTTCTTCGACGGCGATCTCGTCGAAGGGGTTCATGCTCATCTTCACGTTGGCGGTCTCGACGCCGCTGCCATCCGCCTTGACGCGGATCTTCACGTTGTAGTCGACCACTCGCTTAACGGGCACCAGCACCTTCATGATGGAATGTCTCCTCTCGGATGGTGTTCTTGTTAAGGCTCAGGCGACAGCGGACAGGGCCTGTCCACGCAAGGCCACAACCGCATCGGGGATCGGCGGGGAGGCAGCCGTGGTGCCGAGTGCTGCCAGCACCTCGGCCGGGGCGACCACGCCGGTTGCACCGACGAAAGCTCCCTGGACGACGGCCAGGGCCGCCAGCCCGCCGCGTGTTTCCATGCGGTGTTCGATGAAGATGTATTTGTCGTCCCAGCACAGAACCCGGCTGACCAGGGTGAAGCGCTGGAATGGCCGCAGCGAGCGGCGGTAGCGGATGGTCGCTCCGCCCAGCACCGGCTGCCAGCGATTGCGCAGGATCGCCGGCCCCAGTCCAACGCGGATCATCAGGTCGGTGCGTCCCAGATCCATCATGCTGAAATAGCGTGCGTTGGTCATGTGCAGGTTGATGTCGAGATCGGTCGGCCAGACCCGGAAGCGCAGCGCCGACGGATCCAGCAGCCCGGCGCGGCGGCCGCGCCATGCGGCGACGATGGCGGCGACGGCAACCGTCAGCAGGCGGAAGATCAGGTTCATGCCCCATCTCCTTTCCCGCCATTCGTCCCGCCCTTCACCCCGAGGGCATCGCAGGCCGCCCGCAGGCATTGCTGTCCCATCATGCTCCGATCCCCCTCATAGGGCCGACCGGAGCGCCGGGGGCGTCCGACCGGTCAGCTGTCCTTCGCAGCGGACTTCTGCTCCGCCAGGGTGTTATTGACCTGCTCTTCGATGTCGCGCAGTTCCTGCACGGTGGCTTCCAGATCTTCCCGCTGCTGGGCGAGGTCCTTCAACCGCTTCTGCACGCGCTTCAACAGGTTCCTCTGCTGCTCGACCCCGCCATTGACGTTGTAGAGGTCGAGATATTCGCGGATTTCCGCCAGCGAGAAGCCCAGCCGCTTGCCCCGCAGGATCAGCTTCAGCCTGGCGCGGTCGCGCTTCGTATAGACCCGGTTGTTGCCGACGCGGTTCGGCGCCAGCAGTCCCTTGACCTCGTAGAAACGCAGGGCCCGCGGAGTGATGCCCAGCTCCTCCGCAAGCTGGTTGACCGTGTAAAGCTGTTCCATCCCTGGGAAGACCTTTTGTTCGTGTTCGGCACAATGCGCCTTCCGTTTGGTAGCACAGCTGCCGTCGCGTGATAAGGCTTCCCTTTACGTCCGGGTGAGGGCAATGGCTTCGGGTCATCCCCCGTTCGCTAGAGCCTGCTGAGCCTCGGCGATCAGTTCCTTCTTCGACAGTTTGCCGACGGCGGTCTTCGGCAGCTCCTCGCGGAACTCGATGGCCGTCGGCATCTCGATGCGGGAGATCTTGTCGCGCAGGAAATCGCGCAGCGCCTCCACCGTCATGCTGGCGCCCGGCTTCAACTGCACGAAGGCCTTCGGCGTCTGCCCGCGGTAATCGTCGGGCAGGCCGATGACGCAGGCGGCAACCACATCGGGGTGCTGGTAGATCGCCTCCTCGATCATGCGCGGATAGACGTTGTAGCCGCTGCAGATGATCAGGTCCTTCAACCGGTCGAGCAGGAAGACATAGCCGTCCTGATCCATCGTCCCGACATCACCGGTCAGCAGGAAGCCGTCGATGACGGTGCGGTCGCTTTCCTCCGCCCGGCCCCAATAGCCGGCCATTACGTTGGGGCCGACAATCGCCACCTGACCCTTCTCGCCGATGCCGAGCTTGCGGGTCGGGTCCTCAAGGTCGCGGATCTCGATGGAGATGCCGGGCAGCGGCAGGCCGATCGACCCTTCCTTGTTGACGCCGCTCAGCGGGTTGGCGGCGCAGACGGGCGAGGCTTCCGACAGGCCGTAGCCTTCGATCAGCACGCAGCCGGTCGCCGTCTCGAACTGGCGCTTCAACTCCATCGGCAGCGGCGCGCCGCCGGAGATGCAGTAGCGGATCGAGGTCATCGGATAGCGGGCGACCTGCGGGTGGCCCAGCAGCGCCTTGTACATGGTGGGCACGCCGGGGACGAGCGTCGGCTTGCGCTTGGCGATGGTCTTCAGGACCTGTTCGGTCTCGAAGCGCGGCAGCATGATCAGTTCCGCACCACAGGCCAGCCCCATGTTCAGCACCACCGTCATGGCGAAGACATGGAAGAAGGGCAGAACGGCGAGCATGCGCTCCTGGCCCAGCGCCACGGTGGGGAACCAGGCCTGCACCTGCCGGGCATTGGACAGCAGGTTGTGGTGGGTCAGCATCGCGCCCTTCGGCACGCCGGTGGTGCCGCCGGTGTATTGCAGCACGGCGACGTCGCGCAGTCCGTCGATGCGCACCGGGCGCAGCTTGCCGTCATTGGTCAGCAGGCTGCCGAAATCGACATGGCGGTCGTCACGCGGCACGACGGCAAGCTCGCCGCGCTTCAGCACGCTGAACAGCGCCTTCTTCACCGCCGGCAGGATGGTCGCCATGCGGCAGACGACGATGCGCTTCATCGGCGTGCGCGCCAGCATCGCGGCGACGCGCGGGTAAATCTGCTTCAGGTCCAGCGTCACCATGATCTCGGTCTGCGAGTCGGTGATCTGGTGCTCCAGTTCCCGCTCGACATAGAGCGGGTTGTAATTGACGACGGTCCCGCCGGCCTTCAGCACCGCGAAATAGGAGATCACGTAGGTCGGGCAGTTCGGCAGGCACAGGCCCACCCGCACCCCCGGCCCGACGCCCAGATCCTGGAAGCCGCGGGCGGCGCGGTTCACCAGATCCAGAACCTCGGCATAGCTGTAGCGGCGGCCCATGAAATCCAGGCAGGGACGGTCGGCATAGCGCCCGGCCGCCTCTTCGAACAGCATGTGCAGCGGCATCGGCGTGAACTGCTGGTCCCAGGCGATCCCGTTCGGATAGTGCGTCAGCCAGGGATGGGCGGCATCATCGGCGGCAACGTTTACGGCTGCGGTGGGCGGGTTGGCGCTCTGCGCAAGCGGCTCGGGCATGTTTCGCTCCCCTTGGCGGTGGCGCGTTCCGGATCACCTGGCAGCCTGCACCGAAAGGCGGCAAACGGGGCGGTGGGCGTCTGAAACGCTTTCGTTATGACGTTGACGTAAACGTAATGCGCGCCTACTGTCAAGACCAGTCCTACGAACAATCCTGAGGGCACGCTTTCATGGTCGATGACATTCTGCAGGAACTGCGCAGTCGCAGCGGCGATCTGCGCTCGCTCAACGCCTCGGTCCGCTTCCTGCTAGGCAAGGAGGGCGAGGTGATCCGGGTCGATGGCCGTGCCAGCCCGATCAGCATCAGCCGTGAGGATGCCGAGTCCGACTGCACCATCCGCATCTCGCCGGAGAACCTGCAGAAGCTGATCAACGGCAAGCTGAACCCGATGCTGGCCTTCACCATGGGCAAGCTGAAGGTCGAGGGCTCGATGGGCGTCGCGATGAAGCTGGCGCAGCTGCTGGACGACTGAGCGGCCGTAAGAGCCGCCAGACAGACCAACCGGGAGGAAATGCACATGACGACGACGCGCACGAAATGCGCCACCCTGTCGGCTGCCCTGATGGCGGCCACCCTGCTGACCGGCCTGCCGGGCTCCGCCTGCGCGCAGGGCGCCGCACGCACGCTGAATTACCAGATCCTGATGGGCGAGGACCCCATCGGCAGCGAGCAGGTGAAGATCGAGCCACAGGGCGACCGCACCAAGGTCACCGTCACCGCCACCACGCGGGTGAAGGTGCTGTTCATCAACTTCCGCTACGACCACAAGCGGGAGGAGATGTGGAGGGGCGGGGTGCTCGAATCGATGATTGCCACCACCGACGATGACGGCACGCCGCACAAGATCGAGATGGCGCGCGATGCCGGCGGCTACCGCCTGACGGTGGACGGCAAGGTCCAGCAGGCACCGGCCGGCGTTCTGCCGCTGACCCTGTGGACGCCGGACGTGCTGAAGCACAGGGAATTGCTGTCGGTGATCGACGCGGCGCCCTACAAGGTGGCGGCGCGCAAGGTCGGGGCGGAGACGGTGGAAGCCGGCGGCAAGGCGCTGGAGGCCGCCCATCACCGCATCGAGGGCGATGTGGAACGCGATCTTTGGTATGCGGCGGACGGCACGCTGCTGAAGACGCGCTTCAAACGCAGCGGCTATGATATCACCTATGTCCTGAAGTGATTCACGCCGATCGAGGACCCGATGCCCATCTTCCTGTTTCCCGACGATCCAATCTGGAACGAGGAGGCCGACGCCGTGGAGTTCGCGGTGCAGGTCGGGGAATATCAGGGCCGGGTCCTCGTCACCCGCCGCACCTTGCAGGGCATCGTCGGCCACACGCCCAAGCCGGACGAGGCGGTTCAGCAGGTCTGCATGAACCGCCCGCTGTTCGAACGGGCGGCCGAGCAGCGCATCATGGCCCGCGCGCTCGACCCCGATGCCAACATCCACCTGACCGGTCGCGACCTCCACCGCGCGGCTGGGTAGGTCGCGACCGGCTGAGAAACGCGCTCAGCCCAGGCGGGCGTAGCGGCCGCGGAAATACAGCAGCGGATCGCCGCTGTCGCGCGAGGTCAGCTTGCGGACGCGGCCCAGCACGATGACATGGTCGCCGCCGTCCAGCAGATGCTCGCGGTCGCATTCCAGCGTGGCGAGGCAGCCGGTCAGCAGGCGGATGCCGCCGCGGCCGGCGGTCGTCTCCAGGCCGGTCCAGCGCTCCTGCAGGTCACGGCGGGAGAAGCGGTTGGACAGCTCCTCCTGATCGGCGGCCAGGATGTTCACCGCGAAATGCGGAGCGAGCTTGAAGGCCTCGAAGGACATCGCGGCGCGGCCCAGGCAGAACTGCACCAGCGGCGGGTCGAGCGACACGGACGAGAAGGAATTCACCGTGACCCCCAGCGGCAGCCCGTCGGGCGCGATGGTCGTGATGACGGCGATCCCGGTCGCGAAGCAGCCGAGGGCGGAACGGAACGCAAGGGGATCGATCGGCTGGTCGGTGATCATGACGTCCTGTCGTGTGGGCCTGGATGGGGCAGGGTGGAGGGGCAGCGTGGGCAGGAGGGCCGGCGTGGGTCACACGCCCTCCGGTGGCGGTGAAGGTGACACACAAGGTAGGAAATACCGGGAATTAATCCAGCACGCCACCCGGCGCAAGCCGCATCTCCACCCCATCGCCGTTGCATCTCCGCTGCAACTCCGGCCCCGACAACGTCGTTAAACGGATCTTAATGAAACCCGGTCAGGGTTCTGCCGCAGTGGTCGGCCGCTGCTTTCACCGCGGCGCCGCGCCCAGAAATCGCATACGGGAAATCGGCCTTCGGGCTGTGAACCATTCGCCACGGCCAGGGCATGAGCGGGAATTCCGGCGGCGACGAGCGGCCGATCATCATCAAGAAGAAGAAGGGCGGGCACGGCGGCCACCATGGTGGCGCGTGGAAGGTGGCCTATGCCGACTTCGTGACCGCGATGATGGCCTTCTTCCTGCTGCTGTGGCTGCTCAACGTCACCACCTCGGACCAGCGCAAGGGCATCGCCGACTATTTCTCGCCGGTCTCGGTCAGCCGCGAGCAGTCCGGCTCCGGCGGCATGCTGGGCGGCAAGACCATCACCGTGCCGGGTGCTCAGGTCTCTCCCAGCTCGCCGATGTCGGCGGACGTGCCGGTGTCCGGGCCGCCGGGCTATTCGGCGCAGCAGACCGAGGATGCCGACGACCCGACCGAATCGACCTCCGGTCCCGGCCAGGGCACCGGTCCCGGAAAGTCGGCCAGCGGCGCTGCCCCCGACGCCGATGTCGCCGACCAGAAGCCGAACGAAACCCGCGCCGAGTTCCAGAAGCGGATGGAGGAGATGGCCAAGCAGCTGGGCATCCCCGGCCAGAAGCCCGGCGAGAAGCTGTCCGACTTCGGCGAGCGGGTGAAGGAGGCGATGGACAGCCTCCAGGGTGCCGCCAAGGAGGCCCGCCAGTTCCAGCAGGCCGCCACCGAGATCCGGCAGGCCATCCAGTCGGTGCCCGAACTGGAGCCTCTGGCGCAGAACCTGATGATCGACCAGACCCCGGAGGGGCTGCGCATCCAGATCGTCGATCAGGACCGCGTGTCGATGTTCCCCGGCGGCTCCGGCCAGATGTACCCGCAGACCCGCCAGCTGGTACAGCAGGTGGCGAAGGCGCTGTCCAAGCTGCCCAACAAGCTGTCGATCAGCGGCCACACCGACAGCTCTCCGTTCCCTGCCGGCTCCGGCCGCGACAACTGGGATCTGTCGACCGAGCGGGCCAACGCCACCCGCCGCGCCCTGCTGGCCGGCGGCATCGACCCGACGCGAATCCAGGACGTCGTCGGCAAGGCCGACCGCGACCCGCTGGTCGCCGATCAGCCCAACAGCCCGCGCAACCGCCGCATCGCCATGGTCCTGCTGCGCGAGACCCAGGCGGCGCCGTCGGCCGGCGGCCAGTCCGGTGGCGGTGGCGCCCCCACCAAAGCACGATAAGACTTCCGCGCCGCCGGTACTTTGGCGCTAATTTCCGGAAGTACCCGCGTCCGAATTCTTGCTTTGTCACTGCGTCGCACAACGGGGCGCGCGTTTGCCCTGTTCAAAGCGCGCGGCGATGCGTCATACTTCCTGCACAATGCGACATGGCCGGGGCGATGCCGCCCGGCCCGCGATGATCGGTCAGATACAAGCGCGGGGGAGTCTGTGAGCGTACCCGAGGGCAAACCGTCCGACCTATTGTCATCCTACAATCCTGGCCTGTACTTCGACGAGCTGTTCGGAGCCATGGATTTGCCGGCCGAACACACGGCGCTCATCCGCCAAAGGCTGGCCGCACTCGATTTCGATGAACTGCGCCGCCGCGCGCAGGATGCGGAGCGGGAGCTTTACAATCTCGGCATCACCTTCATCGTCTATTCCGACAAGGACGCCGTCGACCGCATCCTGCCGTTCGACGTCATCCCGCGGGTGATCTCCGCACCGGAATGGAAGCATCTGGAGGCGGGCGTCAAGCAGCGGGTCACCGCGCTGAACCTGTTCCTGCACGATATCTATCACGACCAGAAGATCCTGAAGGACGGGGTGATCCCCCGGGATCTGGTCGAAGGGAACCATAATTTCCGCCCGCAGATGATCGGGGTGGACGTTCCCTTCAACACCTACATCCACATCATGGGCACCGATCTGGTGCGCGACCGCTTTGGGACCTTCCGCGTGCTGGAGGACAACGGCCGCGTTCCGTCCGGCGTCTCCTATGTCGTGGAAAACCGCCACATGATGCAGCGGGTCTTCCCCGACCTGATGCAGGACATCGGCATCCGGCCGGTGGACAATTACGGCCACAAGCTGCTGGACGCCATGGTGGAGATCGCGCCGGTCGACGATCCGCAGGTGGTCCTGCTGTCGCCGGGCACCTACAACTCCGCTTATTTCGAGCACATCTTCCTGGCGCGCGAGATGGGCGTGCCGCTGGTCGAGGGCCGTGACCTCGTGGTCGACAACGACCGCGTCTTCATGAAGACAACCAACGGCCTGGCCCCTGTCCATTCGATCTACCGCCGGCTGGACGACGCCTTCCTCGATCCCAAGGCCTTCAATCCCGACAGCCTGCTGGGCGTGCCCGGCATCTTGGAGGCCTACCGCAAGGGCAACGTCGCGCTGGCGAACGCCATCGGCACCGGCGTCGCCGACGACAAGGCGGTCTACTGCTACGTTCCGCGGATGATCAAATACTACCTGGACCAGGATCCGATCATCCCCAACGTCGACACCCGCATCTGCCGCGAGCCCGATGCCCTGCAATACACGCTCGACAATCTGGCCGATCTGGTGGTGAAGCCGGTGGGCGAGGCCGGCGGCTACGGCATCACCATCGGCCCGCGCGCCAGCAAGGCGGAGCTGGAGGATTGCCGGGCCAAGCTGTTGGCCGATCCGTCCAACTACATCAGCCAGCCGGTCGTCGACCTGTCGGTCTGCCCGACCGTCTGCGACGACGCCATCGAACCGCGCCACGTCGATCTCCGCCCCTTCGCCATCACCGGCAAGAGCAGTTGGGTCCTGCCCGGCGGCCTGTCGCGCGTGGCGCTGAAGAAAGGCACGCTGATCGTCAATTCGTCCCAGGGCGGCGGCTCGAAGGACACCTGGGTTCTGGAAGGTGGTGCGGCATGAACCTGCTGTCCCGTTACGCCGAGTGCATTTTCTGGATGGCCCGCTACATGGAGCGGGCCGAGAATCTCGCTCGCATCCTCGACGTGCACGAGACCTTCGCGCGCGACACCCGCGGGGCCACCAACTGGTTCTCCATCGTCCAGCTGAACGCCGACGAGAAGGACTTCTTCAGCCGCCACGACCGTCCGACGGCGGAGGCGGTGGTCCACTATTACATGTTCGACAGCCAGAACCACAATTCGCTGCTGTCGATGCTGCGGATGGCGCGGGAGAACGCGCGGACGCTGCGCCCTTGGATCTCGACGGAGATGTGGACGCAGATCAACGTGTTCCACAACAAGCTGCTGGAGATGTCGGTCAAGGACGTGGCGGCCCAGAACCTGTCCAAGGTCTGCACCTGGATCAAGGAGGAATGCCAGACCCACACGGGCATCACCGAGGGCACCTTCTACCGCGACCAGGGCTGGTACTTCTACCAGATGGGCAAGTATATCGAGCGGGCGGACCAGACCACCCGCCTGCTTGACATCAAGTACCACACGCTGCTGCCGTCGCCGGTGGAGGTCGGTTCCACCCTGGATGTCAGCCAGTGGACGACGGTCCTGCGCTCCACCGCCGGCTATCACGCCTTCCGCCGTGTCTATCCCCGCGGCATGTCGCCGGCCACCGTCGCCGGCTTCATGCTGTTCAACGAGGGCTTCCCGCGCTCGGTGGTGATGTGCGTGCGGCAGATCGACGGCGTGCTGACGCGGATGCGCTCGCGCTACGACCTGCGTGGCGGATCGGCGGCGATGGAGCGGGTGGACGAGCTGCTGGGCGCCCTGCTGTCCCGTCCGATCGACGCGGTGCTGCGCGACGGGCTGCACGAGTATCTCGACTGGATACAGCTGCAGCTGAGCATTGTGACCACGGAAATCGCGCAAGCCTTCTTCGGCGTCCAGCCTCCTCTGGCAGTTCAGAGCCAGTCGCAGTAAGCTCGGGTCCGGCGGGGGAGGTTTGCACTCCTCCGCCTCCTCGTCATTGTCGTGGTGGTTGTCGCTCAGAATGTCGGTCATCCAGCCGCCGCAGCGTCCATTGCAGCAATTCTTCCGGTCGGGGCCGATGCCCTGCCCCTATCTGCCCGGACGTGTGGAGCGCAAGCTGTTCACCCGTCTGATCGGTCCCTATGCGACCGAGGTGAACTCCACCCTGTCGCGGGCGGGCTTCCGCCGCAGCCACGACATCGTCTATCGCCCGGTCTGCCCCAACTGCCAGGCCTGCGTGCCGGTGCGCGTGCCGGTCGCGGATTTCGTGCCGACGCGGTCGCAACGCCGGGTCCTGAAGCTGAACGACGGGGTGACGCTGAGCGAACGGCCGGCCTACGCCACGTCGGAGCAGTACCGGCTGTTCTCGCTGTACCAGAATTCCCGCCATGGCGACTCGGACATGGCCCGCATGGCGATGGGCGATTTCGCCGCCATGGTCGACGAGGGCAGGGCGGACACCAACCTGCTGGAGGCACGCGACGAGCGTGGACAGCTGGTGGGCTGCATGCTGACCGACCGGCTGTCGGACGGCTATTCGGCGGTCTACAGCTTTTACGACGCGGCCCAGGATCGCCGCAGCCTGGGCACCTTCCTGATTCTGGGCCTGATCGAACGGGCGCGGCTGGCTGGCATGCCCTATGTCTATCTCGGCTATTGGATCGCCCACAGCCGCAAGATGGCCTACAAGGCGAAGTTCCACCCGCTGGAATGCCTGGGTGAGGATGGCTGGCGCCGTGCCGACATCGTGCCCGACGGCGACGCTGAGTAAGGACATCGCCACCGTCCGTTTCGGCGGCGATGCCCTTTGACACCTGCCGTCAGGCGGCCTTTATGTCGCTCAGGAACTTCTCGACATCGCGGCGCATCAGTTCCGCCTGCTGGGACAGGTCACCGGCGGCGCTCAGCACCTGACCGGCAGCGTCGCCTGCCTCGCCTGCCGCCTGCGTCACCTGAACGATGCTGGTCGTGACCTCCTGGGTGCCGGTCGCGGCCTGCTGGACGTTGCGGGAGATCTCATTGGTCGCGGCACCCTGCTCCTCGATGGCGGCGGCAATGGCGGTGGTGATGTCGTTGATGCTGCCGATGGTGCCGCCGATGCCGGTGATCGCCGTCACCACGCCCTGCGTCGTCTGCTGGATGGCGCCGATCTGGCTGGCGATCTCCTCCGTCGCCTTGGCCGTCTGGCCGGCAAG
>NZ_JBCEBL010000059.1:0-12367 GCF_049472615.1 Azospirillum sp. 11R-A | reverse complement strand
CGGGGCGCGGGTGGCGAGCTTCATGGAGCGGCGTAACCTGATCGTCGATGTCGGCGGGCCGCCGGTTCCGGGGGTGAAGCCGGGAGCCCCGGGGGACGCAGTGGAGGGGACGCCGGATGCGGTGGCCGCGGTTGCGGCGCCGGAGGTTGGGGGGAGCGTGGTGAGGAGTCTCGGGATAGCAACGCCGTGCGTCCCCCTCACCCCGACCCTCTCCCCGGGGGGGAGAGGGAGAAGGAGGGGGAGAGGGCGAACGCGTCTCTTCCCGTCGTCGCCAGCCTGGAAGGCGAAGTCCGCGACAGCATCCAGCAGACCCTGCGCCAGTTGGAGCGCATGCCGGAACGCCCGGCGAAACCCGTCCCGCAAGCCGCCGAGCCGCCCAAGCCGCCCGCTCCGCCGCCCATCGGGGCGATGGATCTCGCCGGCTGGGCCGGGGACGATTTCAACCGCACGCGCGAGGCTCTGCAAAGGGCGCTCGACACGGCGCAGGGCCGCGCGCGGGTCGAGGCGCAGATCGCGCTGGTCCGCTTCCTGCTCGCCCGCGCCATGGACGAGGAGGGGCGCGCGGCGCTGGAGACGGCGGCCAGCCTGTCGCCGGCACCCGACCAGCGCTATGCCTTGCGCATCCTGGGCGACGCCTTCCGCGCGCTCGACCGCGAGGACGCACCCGACGACAACCTGTTCGTCCAACTGCCGGCCGGCGCCATGCCCGACCACCATGTCTGGCGCAGCGTCGCGCTGGCGCCGACCCGCTGGACGACGGCGAAGGAGGGGCTGCCCATCGCGCTCCGCCGGCTGCTCGACTACCCGGCCGACCTGCGCAGCCGGCTGCTGACCACGCTTGCCGCCGCGGCGGACGAGGCGGGGGACAGCACGGCGCTGAACCTGATCGTGCTGGAGATGATCACCGTCGATTCGAAGGGCATGGCCGATGGCCGGCTCGATTATTTCCGCGGCCGCTTGGCGGAGCTGAAGGCGACGCCGGACGCGGCTCTCGAACGCTATGACGCCGCAGCGGGCTTGCGTCGCGGTCCCTTCGCCCGTCGGGCCGAGGTGCGCGCCATCGAGCTGCGCCGCAACCTGGGGCGGCTGGACGAGGACGGCGCCATCAAGGCACTGGAAGCCCTGCGCTTCGCCTGGCGCGGCGACGATGTCGAGACGGATGCGCTGGCGGCGCTCGGCGGCGCCTATGCCCGCAGCGGCAGGACCGACGCGGCGCTCGACATCTTCGGCCTGCTGGGACGGCGCTTCGGCGCCACCGCACGCGGGCGCGACGCGCTGGCGGCCGGGCGGACCCTGCTGACCGCGGTGCTCGACCGGCTGGAACGGTCGCCGCCGGGCGGGCTCTATGCGCTGGCGTTGCAGGCGCGGCACGGCCGGCTGGTGACGCTGGTTGACGGCCCGGACGGCGGGCTGCGCCTGAGGCTCGCCACGCTGCTGCTGCGCGACGGTTATGGGCTGGAGGCGACCCGCATCCTGCATGCGCTGACGGAAGGCGCCACCGGGCCGCGCCGGGCGGAGCTTGGCGCGACGCTGGCCCGCTCCCTGATCGACGGCGGGCGCGAGGGCGAGGCGCTGGATGTGCTGGCCCGCACCGGCGGGTCGGCGTTGGAGCCGGCCCTGGCCGAACGCCGCGCCCTGCTGCGCGCCGACGCGCTGCTCGGCGACGGCGACACCGTGCGGGCGCTCGACGCGCTACGCGGCCTGGGCGGGGCGGAGGCGGCGCGGCTGCGGGCCAAGGGGCTGTTCGCGGCCGGCGAATGGCGGGCGGCGCGCAGCGCCTTCGCCGAGCTGGCCGCCACCGGGGCGGAACCGACGGCCGACGATCTGGCCTTGCAGGGGTTGTCGGCCTATCTGGCCGGCGACGCGGAAGGCTTGCGCGGCTTCGGCCCGGCCCAGCGGGCGCGGCTGGCCGGCACCCGCTGGGCCGGGCTGCTCGATGCGCTCGCCCCGCCGCCCGCCGACGGGCCGCTGCGCGCGGAGTCGGTGGAGCGTGACCTTGCCGCGGCGACCGCGCTCGACCGGCTGGCGCGCGGGTGGCGGAAGTCCCCCTGACCTTGTGCGGCCCCGATCCGTAAAGCCGCTTTAAACGGCGGGCTGTAGCGTCGGCGGACCGTTGCCCCCAATCGCGATGGCCTTTGCACATCCGGAGAAGAAGACATGCGCTTGATGTTCGGGTTGATCGCGGTGTTTGCCAGCGTGCTCGGCGGGTTCTACGCGATGGGCGGGCGGATGGCAGTGCTGTGGCAGCCGGTGGAGATCGTCATCATCATCGGCGCCGGCATCGGCGGCTTCGCCATCGCCAACAGCCCGGCGGTTCTGCGCGACACGCTGCGCGCCGTCGGCACCATCGCCCGCGGCCGGACCACCCCCAAGAACGACTATCTCGACATGATCGCGCTGGTCTACGGCCTGCTGCGCGTCGCCAAGTCCAAGGGCATGTCGCAGATTGAGGCCGACATCGACAAGCCGGCCGACAGCCCGCTGTTCACCCAGTATCCCAACGTCCTGCGCTATGACCGCTGCATCACCTTCCTGTGCGACTATCTGCGCCTGATCGCGCTGGGGCAGGACAACCCGCACGACCTGGAATCGCTGATGGCGGAGGAACTGGACACGCTGGGCCGCGAGCTGAACCAAGTGCCGAAGGCGTTGCAGAATCTGGCAGACGCGCTGCCGGCGCTGGGCATCGTCGCCGCGGTGCTGGGCGTCATCAACGCCATGGGCGCGATCAGCGAGGCACCGGAGGTGCTGGGCCGGATGATCGGCGGGGCGCTGACCGGCACCTTCCTCGGCGTGCTGCTGTCCTACGGCATGGTCGGTCCCATCGCCAGCGCCGCCCGCCAGCGCCGCGAATCGGAACTGAACATGTATTTCTGCATCAAGGCGGCGCTGTGCGCCTACCTGCGCGGCAGCCCGCCGCAGGTCTGCGCCGAATATGCCCGCAAGGTGCTGTACACCGACATCCAGCCCAGCCTTGCCGAGGTGGAGGTCGCCACCGCTCTGTCGTCGCAGGCCAAGGCCCGCGACGGCCGCCAGGCGGCGTGACCGGCCATGCCGCGCAAGACCGCCCTGCCCCCGATCATCGTCAAGCGCCACCTCGGCAGCCATCATGACGAGGAAGAGCACAATGGCACCTGGAAGCTGGCCTACGCCGACTTCGTGACGGCGATGATGACCTTCTTCCTGGTGATGTGGCTGATGAACATCACCACCACCGAACAGCGCAAGGGCATCGCCGACTATTTCAATCCGGTCGCGGTGTCGCAAAGCAACTCCGGCGCCGACGGCATGCTGGCCGGCCGTTCGGTCGACAAGAGCGGGTCGCTGACCACCCCGAACGCCGCCGGCGATCAGGCGAGCCCGGTCGCCTCCCCGCCCGTCGTCGCCTCGGTCGGCGACAGCGACCGCCAGCCGGCCGGCCGCAGGGATCCGATGCCCCACCCGCCGGGCGGCACGGTTCCGCCGGTGGATCTGCTGCGCCCCGCGACGGAGAGCGCACCGGCGGCATCCGCCACCGAAGCACCGGCCCCCACTGTCCAGGCCACCCGTGCGGAGCTGGAGGCGCTGCTCGACCGCCAGTCCTCGGAACTGACGGAGAAGGCGGCGCTGGAGTCGCTCGAACGGGATCTCCGCCAGCGCATCGCCGCGTCGCCGGACCTCAGCGCCCTGCAAGCCAGTCTGGTGATCCAGCAGGTGCCGGAGGGCTTGCGAGTCCAGCTGACCGATCAGGCCCGCTTCTCGATGTTCAAGGTCGGCTCGGCCCAGATGAACGATCAGGGCCGGCGGCTGATGCGGATGGTGGCCGCGGCGCTGGCGTCGGTGCCGAACCCCATCGGCATCACCGGCCACACGGATGCGCTGGGCTATGCGCCGGATGCGAAGTACGGCAACTGGGAGCTGTCGAGCGACCGCGCCAACGCCGCCCGCCGCGAGCTGCTGGCCAGCGGCATTCCGGGCGGGCGCATCGTCCGGGTGGAGGGGCGTGCCGATCTGGACCATTTCGGCGCCAGCGACCCGCTCGACCCCAGCAACCGGCGGATCAGCATCACGTTGCTGCGACGGCCGGCAGGGCAATAGGCAGGAGCGATCAAGGCGGAAAACAATCAACAGAAAAAGCCTTACACATTTTAACAAAACCGCCCGCTTTTTCCTTTAAAGCCCCTTTAAAATCCCTTCGCTACCGTTAACCCCGCCAGTCATCCGCGGAGAATCCCGGAACGCACAACTTCCCTTCCGTTCGTCGTCACTGCGACGGCCCGTTCGACGGTTGACCAGAGGATTCCAAGGATGAGCCTTTACAGCGCCATGCGGTCCGGTGTCAGCGGCATGTCCGCGCAAAGCTCGCGCCTTGCCGCCATTTCGGACAACATCAGCAATTCGCAGACGGTCGGCTACAAGCGGGCCACTGTGGATTTCTCCACCCTGGTCACCTCGCCCGGCAGCCGCAGCACCTACACCGCCAGCGGCGTGCAGTCCGCCACGCACTATCAGATGCAGCAGGACGGCACGATCCTCGGGACCAGCTCGTCCACCGACATGGCGATCAGCGGCAACGGCTTCTTCGTCGTCGGCAACAAGGCATCCGGCACGCCGCAATATTCGCTGACCCGCGCCGGGAGCTTCCTGCCCGACGAGGCCGGCTTCCTGCATAACAATGCCGGCCAGTATCTGGAAGCCTGGAAGCTGAACCCCGACGGCAGCATGCCGAACGTCAGCAGCTCCCGCTTCGACGACCTCCAGTCGGTGAATGTCGGCAATCTCGTCTATGGCGGCAGCAAAACGACGCAGATGGATTTCTCCGGCAACCTGCCGGCCCAGGCCGCCACCGGCGACAGCTTCACCAGCAGCCCGACCTTCTATGACGGGCTGGGCAATCCGCTCGACCTGTCGATGACCTGGACCAAGGCCGCCGGCCCCAACCAGTGGACGCTGACCGCCACCGGCCCGGCCGGCTATACCGTGACCGGCGCGCCAGTGACGCTGACCTTCGCCGCCACCGGCCCCTATGCCGGCAAGCCGGTGGACGGCGCCGGCCTGCCGCTCGACCCGATGCCGGGCCTCACCGTCACCTCACCGGCCACGCCGACCGCCGACAGCTTCACCATGTCGCTCGGCAACCTCACCCAGCTGAACGGCGATTACGTGCCGACCGTCACCGGCGACGGCGCCAAGGTCGGTCAGGTCACCTCGGTCGACATCGACGACAGCGGCAAGCTGTGGGTGATGTACGACAACGGCGCCCGTCAGGCGCTGTACCAGATCCCGATCGCCACCGTCACCAACCCGGACGGGCTGGTCGCCCAGGACGGCAACACCTACACGCTGGGGGCCGACACCGGGACCCTGACGCTGGGTGCGGGCAAGCAGGGCGGCGCCGGCAGCGTCGTCGGCAGCGCGCTGGAGCAGTCGAACGTCGACATCGCGACCGAGCTGGTGTCGCTGATCGAAACGCAGCGTGCCTACTCGTCCAGCGCCACCCTGGTGCGCACCGCCGACGAGATGGTCGAAGAAACCACGCGCCTGAAGCGCTGAGCCCAGCCTCGACGGAGTTCCGGCCATGAGCGTCCAACTCGCCCTCACGTCCGCCCTGTCCGGCCTGCGCACGACGCAGCAGCAGGCGGCGATGGTGTCCCACAACCTCGCCAACGCCACCACCGCCGGCTATGTGCGCCGCGACCTCGACCTGTCGGCGGTCACCACCGCCGGCCGTGGCGCCGGGGTGAGGGTCGACGCCGTCGCCCGCAAGGTGGACGAGCTGCTGATCCGCGACGCGCGGTTCGAGACCAGCCGCTACAGCGGGCAGGAGGCGCGCGCCTCGGCGCTGGCCGACTATGCGCTGGTGCTGGGCCAGCCGCAGGACGAGAAGTCGGTCTCGACCCAGCTGTCGAAACTGCAGCAGGCCTTCTCCCGCCTGCACGACATGCCCAACGACGACGCGGCCCGCAACGCCGTGGTGTCGCAGGCGGTGGCGCTGGCCGGCGGGCTGAACCGTGCCGCCGAGGCGGCGCAGACGGTGCAGGACGACGCCAGGGGCCGGCTCCAGACCTCCGTCGATACGGTGAACACCTCGCTCCAGCGCATCAGCGACCTCAACGGCAAGATCGCGACCCTGGAGACGCGCGGCGGCGATGCCGGCGACCTGCGCGACCAGCGCGACCGCCTGCTCGATCAGGTCTCGCAGGAGATCGGCATCCGCACCTACAGCCGCGAGGACGGCCAGGTGGTGGTGATGACCCGCAACGGCCAGACCCTGCTCGACCACCCGTTGGCGCCGGGCGAAAGCCCGCTGACCCTGCTGGGGGACGAGGTGATGGCGAACGGCGTCACCCTGTCGGCCAACCCGGACAGCGAAATCCAGAGCGGCCGCATCATGGGCTATGTCCAGACCGTCAAGCAGGACATGCCGCGCGCCATGGCGCAGCTGGACGAGCTGGCCGCCGGCCTCGTCCAGGCCTTCCAGGGGGCGGAGGCCGACCCGACCCAGCCCGGCCTGTTCACCGATGCCGGTGCCGCCTATGGCGCCACCGCTGGGCTGGCCTCGCGTATCGCCGCCAACGACGCGGTGCGGACGGAAAGCTGGCGGGTGCAGAGCGGCGTCCAGGCGGCGGCCCCGCTCCAGCCGGGCGACCAGACGCAGATCGAGACCTTCCAGGCCGTCTTCACCGGCACCCGCAGCTTCGCCGCCACCGACATGCCGGCCAACGCGACGCTCGGCAGCTACGCCACCGCCATGGTGTCGGCCCAGCAGGGCTACCGCACCGGCGCGGAGTCGGAGATGAACGCGCGCAAGATCAGCGCCGACACGCTGGAGACCGCCCGCATCAACCGCGACGGCGTCAACATCGACGACGAGATGCAGAAGCTGCTGCTGATCGAGCAGAGCTACGGCGCCAGCGCCCAGGTGGTGCAGGTCGCCGGCCGCATGATCGACATCCTGTTGCAGATCAAGGGGTAAGCCGATGCTGTACAATGCCCTGTCCACGCTGGGGATGAGCCGGTCGCTGCAAAGCACCATGACCCGGCAGCAGATGGAGCTGACCCGCGCGAACGAGGAGGTGTCGACCGGCGTCCATGCCGACGTCGCCGCGACCATCGGCGCCGGCACCGGCCGCGACATCGCGCTGCGCAACCTGTTCGACCGCACCGACGAGTATGTGAAGACCACCGACCTGCTCGACGGCCGGATGAAGACGATGGACAGCGCGATGACCAGCATCCTCGCGTCGGGCACCGACCTGCTGGCCGCCGCCTCCACCGGGCTGGGGCAGCAGTCGCCGACCGGGACGTCTCTGCAAATCCGCGCGCGCGGCGTGCTGGATCAGGTGGTCGGGCTGCTGAACGCCTCGTCCGGCAACAGTTATCTCTTCGCCGGCACCGCGCTGGACCAGCCGCCGATGCGCAATGTCGACGGCGACAAGTCGGGCCTGCGCTCGCCGATGCAGATCGTCCGGGACGCCATCCAGTCGGCCACCGGCGGCACCGACATGCCGAAGACGGCGGCGGAGACCGCGGCGGTCGTCGCCCGGCTCGACGAGCTGTTCGCGGTGCGCGACCCGGCGACGCCGGCCCCGGCCCCGCTGACCGACAGCTTCGAAGGCGGCCTCTACACCGGCACCACGGCGCTCCAGCCCGGCGGCACCGCCTCACCGCGCGTCAGCGGCCAGCCGGCAGAGTCCACCGGCATCGCCTATGGCGTGCAGGCCAACGACCCGATGATGCGGCAGATGCTGGAAGGCATCTACATGCTGGCGGCGGTCGACACCTCGCAGATGGATGTCGACGCCTATCCCGACTACATCAGGACGGCGGTCGACAAGCTGTCCGGCGGGCTGGGCAAGCTGCGGGAGGCGACGGCTCAGCTCGGCATCCAGCGCGCCCAGGTCGCGACGCTGGCCGAGCAGCACAAGACGCAGAAGTCGATCCTCAGCCTGCAGATCGACAATCTGGAAGGGGTCGATCCCTACGAGGCCAGCACGCGGATCAGCCAGCTGGAGGCGCAGATCGACGCCACCTCCAGCGCCACCGCGCGCATCGCCAAGCTGCACCTGACCAACTACCTCTAGGCCTATCGCAATGAGCCCCGGCATCCAGGTCCCCCTATCGTACCGGCTCCGGCCCGCCTTGCGCCGCGCCATGGTGCTGGCCGGCGGGCTGCTGCTGGCGCTCGGCATGCTGTCGGCCGTGCCCGCGGCGGCGCAGACGCGGGTGAAGGATCTGGTCACCTTCGACGGGGTGCGCCGCAACCAGCTTGTCGGCTACGGCCTTGTCGTCGGGTTGAACGGCACCGGCGACCGGCTGATCAACACCCCCTTCACCGAACAGAGCCTGAAGGGGATGATGGAGCGGCTGGGCATCAACACCCGCGGCGAGACCCTGCGCACCCGCAACGCCGCGGCGGTGATGGTGACGGCCAGCCTGCCGCCCTTCCCGCGCCAGGGGACGACGGTCGATGTCACGGTCTCGGCGCTCGGCGACGCCACCAGCCTGCTGGGCGGCACGCTGGTGGTGACGCCGCTGCTAGGCGCCGATGGCGAGGCCTACGCCGTGGCCCAGGGACCGCTGTCGGTCAGCGGCTTCACCGCCGGCGGAGCGGCAGCGACGGTGACCAAGGGCGTGCCGACCACCGCCCGCATCGCCAACGGCGCCACGGTGGAGCGCGAGCTGAAATTCGCGTTGAACGATGTCGGCGCGGTGCGGATGGCCCTGCGCAACCCCGACTTCACCACGGCGATCCGCATCGCCGACGCGGTGAACGGCCGGCTCGGTACCGGCAACGCCCGGGTGGTCGACCTGACCACCGTCGACGTGCGGATCACCGGTGCCTATGTCGGCAACGTCTCCCGCCTGATCGGCGAGATCGAACAGCTGGCGGTCCGCCCCGATGCCATCGCCCGCGTGGTGGTGGACGAGCGCAGCGGCACCATCGTCATCGGCGACGACGTCCGGGTCAGCCGCGTCGCCATCACCCAGGGCAATCTGACCGTCCGCGTGGTGGAGACGCCGCAGGTGTCGCAGCCGCAGCCCTTCAGCAACGGCTCCACCGTCGTCGTGCCGCGCACCGACGTGCAGGTGCAGGAGGGCAACGGCCGCCAGTTCGTGACCGTCGGCGGCAATGTCAGCCTGCAACAGCTGGTCAACGGGCTGAACGCGCTGGGGGTGGGGCCGCGCGACATGGTCGCCATCCTCCAGGCCATCAAGGCCGCCGGTGCCCTGCACGCCGATCTGGAAATCATCTGACCCCCCCAAGACCGCGATGAACAGACCAGGATGGAGAGACGACGATGGACATCGCCGCAACGACCCTCCGCAGCCCTGCGACCCCCACGCCGGCAACCGCGACGCCGGCCCTCCCCAACCCGGAAGCGGCCGACAAGGTCGCGAAGGAATTCGAGGCGATGCTGGTCGGCCAGCTGATGGAAAGCATGTTCGCAGGCATGCGCGAAAGCCCGCTGTTCGGCGGCGGCGGCCCGGCGGAGAAGCCGTGGCGCAGCATGATGTTACAGGAATACGGCAAGGCCATCGCCGAATCCGGCACGCTCGGCATCGGCAGGATGACGCACGACGAGATCGCCCGCCTCTACGCCTCCCAAGCGGAGCAGCGCTCATGAGCGTCACCCTCAAGGACCTGATCCACGAATTCGCCCCCGACCTGCGGCCAGAACAGGCCGAGGCCGAGGGACCGGCCGTTCCCGATCCCGGCTATGACGGCGCCACCGCCCTGCTGGTGCGCGACTTCCTCGATGCGGTGGAAGCGCTGTCCGCCGTGCTGGAGGAGGAATCCGCCTGCATCGCCGCCGGCATGCTCGACCGGCTGGAGGCCTTCGCCCACCGCAAGGCGGCGATGGCCGAACAGCTGGAAGGCGCCTTCCTGCGCGCCCGCGACGAAGGCATCCGCCTGCCCGACGATCTGCGCGCGATGACGCTGGAGCGCATCGATCGGCTGGAACGGGCGGTGTCGGTCAACGCTTCCGGCCTCGTCGCCCTGCGCAAGGCGGTGCTGACCATCAACCGCAACCTGCTGACGGCGCTGGAGAAGGCGTCGAGCGACGGCACCTATGCCCGCGACGGACAGGCGCGCCGGCCGGTGGAACTGTCGGCCTCCGGTCTGAACGCCACGCTGTGACGCCTGTTAGAATCTGATCGGCTTTAGCGGCCCTTTACGCTGGACAGCTCGCCGGCCTGTTCCAGCTTGATGATGCTGGCGACCAGCGCGCGCTGGAATCCGCGGGCATCAGACGGCAGCGACACCCCGGCGCCGGTCGGCCAGAATTCGACGAAGGCGAGGCTGCCCTCCTCCCCCGCACCCGGCCATTCGAAGGCGACGCCCAGCCCGATCTCCTTCGTCGTCCGCCGATGGTCGGTGACGAGGATCTGCGCCTCCCAATGCATGCCGCCGGCGCCCTTGTCGGCCCGCTGCTGGCTCCAGTTCCGCAGATAGTCGCGGAAGGTCTCCGACTGGCGATCAAGCCGCACGTAGCTCGACCGGTCGGTCACCGTCTGTGCCAGCTTCGTGGTGTAACGCGCCTGGGTGAGCGCCCGCGTCACATCGGCGCAAAGCTCCTCGATCTGGGCGAAGCTGCGCTTCACCGTGTCAGCAAGCGCCGCCGCCAGGGCGGGACCGGTCAGCGCCGCCGCGGCGTGGTCCTTGCGATACATGTCGAAGAGATCGTCCGAATCGCCCATCGCCATCACCACGCCAGCGTCAAGGTCATCACCGCATGGGATGGACCACATCCGTCGAATTCAGCAAAAACATGTTAATAGCCGGTGAAGCGGCACCTGAAACACTCAGCTTAGTGCCCGAAAAGCCCAAATATCCCGGCGTCATCGCTTCTTCATCGAAACGGCATAAGATCATATCGGGTGATCGAGCACATGTGAGGCCCCGGACACCGTAAGGACACAACCACCATGCGCAGGCTGTTCGCACCGGTTTTCTTCATGGCCCTGGCGTTGCCCGCCGGTGCCGCTTCGGCGGCAACGGTGGAGGTCGGCCCCCGCCCCTATTTCCTGATCGACCAGATCCGCAATCCGGAGCTGAAGGCGAAGCTGGAGGCCTGTGCCGACAAGCCCCTGGAGAAGAAGCTCTTCTCCATCGCCCACCGCGGCGCGCCGATGCAGTTCCCGGAGCACACTCTTCAGTCCTACCGCGCGGCGGCGCGGATGGGTGTCGGCATCCAGGAATGCGACGTGGCCTTCACCGCCGACAAGCAGCTCGTCTGCCGCCACGCCCAGAACGACCTGCACACCACCACCAACATCCTGGCGACCGACTTGGCCAGGAAATGCACCAAGCCCTTCGTGCCGGCCGACGGGGACAAGCCGGCCTCGGCCGAATGCCGCACCAGCGACATCACCCTGGCCGAGTTCAAGAGCCTGACCGGCAAGATGGATGCCGCCAACACCAAGGCGGCCAGCGTCGACGCCTATATGAAGGGTACGCCCGCTTGGCGCACCGACCTGTATGCCGCGTCCGGCGGCACGCTGATGACCCATGCCGAATACATCCGACTGGTCAAGGCGCAGGGTCTGAAATTCACGCCCGAACTGAAGGCTCCGGCGGTCGACATGCCCTATCAGGGCTGGACCCAGGAAAATTACGCCCAGGCAATGATCGACGAATACAAGGCCGCCGGCATTCCGCCGGAGGATGTCTTCCCCCAGTCCTTCAACCTGTCCGACATTCTGTACTGGATCAAGGCCGAGCCGGCCTTCGCCAAACAGGCCATCCTGCTGGACGAGCGGGACGAAACCGACAAGACTTTCAACCACATGGACCCGGCCACCTTCAAGCCTTCGATGAAGGAGCTGAAGGAGATGGGCGTCAACTACATCGCTCCGTCGCTGCCACTGCTGGTGACCGTGGAGAATGGTAGGATCGCCCCGTCGGCCTACGCCAGGGAAGCCAAGGCCGCCGGGCTGAAGATCATCACCTGGTCGCTGGAGCGCTCGGGCCCGCTGCAGAAGGGCGGTGGATATTACTACAAGACGATCAACGAAATCGTGAATAACGACGGCATGATCTATGAGCTTGTCGATGTGCTGGCCCAGCAGGTCGGCGTCGAAGGCATCTTCTCCGACTGGCCGGCGACCGTCACCTATTACGCGAACTGCATGAACCTGAAGTGAACATCGAAACGCCCCGTCTCATTCGAGGCGGGGCGTTTCCGAAGTGTGTGAAGATGCAAGCATACGTGCTTTCGGATTGAAGCGTCTCCTGTGCCTGAGCGACCTGGCGGCGACCTACTCTCCCACGTCTTAAGACGCAGTACCATTGGCGCGGAGGCTTTTCACGGCCGAGTTCGGGATGGGATCGGGTGTTTGACACCTCGCCATGACCACCAGGTCACCGAGGCACAAGACCGAC
>NZ_JBCEBL010000058.1:0-12237 GCF_049472615.1 Azospirillum sp. 11R-A | reverse complement strand
ACCGCGCCGCCCGCGCCCAGGCATTCGCCATCTGGGCCGAGGTCGCCGGCGCGCCGTTGGCCGCGTGATCGCCCGGCGTCGGGCGTCGGGCGTCCGTGGGTAGTTCACGCCCTCCCGAACCACCAGGATCAACGAGTTGACGGTACCGCTTTGGGCTCGCACTCTGCCCGGCCAGCAGGCCGAAGCCGCCATCGGCGTCACCATCCTGAACCGGATGAGCGATTAAGCACGCCTAAACTCCGTCCGCGTCGCCTGATCAAGGGATATCGTCAGCATCAGTGCGCCTATGCTGACCTCGATGCACCAACACCACGGAACCGCCTCTTCACCATGCTTGTCTGTAGAGATCCAAGGCATCGTCGTAGCGGACATCGCACCGATTGTTGATCAAAAGCCTCTGCACCTTCATGGCGTCAGCCGCCAGCATCGGCAGATCATCCTGCCGCACGCCAAGCTGTTCCAGCCGCTGCTCCATCGGCATGGCAGCAACGAGATCGCGCATGGCGTCGATGAAGGCAGCCGCCGCCTCGTCCGGCGTGGCGAAGGAGCGGCCGGGCATGATCGCCGGAGCGAGTTCGGCATAGAGCTCCCCGGCCGCCGGTCGGTTGAACTCGAGCACCGGTCCGAGCATCAACGCGTTGCTCAGTCCGTGCGGCACGTGGAAATGGCCCCCCAGCGGGTAGGCCAGGGCGTGGACCGCCCCGACCGGCGCATTGGCGAAGGCGATGCCGGCAAGCAGCGAGCCCTGGAGCATCGCCGTGCGGGCGGCGACGTCGCGCCCGTCGGCGATGACGGCACGGATGTTGCCGCCCAGCAAGCCCAGCGCCCGCAGCGCGAGGCTGTCGGACAGCGGGTTCTTCTTGTGGCGGGTGGTGTAGGCCTCGATGGCGTGGACCATCGCATCGATGCCGGTCATGGCGGTGACCCGCGGCGGCAGCCCGAGCGTCAGACGGGCGTCGAGCACCGCCAGATCGGGGTAGAGCAGACTGGACACCACCCCCTTCTTCTCGCTGGTCGGCGTGGTGACGATGGCGATCGGCGTCACCTCCGATCCCGTGCCGGCGGTGGTCGGCACCTGGATCAGAGGCAGGCGCGGCCCCTTGGCGAGGCCGATGCCGTAGATATCCGGCAGTTCCTGCGGCGTGCCGGCCAGCAGGGCGACCAGTTTGGCGGTGTCGAGCGAGCTGCCGCCGCCGAAGCCGATCACCCCGTCGGCTCCGGCGGCGCGCGCCGCCTGGACCGCCAGCGCCACCGACTCTTCCGGCGGGTCGGCCAGCACGTCGCAGAACAGGGTGCATGCCGTGCCGGCGGTCTTGAAGCCGGCCTCGACCGGCTCCAGCAACCCGGCCGCCACCAGACCGGCGTCGGTGACGATCAGCGCGCGGCGGATGCCCAGCTCCTTGGCCATCTCACCCAGCCGGGCCGCCGCCCCCACCTCGCACACCAGCTTGCGCGTGGTTTCGAACACGAAGTCCATCATGTCTCGGTCCTCACCGGAAAGGGGTCAGGCGGTTTCGGCCGGCGTGACCAGCCGCCCGAGCACCGTGCGGAGTTTCTCCGGCAGCGCTGCGGGGCGGCGCGTCTCGCGATCGACGTAGACATGCACGAAATGGCCACAGGCCGCCGGGGTGGGATCGTCGTTGCGGAAGAGTCCGACCTCGTAGCGGACGCTGCTGGTGCCCAGCCGCGCCACGCGCAGCCCGGCTTCGACCCGGTCAGGGAAGCTGACCGGCGCGTAATAGCTGCAGCCGGTGTCCACCACCAAGCCGATCACCGGGCTGGTTTCGATGTCGAGCGCGCCGTTCTCGATCAGGTACTGGTTCACCACCGTGTCGAAGTAGCTGTAATAGACCACGTTGTTGACATGGCCATAGGCGTCGTTGTCCATCCACCGGGTCGGGACGATCTGGAAATGGGGGTAGGAGGCGCGGGTGTCGTGCTTGCGGTCCATGAGGGTTCCTCCCTGTCTCTGGTTCGTTTTCGGGGGCTCAGGCGACTTCGAACAGGCCGGCGGCGCCCATGCCGCCACCGACGCACATAGTGACGACGACATGGCGCACGCCCCGGCGCCTGCCCTCGATCAAGGCATGGCCGACCAGGCGGGCGCCCGACATTCCATAGGGATGACCGACGGCAATGGCACCGCCGTTGACGTTCAGCCGCTCGTCGGGAATGCCGAGCCGGTCGCGGCAGTGGATTACCTGCGCGGCGAAGGCCTCGTTCAGCTCCCACAGCCCGATGTCGTCGACGGTCAGGCCGTGCTGCTTCAACAGCTTCGGCACCGCGAAGACCGGGCCGATCCCCATTTCGTCCGGGTCGCAGCCGGCGACCGCGATGCCCCGGTAGAGCCCGAGCGGGTGCAGGCCCCGGCGCTCGGCCTCTGCCGCCTCCATCAGCACGCTGGCCGACGCCCCGTCCGACAATTGCGAGGCGTTGCCGGCGGTGACGAAGCGCCCTTCCCGGATTTGCTGGCCGTCGCGGAACACCGGCTTCAGCGCCGACAGCCCGGCCAAGGTGGTGTCCGGCCGGTTGCTCTCGTCACGGTCCAGTGTGACCGTATGACGGGTGGTCTCGCCGGTCGCCTTGTCGAGGCGGGTCATGGCGGTGGTGAGCGGCACGATCTCCGCGTCGAAGCGCCCGGCGTCCTGCGCTTCGGCGGTGCGCGCCTGGGAGCGGGCGGCGTAGGCGTCCTGCGCCTCGCGCGGCACGCCGTAGCGTGCCGCCACGATCTCCGCCGTCTCGATCATCGCCATGTAGACGTCGGGGCGGTGCTCGACCAGCCAGGGATCGCGCCAACGCTCGACGTTCATGCAGTCGGTCTGCACCAGCGACAGCGATTCCAGCCCGCCGCCGACCGCAACAGTCATGCCGTCGACGACGATCTGCTTGGCGGCGATGGCGATGGCCATCAGACCGGAGGCGCATTGCCGGTCCACCGACTGCGCCGCAACCGAGGTCGGCAGTCCGGCGCGCAGCGCGCATTGCCGGGCCATGTTCATGTGGGTGGCGCCCTGCTGCAAGGCCGCCCCCATCACCACGTCGTCGATCTCGGCGGGATCGATCCCAGCGCGGGAGGCGGCATGGGCGATGGCGTGTCCCCCCAGCGCCTGCGCCTGGGTGTCGTTGAAGGCGCCGCGGTAGGCCTTGCCAATGGGCGTGCGGGCGGTCGATACGATGACGGCTTCTCTCACCGGTCTTCTCCCCACTGTCAGCCGGCGGCGTCCGCCGCGCGCTTCAGGATGCGGTCGACATGGCTCAGGCCGGCGTCGATCTCGTGCTGGCGGTCGAGCGAGGCGATCTCGGCGAAGCGGGCGGCCACGGCCTCCGGCGTCCGTTCGCCCTCGGGCAGGAAGACGCCGTCCGATTCGACGATGGCGAGCCGGGCGTAAGTGCCGGCGCCGGCGAGAATCACCGTGCGGCTCGGCGCCTGCTCCGACACCAGGAACAGCGCCGCCGGGGTGACGAAATCCGGGTTCAGCCGGGCCAGCGCCGTCTCGTCGAGGATGTCGGAGGTCATGCGGGTCGCCGCCGTCGGGGCGACCGCATTGACGTGGATGCCGTTGCGGATGCCCTCCAGATGCAGGACGTTCATCAGCCCGACCAGCCCGGCCTTCGCCGCGCCGTAATTCGACTGGCCGAAATTGCCGTAGACGCCCGAGGTCGAGGTCGTCATCAGGACACGGCCATAGCCCTGCGCCCGCATGATCGGCCAGACCGCGTGGGTGACGTTGGCCGCCCCCATCAGATGCACGTCGACGACCGAGCGGAAATCCTCCAGCTCCATCTTGGCGAAGCTCTTGTCGCGCAGGATGCCGGCGTTGTTGATCAGCACGTCGATGCGGCCCCACAGGCCGATGGTGCGCTCGACCATGGCGGCGACCTGCGCCGGGTCGGTGACATTCGCGCCGTCGGCGATGGCCTCGCCGCCCCGGCTGTGGATCTCCGCGACCACCGTCTCGGCGGCGTCGGAGGCGCCGCGGCCGTCGCGCCCGCCGCCCAGGTCGTTGACCACCACCCTGGCGCCGCGCGCCGCCAGTTGCAGCGCGTAGCCGCGCCCCAGCCCGTTCCCCGCCCCGGTGACGATGGCGACCCGCCCGTCGAAGCGGATGCCGTCGGGACCGATTTCGTTCGATTGAATGCTCATGCTGCGTTCACCTGTTCTTTCAAGTGGGTCAGGATGATCCAGTCTGCCGCCAGGGCCGGCTTTCCGCCGCCTTCGATCTCCACCGTCACCGCATAGCGCGCGACCAGTTCCCGATCCGACCGGCGGGTCGCCTCGCTCAACACGAAGCGGGCGCGGACCCGCGCTCCGGACTTGACCGGGGCGAGGAAGCGGACGCGGTCGAAGCCGTAATTGATGACCATCGCCTCTCCGGAGATCGTCGGCAGCACGCCCTCGCCCATCGCGGTCAGCAGCGACAGCGACAGGAAGCCATGGGCGATGGTGCCGCCGAAGGGAGTGTCGCGGCTTGCCCGTTCGGGATCGACATGGATGAACTGGCGGTCGTCGATGACGTCGGCGAAGGAGTCGATGCGCGTCTGGTCGATTGCGAACCAGCGCGACACACCGATCTCGCCGCCGACGCGCAGTTCCAGATCCCCGGCGGGAATGGCTTCGTTCATTGGGCGCGTTCCCATGTTCGTTTGGGCCGTGGTCGTGTGGGCCATATCCGTCTGGCCTTCGGTCGGGTGCGCTCGCCGCAAAGTTTGCTTGCGTCACGCACAAAAAACCTACCAAGTAGTATGTGAGCCCGCCCGCTCTGTCCAGGCAGAAATGTTGCCTGTGGGATGGATTGGTCCTAGCTTCGCATGAGCGGCCATTGCCGGGGTGCCGCGAAGGGACGATGTGGACGGAGCGGGTTGACCGCCGACGAAATAATCGAGTTGGAACTGGACGATGAGCAGTGAAAAGAGCCAGCTGTCACCCCGCATCGACAAGACCGGGAACATCGATATTCTAATTGCCGCCGCCGAATGCTTCATGGAGCAGGGCTATCACGCGACGAGCATCGACGATGTGGCACGGCGTCTGGGTGCAACGAAGGGGCGCATCTACCATTATTATCGCTCGAAGACGGAGCTGTTCTTCGACGTTCACCGCGAGGGAATGCGGCGCAACTTCGAGGCCGTCACCCCGGTGATGAAGGGGCCGGAGCCGGCGGCCAAGCGCCTGAGCGCCATGTTCCGCCAGCACGCCCTGTCGATGATGGAGAATCTCGCGCTTGAGGCGGTGGTCGTGCAGGGGGTCGAGATGCACCGCTTCGGCGCCACGACGCCTGAGCAGCGCCGCACGCTGGCCGAGCTGATGACCGTGCGCAACGACTTCGAAAGCCTGTTCAAGCGGGTCGCCTACGAGGGGGTCGAGGACGGCTCGATCCGCACCGGCGACGTGTCGGTGGCGGTCAAGGTGGCGCTGGGCGCCATCAACTGGCTGTCGATCTGGTACCGCCCCCGCCCGGCCGAGACCCGTGACGACCGCGAGATCCTCGCAGACAAGATCGTGGGTTCGATCATGCAGGGACTGAACGCGCCGGCATGAGGGAAAGCCCCTTTCCCATCATGGGAGAAGGGGCCTCCGCCATCGTCGAAAACCCGATGCGTTCGACCGCCTCTCAGCCGAGCCTTTCGCGCTTGAGGCGGATGCCCGCTGCCTCGCGGTCCCAGCAATCCTCCGTCAGACCGTCGGCGCGCAACATGTGCTTCTGGAGCTTGCCGCTGGCCGTCTTGGGCAGCTCCTCCACCACGCGGACATAGCGCGGCACCATGTAGTGCGCCACCCTGGCTGCCAGGAAACCGACCAGTTCGGCAGGGTCGATCGCAGCGCCGGGAATTGGGGCGACGACCGCCAGAACCTCATCCTCGCCGACATCGCTGGGCACGGCGACCGTCACCGCCTCGCGCACCGCCGGGTGGGCGCAGATCTCCGCCTCCAGTTCGAAGGAGGAGATGTTCTCGCCACGGCGGCGGATGACATCCTTCAGGCGGTCGACGAAGAAGAAGCGGCCGTCCGCCTCCATGCGGAAGGCGTCGCCGGTATGGAACCAGCCGTTGCGCATGGACGCCAGCGTCGCCTCCGGGTTCCGGTAATAGCCGGAGCCGAGCGCCCAGGGCCGGTGCGAGCGGATGATCAGTTCGCCGACCGTGCCCGGCGGCAGCTCGGCGTCGTTGCTGTCGACCACCCGCAGTTCGAAGCAGGGTCTGGCGCGGCCGCACAGGCCCGGCACCATCCCGTCCGGTCCGGCGGTCCGCGGCCCGGCCGTCAGGGGGCTGGCGATCTCGGTCATGTTGTAGACGGTGTGGAGTTCGACACCGAAGCGCGCACCGAATCGGGGCGCATCCTCGCCGAACGGGACAATGAAAACCTTCTTGAGAGTATGGTCGCGGTCCCGCGCATCCGGCGGCGCCTTCAGCAGGAAATTCGCCATGATGCCCAGAAGCAGGACCACTGTGCTGCCGGAGTCGCGGATCGAGTCCCAGAAGTCCGGCGTCCGGAACTCCGGAACCATTGCCAGGGATCCGCCCTTGCCCAGCATGCAATAGACGTAAAGCGTGCTGCCGCAATGGAAAATCGGCCCGCAGATCATGCAGCGGTCGTCTGCCGCGATGCTGTCGAAGGCGTCCGGCCCCATTGTGTAAATCTGCACGTAGGAGGTCACGACACCCTTGGCGGCTCCGGTGGTGCCCGACGAGTACATGATCGCATGGGGGTCCCAGGGCTGGATCGGCCGGTCGAGCGCCAGGGTCAGATCGGCATCGGCCGGCGCATCGACCAGCGGCGCGACGGTGACGCCGGGTAGTTCCGGCGGATCGGAATCCGCCGCGCCGACGGTCAGGATCCTGACCAGCGGCCCGCGATCTATCTCCGCCAGACGGCCGATCAGGGCGGCATGGGCGATGAGGATCGAGGCCCCGGCATTGTCCAGCATATGCTCCAGCGGGCGCCCGCGGCTTGCGGTGTTGAGCGGCACATAGACCGCGCCGAGATAGTTGATGGCGAACCAGGCGGTCAGCAGATCCGGCCCGTTTCCCATCCAGCACAGAACATGGTCACCTTGGCGCACCCCCTGCGCCCGCAGGGCCGCGGCGCGGCGGCGGACACGCTCCAGCGTCTCGCGATAGCTCCAGCTTTCGCCCCGCCAGAAGGTGACGAACAGCGCGTCGGGCTGCCGCGCGGCCTGACCTTCCAGAAGATTGCGCAGCACGCATTCGTCCGCCGTGGGGATCCGCACCCAATCATCGCCGTGCATCGCCGAAAACCCTCCCTGTTCTTTTCAAACCCTGTCCGGACCGCGGACCTCGCGCCCGTGATGGCGGCTGCCGTCGATATGTTTGCACCGCCAATCAAAAGATTGCAACATACTCAGTAGAATGTTAGGCAGAAGACATCGACGATAACGGCCGGCGGGGCTGGCGAAGCCCTGATGGGGAGGAGCAAACGGGATGAATCTCGTTTCAATCGAGCATGTGGACGGGGTGGCGTTGGTCCGCTACGACCGCGGTGGGCGGGCCAATGCGCTGAGCGCATCGGCGATGGAGGAATTGACCGACGTCGCCCACCGCCTGCGTGCCGACACCACGGTGCGGGCGGTGGTGCTGACCGGCACCGCCACGGTGTTTTCCGGCGGAATCGACCTGTCCGATCCGCTGCTCTGGCCTACCAGCGCGGATGTGCTGGAACAGCACGCCGCGGTCGAGCGCGGACGCGCCCTGTGCGACGCCTGGGCGGCGGTTCCTCAACTCACCATCGCCGCTGTCGAGGGGCCGGCGGTCGGTGGCGGCGGCGTGCTGGCGCTGGCGCTGGACCTGCGGGTCTTCGGACGGGGCGCGCATCTGCGGCTGCCGGAGGCCCGGCTCGGCTTCAACCTCGCCTGGGGCGGGTTGCCGCGCCTGGTCTCTCTGGTCGGTCCGGCGCGGGCCAAGCGGCTGCTGTTTACCGACCTGCGGGTCGATCCGGCGCGGGCGCTCGATTGGGGGCTGGCGGACCTCGTCGCGGAGGATGGCGCCGCGGTCGATGAAAGCCTGCGGATGGCGCGCGACGCGGCGGCGGTCCCGCCGCTGTCCCTGCGCATGACCAAGCGGGCCATCGACGCCCAGGCCGACCAGACGAGGCTGGCCCATGGCGACAGCGACCAGTTCCTGCTCGGTCGCCTGCTGCGTGACGCGGCGGTGGCCAAAGGCTGAGACGACTCTTCAAATCAACCGGAACCGGGAGGACAAACGCATGAAGACGCTCAAGACTGCTCTGCTCGCGGGTATCGCCGCCTTCGCCGCGATCAGCGCATCGGCCGGCACGGCACAGGCGCAGATCTCCGACAATGTGGTGAAGATCGCCGTGCTTGACGACATGACCGGCATCTATGCCGACCTCGCCGGCCGCGGTTCGGTGGTGGCCGCGCAGATGGCGGTGGAGGATTTCGGCGGCAAGGTCAAGGGCGCGCCGGTCCAGGTCGTCTTCGCCGACCACCAGAACAAGGCCGACATCGCCGCCAGCGTCTCCCGCCAGTGGATCGACCGCGAACAGGTCGATGTGATCGTCGATGTCGGCAACTCCGCCGCGGCGCTCGCGGTGCAGGAGGTGACGCGCGAGACCGGACGGGTTCACCTGAACTCCACCGCGGGCAGCACCGAACTGACCAACGAGAAATGTTCTCCGACCGGTGTCCACTGGACCTATGACACCTACGCGCTCGCCAATGGCGCCGGCCGTGCCCTGACCCAGCAGGGCAACAAGTCGTGGTTCTTCATCACCGCCGACTACACCTTCGGCCGCAGCTTGGAAACCAACACGGCGAACGCGGTGAAAAAAGCCGGCGGGGAGGTCCTGGGCATGGTCCGGGCGCCGGTGGCGACGCCGGATTTCTCCTCCTTCCTGCTTCAGGCGCAAGCATCGGGCGCGCAGGTGGTGGCGCTCGCCAATGCAGGCGGCGACTTCGTCAATGCGGTGAAGCAGGCCAACGAGTTCGGCTTGGCCCAGAGCGGCCAGAAGATGGTCGGCATGCTGGTCTTCCTGACCGACATCGACAGCCTCGGCCTCGACGTGACCAAGGGAATGATCATCACCACCGGCTGGTACTGGGACACCGACGAGCGGACGCGGGAATTCGCCAAGCGCTTCGGCCAACGCCATGAGGGCAAGATGCCGACCATGGTGCAGGCCGGTGTCTATTCGGCGGTTCTGAACTACCTGAAGGCCATCGACGCCAGCGGCACCGACAAGGGCCTGACAGTGGTCGACCAGCTGAAGACCATGCCCATCGAGGACATGTTCGCACGCAACGGCAAGGTCCGTGCCGACGGCCGCATGGTCCACGACATGCACCTCGTCGAGGTCAAGAGCCCGGCGGAGTCCAAGGGGCGCTGGGATTATTACAAGATTCTCAGCACCATCCCCGGCAATGACGCGTTCCTGCCGCTGTCCGAAAGCAAGTGCCCCCTCGTGAAGGGCTGACGGGCGGAGACTGAAATGGACACCCCGGCCGGCGATCCCGCATGGAATCGGCGGCCGGGGCTGCACGACCGACGAATGGCAAGGAGACCGCATCGCCGATGACCGACGACATCATCCTGGAGGCGCGTGGCCTTACGAAGGAGTTCAAGGGCTTCGTGGCGGTTCGGGAGGTGAGCCTCCAGGTTCGCCGCGGCACCATCCACGCGCTGATCGGCCCGAACGGCGCCGGCAAGAGCACGGTGTTCAACCTGCTGACCAAGTTCCTGACACCGACGCGCGGCCAGATCCTCTACAAGGGCCGCGACATCACCCGCACCAAGCCGGCCGACATCGCGCTGATGGGGCTGGTCCGCTCCTTCCAGATCTCCGCCGTCTTCCCGCATCTCAGCGTGCTGGAGAATGTCCGCGTCGCGCTGCAACGGCCGCTCGGCACCAGCTTCCACTTCTGGAAGTCCGAATCGTCGCTCCACGACCTGCACGGCCGGGCGCTGGAACTGATCGAGGCGGTGAACCTCACCCCCTGGGCCGGCCATCTGGCCGCCGAGCTGCCCTATGGCCGCAAGCGTGCGCTGGAGATCGCCACCACGCTGGCGCTCGACCCGGAGGTGATGCTGCTCGACGAACCGCTGGCCGGCATGGGCCACGAGGACATCGAGGGCACGGCGGCCCTGATCAAGCGCGTCGCCGCCGACCGCACCGTGCTGATGGTGGAACACAACCTGTCGGTCGTCGCCCACCTGTCGGACACCATCACCGTGCTSCGCCGCGGCGAGATCCTGGCGGAGGGRCCSTACGAGGTCGTCTCGAAGAACCCGCAGGTGATGGAAGCWTATATGGGGACCGGACATGCCTGAYGGGATGAACACCAAGACGGCCATGCTGGAGATCGCCGATCTGCACGGCTTCTACGGCGAGAGCCATGTGCTGCACGGCGTCTCGTTGGAGGTGCGCCAGGGCGAGGTGGTGACGCTGCTGGGCCGCAACGGCGCCGGCAAGACCTCGACCATGCGCGCCATCATGGGGATCATGGGCAAACGCACCGGCTCGATCCGCTTCCAGGGCACCGAGCTGATCGGCATGGCCCAGCACAAGATCCCCCGCCTCGGCATCGGCTATGTGCCGGAGGAACGCGGCATCTTCTCCTCGCTCAGCGTGGACGAGAACCTGACGCTGCCGCCGGTGGTCAAGGAAGGCGGGATGACGGTCCCGCAGATCCACGAGCTCTTCCCCAACCTGAAGGGCCGCGGCTCGACGCAGGGCACGCGGCTGTCGGGTGGCGAGCAGCAGATGCTGGCCATCGCCCGCATCCTGCGGACCGGCGCCACTTTGATCCTGCTGGACGAGCCGACCGAGGGGTTGGCTCCCGTCATCATCGAGCAGATCGGCGTGGCGGTGCGGGCGCTCAAGGCGCGCGGCTTCACCATCGTGCTGGTGGAGCAGAACTTCCGCTTCGCCGCCACCATCGCCGACCGCCATTACGTGATGGAGGAAGGCCATGTGGTCGACATGATCCCCAACGACCAGCTCCACGCCAATATGGACAAGCTGCACACCTATCTCGGCGTGTGAGCGGGAGAGCCCTCATGTTCCAATTTCTTGGCATTCCGCCCCAGGCCTTGTTCGGCCAGCTTCTGCTCGGTCTGATCAACGGTTCCTTCTATGCGCTGCTCAGCCTGGGGCTGGCGGTGATATTCGGCATGTTGAACGTCATCAACTTCGCCCATGGCGCGCTCTACATGGTCGGCGCCTTCGTCGCGTGGCTGCTGCTGACCTCTGTTGGGGTCGGTTATTGGGGCGCGCTGGTGCTGGCGCCGCTGACGGTCGGGCTGCTCGGCATCGTGCTGGAGAAGACGATGCTGTCACGGCTCTACAAGCTCGACCACCTCTATGGCCTGCTGCTGACCTTCGGGCTGGCGCTGATCCTGGAGGGGGCGTTCCGCCACCAGTACGGCGTGTCGGGCCAGCCCTACCCGATCCCCGACGCGCTGAAGGGCGGGCANSAATCTGGGCTTCATGTWTCTGCCSAMCTACCGSGSCTGGGTSGTSGYSGCSTCKCTSMYSGTSTGCYTSGGCACCTGGTTCGCCATCGAGCGGACMAAGCTGGGCGCCTATCTGCGGGCGGCGACGGAGAACCCGACGCTGGTGCAGGCCTTCGGCATCAATGTGCCGGTGATGGTGTCGCTGACCTACGGTTTCGGCGTGGCGCTGGCCGGTCTAGCCGGGGTTCTGGCGGCGCCGATCTATCAGGTGTCGCCGCTGATGGGGTCGAACCTGATCATCGTGGTGTTCGCGGTGGTGGTGATCGGCGGCATGGGCTCGATCCTCGGCGCCATCGTCACCGGGCTGGGTCTGGGGCTGCTGGAGGGGCTGGCCAAGGTCTTCTACCCCGAGGCCTCCAACATCGTCGTGTTCGTGATCATGGCCGTGGTGCTGATGGTAAAGCCGGCCGGTCTGTTCGGACGGGAGAGATAAGCCATGACCATGCAAACCAGGGACACACTGCACGAAGGTATCGTCATGTATGGCGGCTCGCCGAAGATCCTGCTGGCCGGAGCCGGGCTGCTGCTGGCGGTCCTGGCGCCCTATGCGCTCTATCCCGTCTTCCTGATGAAGGTGCTGTGCTTCGCGCTGTTCGCCTGCGCCTTCAACCTGCTGATCGGCTTCGCCGGCCTGCTCAGCTTCGGCCATGCCGCCTTCTTCGGCGGGGCGGCCTACATCGCCGCGCATGTGGTGAAGGAATGGGGCTGGGCACCGGAGTTCGGGCTGATCGCCGCCACCGCGGTCGCCGG
>NZ_JBCEBL010000057.1:0-14953 GCF_049472615.1 Azospirillum sp. 11R-A | reverse complement strand
CCGTTCAGGTTGACGACGACATGGGCCGGAGCGAAACGATCCAGCACGCGTGCCTCCACATGCCCGCGCAGATTGGCGGCATTGGACTGGATCGAGCGGGGGGTCTCGGCCGATCCGCGAGCCGTGCGGGCGCCATGGTCCGCCATGGCGAAGGGAATGGTCACGGAGACCGCATCCTGTCGGCAGAACAGGCGATGCTTCTTGTCTATGGGCAGGAACAGCGTCTGATGCTGCCCGATCGTCTCGGCCACACCGAGGAAAAGATAGCCACCAGGGCGCAATGCGTAGTGGAACATCGGGATGACCTGATCCTGAAGTTCCATCCCCAGGTAAATGAGTAGATTGCGGCACGAAATCAGGTCGATGCGTGAAAAAGGCGGGTCGCGGACGACGCTGTGCGCCGAGAAAATGCACAGGTCGCGCACCTCCTTGCGAACGAGATAGCTGGTGCCATCCTCAACGAAATGGCGTTTAAGCCGGGCTGTCGGAACATCCCGCACCAGACTAGCGGGATAGCGCCCGGTGCGTGCCACTTCCAGAGCATGCTCGTCGATGTCGGTGGCGAAGACCTGGATCTTCGGCACGCTCTGGAGAGTTTCCGAATATTCGGACAGCAGCATGGCGATGGAGTACACCTCCTCGCCGGTGGCGCAGCCCGGAACCCAGACGCGCACCGCATCGCCGGTGCTTTTCCCGGCGAACAGATGCGGGATAACGAGTTCCTCCAACGCCTGGAAGGTCTCGCCGTCGCGGAAGAAGGTGGTGACCCCGATCAGCAGATCGCGAAACAATGCCGCGGCTTCCGTACGGTCCTCACGCAGGTGTTCGACATAGCTGTCGATGTCCATCAGCCTCAGGGCCTGCATCCTGCGTTGGACACGGCGGAGAAAAGTGTTGTGCTTGTAGCCCTGGAAATCGTGTCCAATCTGATTCCGCAGAATGGTGGTGATGCTTCTGCGTGCCGCTTCCAGCCGCGCATCCTCTTGAACAGCCTTCTCACTCGTCAGATCACCCAGCGGCGTGGCGGTTCTTGCGTAGTCCACCAGCGTCGCTGCCATCGCTTCCACCGGCGCGACAAGGTCGACGACGCCTGCGGCGATGGCGCTGTTCGGCATGCCGTCATGACGGGGAATTCCGTCATGCCCCTGGGCGATGGTGAAGCCGCCCCGCTCCTTGATCGCCTTGACGCCCAGGGTGCCGTCGCTGCCACCGCCCGACAGGATGATGCCGACCGCTCTTTCACCGCAGTCACTGGCGAGCGAACTGAGGAAGAGGTCAATCGGGTTGCGCTCGCGGTGGGAGGCGCTGTCCGGCCGGACATGCAGCCGGCCGCTATCGATGGTCAGCAGGGTTCCTGGCTGCAGGGTGTAGATGCGGTTTGGCTCGACCAAATCCCCGTCGCAGGCCTGATGCGCCGGCGTGGGCGTGCATCGGCCGATGATGTCGGCCAGCAGGCTTTCGTGTTCCGGTGACAGATGCGTCACGACCACGAAGGCCATGCCGCTGTCGGCAGGAACGGCACCGAACAGCCCCTCCAAGGCTTCCACCCCGCCAGCGGATGCGCCGATCCCGACGATTGGGAAGGATGCCTTGTCGCTCATGCTGCTGCCCTTCCACAGATCCTGACGATCCGGATCGATGTCGTTTGAGGATGCCGGGGATGGCGCTCTTGTCGGCGATGATTTCGTCTACATTTCAACTGGAGCACCCCCTCGGGACGATAGCCGGCCGTCCCTGGTGGCGTTCTTCCTCACAGTCGATGCCAAATTCTGACGCGGACGGTCAACTCACTCTTTAGCACCCTCCTTTGGTTGCTCACCACCGTCATCGTACCAGTTGCGAAGCAGAGTGCCGCGCTCCCGCTGGCGTAGACGCTCATCGCCGATCCTCACGGTCACCGGTGGCACGGACGCGGTTTGAATGAACATCTTCCCGTTCAGGAAATGGACTGACGACGAACGATGTTTCAGTTGTACGGTTTGCATGACGACATCTCCTCTGCGGTAAACTTCGGTGCAGAACGGCATTCTGCGATGACCGGAACATTGCTCCGCCGGTCCTCGCGACGGCGTTCATCCTGGCAGGAGATTTCCATTTTCCTCCGATTTCAGGAGCCGGCCCAGTTCATCGGGGTCGATGAGCACTGTCTGCGACATGGCCATTCCGCGATTGGAATGCGGAAGACGGATCCAGGTCGCGCTGCGCCGATACACAGGGAAGGAGAGCGAGTCGATCAACTCCTCGTCGGTCTCCACGATGTAGCTTCCCGCCGGCTGCACCCCATCGACGCCGCTCAAGGCAAAAGGACGGGCGAACGTTACGGTCCTGCTGGTGGTGCGGGTGAATGCGGTGATCATCGAAGGGTGCTCCCATTCATGTCCGGCGGATTTCCTTGGAAGCAGCTGTCTATCCGCCCGAACTGGAGAACAGCAACCCGGCAAGAAAGCCGACTGACACGCCAAGTGTCAGATAAGCCATGTTCTTCCATTTGGGCGCGGATAAAGCCCAGGCGGCACGCTCTGAAACCATCCACTCCGACAACGTCCCGTGCATGAGCGACATGGCGATCTCCTTCCGGATATTTGGTTCGAAATATGGCGATGCCAAATTTTATTACAATGGGGATGGTCAAATAATTACATTGATACTTATTTGATTCATGCTGCCGCCTGACTCCACTGGACAGGACCCTCTACCTAAATGATTCTTGAGCATCTCTTATGCCTGCCTTCTCTCCATTTGGCGCGATTGAGCAACGGCTTGCATGCCAAAGCACGCGGCAAAAACCTGCCATATGCCGCTTTGCCGGATAGGACGCCGACCCAACAGCATTGTCGATCATGTCCGGACGGATGATCTTCCACCCTGCAGAGCCATACGCGGCCCTAACCGATGTGGAGGTCGAGCGGGTTTCCATCGGGCGGTTCGTCGATGGCCCGATCTCCAACCGCCAGGACGGCGACACCACCGTCATCTCGGTGATCGAGGAGGTGGCGACGGTGGAGGTTCGCCTGAAGCTGGTGGAGGAGGTCCGGATCACCCGCCTCACCACGATCAGCAGGATGGTCGACACCGTCACGCTGCGCCGTCAGGAGGTGGTGATCGACCGGGACCCTGCGTTGGAAGAAGATTCCGGGGTCTGACCCGCCCGTCAATACACAAACAAATACACGAAGTACCCGAAACACCCGAAATTCCATTGGAGAACATCATGAGCACGATCGTCGTCGGACTTTACAAGGAAAGCGGTTCAGCCAGGAACGCGTTCCAGGCATTGGTTGCGGCAGGCTGCCAGGAGGTCGACATCGAGACCTTCGACGGTGCCGACAGCGCCGACGAGGCTGCCCAGGGATTGCTGGGACATGGATTTCAAAAGGACTTGGCCGAGCAGTACGGCATGGCCGTCCGGCACGGCCACATCCTGGTCGCTGCCGACATCGCCGACCGGGACGCCGATGCGGCGGAGGCGATCCTCGACGAGAATGGAGCCATCGACCTGCCTGACAACCTGCCTGTCGTTGCGGCAGCGCAGACACCGGACCGGGAGACGGGCAATGACGGCACCGTCGAGCGGGAGATCCTCCAGTCGGTGAAGGAGGAGGTCGAGATCGGCAAGCGGCGGGTCGCCAAAGGCGGATTGAAAGCCGTGACGCAGATCACTGAAACCCCAATTCGGGAGACCGTAACGCTGCGCGACGAGGCGGTGGGCGTGGAACATCGCAAGGTCGATCGGCCTCTCCGCCCCGACGAGGAGAAGGCTGCGTTCGGCGAGAAGACCGTTGAACTGACGGCGACCTCCGAAACCCCGGAAATCACCAAGGAAGCCCGCGTGGTCGGGGAGGTCGTGCTGTCCAAAACTGCTTCCGAACAGGAAAAAACCGTGGGAACCGTCGCCCGCCGCAGCGACGTCAAGGTGGAGCCTGTCGGAAACAAGCCCGGCAACAAACGCTGATCTGAAACGTGCACACCATGACGTGGCGGCCGTTCGGCCGCCTCCCGCCGCAGTGGACATAACCTGCGGCGGAGCGATTGAAGGCCGTTCGAAATGATTCACAGATTTAATTGTCGTTTATCGGTAGATTTCTCTCAATAGAAACATAAAACCGATTTCAAGATCTTGAATGTACACTGATGCATTTCGGGGATATCCCATTGTGGAAATCTTTGAGAACCCCACTTTAATTATTCCAAAGCCACCCCAGGCCTGCTCATTTTTGCCGAGGATCGCGAATCCGAGGTGTTTCCTGGCGTGACTCGATCCGGATGGCATGGCTGCCGCCATTGCCGACAAACCGGCCCACATCGGAGACACTTTATGAATTCCCGGACAAGGTTGGCCTTCTTCATTCTTAAAACTCACGCCGGATGGATCGTCCGTGCGGACGGCTTCGTCTATCCGCCCTGCACCGACCAGATCGATGCGCTCACCAAAGCCATTCGGGAAGCGCAAGCAGCGGAACGCCTCGGCTTCGCCAGCGTCGTGCTGGCGCAATCGGCAGCAGGGGAACCCTGCCATGTCCGCTGGTGCTGTGCCGGGAATGACGGAACGGCACAGGAGATTATGGAGCCTCCATATCCGGTAATTCCGGCCATGACTGACATCATGACGCCGACGTCCGTATCGGAGGAACGTCCATGACGCCCCTTCTCCATTCCATCGAGGGGCGATGCCCCCGTGGCGCCGATGCGTTGCGTGAACAGCTGCGCTGGATGAATGCCGAGCGCCGCTGGCATCCACCTGTCTACGGCGCATCGCCGGACCAGCGTCCCCCCGCCTTTACACCACCGAGCCATGTCGGCCTGCCGCAAGGTGCCACGCTGACCCGCCTTACCAGAGCCTGTGCCCCGGTTGGTGCGGCCGCCATCAAGGAACGGTGATCTCATGAGCCTATCAGCCCATTATACCGTGTCGTGCCGTACAGACGGATGGTTCGTCGGGCTTGAGGGGGAACGCTACGGCCCCTTCCCCAACGGACATGTCGGTGCCCTGATCGCCGCTGTACAGGCCGCCAACCACGCCGGAAAGGACGGCCACGATGCCCGCGTGCTGTTGCGTATGGCGGATGGCCGGACCGACACCGTCTGGATATTCGGCGTGGACAGCTACCCGTCGCCCTGGGTGGAGGAGTTGCATCGGATTGCACAACTGCCGCGGCGCGAATGCGCACGCGTACCGGTCCCGGCCTTTCTTTCGACAGCTCTGCACGCCATGGTCCCGGACTCTGCGATCGCTGGCCGGGCATGACCGGCCGGGCCAGGAATTTCCTCGTTTCTTCAGACATGAATTCGAAAATGTTGCCTTAATTAGAAGATAAAAAATTCTCCAAAGAGCGGGTCGCTATTCCAATATTTTGAGCGCAAGACTGCCAGGTTATTTTAGAAACCCGGAGTATCTTGCAATGTCTCTTGTTTCCGTATCCTTGATAGATGCGAACAATCTGTTTCGCCAGGGGTTGAGGGCCATGTTCGCAGAGCAGGGCTTTCACGTCGCCAAAGAGACCTCGTCTCTCAAGGCGGCGCTCCAGATCATCCAGGAGGGCGACGCATCGCAGGTCATTTTGATCGATCCTGTCGGCATCGGCGACTTCACGGATCTTGTCCGGTCACTGAAGGTGGCCTGCCCGGACACGCATGTGGTGGTGCTTACCAGTACGCTGGACGCTGAAATCATGACAAAGACCATCCAGGCCGGTGCGGACGGGTTCTTGATGAAGGACATGTCCATGGAGGCGCTGGCGCAGTCGTTGCGGCTTGTCATGGTCGGCGAAACGGTCTTCCCCAGCGCTTTGGCCGCACGGCTAATCGGCGGTCGCCTGAACGGTGCCGCCGATCTGGCGGTGCCGCACAAAAGTGTTTCTAAGCGCGAGGCGCAGGTCCTGCGCTGCCTGCAGAATGGCAGCTCCAACAAGACAATCGCCAACCACCTCCGGATCACCGAGGCGACTGTCAAGATCCACCTCAAGAGTTTGCTGCGCAAGATCGAAGTCTCGAACCGCACGCAGGCTGCCCTTTGGGGCCTCAACAACGGCTTTGCGGATGCAGAGTGACCTGACCTTCTCTGACGGCATGATGGGATTGCCGCCGTGCCGGCCATGGACGGAAGCGTGAAGCCGGCAACGTGACACTCACCGCAAGGGACTTGACGTCCTCCGGCCCATTGCGATGGAGGTTGGCCGTAAACGGACAGATCAGCCGGTCACCCCGCTGGTTCAGGTGCGATTTCTGCCAATCCGTTGCAACTGAAGGTATAGAATAGCCGCATATTCGCTGCATCATGTCGATGCACAATCAATATTTTGCCGTTCCGAATGGCGTTTCTATGCAGGATAATATTTTCATTTTTGCGGAATCCCGTATAGATCAAAAATAAAAAGCCGCGAAAATTATTGATTGACAGATCGTAACTTGCGCTCTAATTTTCTAGTCATCGCGAGAAAATCTTGAAGTTAATGTCAATCTGCCGATGTTATTATTTTAACTTTTTGTCTATTTAAGAATGTGCTGTAAATTTATAAGTACCCTAATTGTTTAGTGTCTGCACGCCAGCCCCATGCTCTCCTGCCATGAACCCCGGCGCGGCGAGGCTTGGTTAAAAGTCTCGCTGGCTGGGATCATCGTATTGGCAGGAGGCGATCATGATGTCAGCGGATGAAGGCACGGATCGTCATTGTCAGGACATTCCCCGTATGGATCAGGATGAACAGCGGCGCACACGGCCCGGCCCTTTGGCGATCGTCGGTATCGGTGCCTCGGCTGGCGGTCTCAAAGCCATAACGGCCCTGCTTAGGGCGGTACCGGCTGACAGCGGCTTGGCCTTTGTGGTGATTCAGCACCGGATTCCGAACAATGAACGATTGCTTGCCGACCTGTTGAAAAATGTGACGGCGCTGTCGGTCCATACGGCTCATGACGGGATTCCGCTGGAGGCCGATCACATCTACATCGCTCCGGCGGGTCGGTTGCCGACCATGGAGGCCGGCCAACTGCGCATCCGCGAATCGCGGCAGTCTGTCGATGCGACCCTGCCCATCGACATCTTCTTCCGCACACTGGCGACCGATCAGCAGGAGAAGGCAATCTGCGTCGTGCTGTCCGGTACCGGCGCCGACGGCACCAATGGACTGCGTTCGATCAAGGAATGCGGTGGGCTGGTGGTCGTGCAGGATCCGACGACCGCCGACTTCGACGGCATGCCGGGCAGCGCCATCGCCACCGGCATGGCCGACTATATCCTGCCGCCGGAGCGCATGCCTGGTGCCATCGTCGATTTCGTTCACCAACCCTATATCGGCCCGGCAACGGTTCAGAAGGCCGATGCGCCGGACGGTGCACTGGACGGCATCCTCGATCTGCTGAGCGCGCACACCAAGCGCGATCACAGGGCTTACAAGCCGCGGTCGCTGATCCGCCGCATCGAGCGGCGCATGGGGATTCACCATATCGCCGATACGCCGGAATACCGGGCCTTTCTAGGCACCCACCCGGCCGAAATCGAACTGCTGTCCCGCGACATCCTGATCAGCGTGACACGCTTTTTCCGCGATGGTCCGGCGTTCGACATCCTGGCCGGAGACTACCTCCTCCCGCTGGTGCGGAACCAGCCGGCGGGCAAGCCGATCCGCGTCTGGGTCCCGGCCTGCGCCACCGGGGAAGAGGCTTACTCCATCGCAATCCTGTTGATGGAAGCCTGCACACGGAGCGGCGTATCCCCCGGCTTCCGGGTCTTCGCAACCGACGTGGACAATCGGGCGCTGACCGTCGCCCGCACCGGTCTGTATCCCGAAACCATCACGGTCGACGTGTCGGTCGAACGGCTAGACCGCTTCTTCACCAAGGTCGAAGACGGCTACAAGGTCGTCAAGCCATTGCGCGATGTGGTTTCCTTCGCCCAGCACGATCTGCTCAGCGATCCACCTTTTTCCAAGCTCGACCTGATCAGTTGCCGCAACATGCTGATCTATATCGAGCCGGACGTGCAGAAGGCCATCTTCGCCCTGTTCCACTTCGCCTTGTTGGATAATGGCGGCCTGTTCCTCGGTACGGCGGAGAACCTTGATACGCTCTCCGACCTGTTCGCGCCTCTTTCAAAAAAATGGCGCCTTTACCGCAAGATCGGTGCGACGCGCAGCAGCGCGATGGCGGTCCCGCCGACGGGCGGGCGGTCCGTGGTCCCGGTGCCGACACCGCCTACCCCCTTGCGCGGCACCAGCCCGGCGGACATCATCCGACAGGCCCTGCTGCTTGAATACGCGCCAGCGGCAGTTCTGATCGACGGGCTTCATCGCATCCAATATCTCTTCGGTCCGACCGGCGATTTCCTCGACCTGCCGACGGGAGAACCGCCCTGGGATCTGACGGCGATGACACGCGGGGAATTGCGCCTGCAGCTCCGCCGCGCCGTCGCACAGGCGCTCGCCTTGCATGGCCGGATTCAAATCTCCGGAATCCGGCACAAGCGTCACGGCGTTGTGGTGCCGATGACCATTCTGGTTATCCCGGTGCGTTTCCCGCGGGCCGGCAGTGACTTGCTTCTGGTGACATTCACGGTGGACCACGCTGCACCAAGCACACCGGCCGCAGAGACCGCGCCGCTGCCGATGGAACTTGACGGCGTCGAACAGCTCGAAAACGAGCTGCGCATGACCCGTGAGGAGTTGAACGACACCATTGAAGAACTCAGCGCCACCAGCGAGGCGCTGCGGATCGCCAACGAGGAGATCCTGTCGATCGGCGAGGAGTACCAGTCGACCACCGAGGAGTTGGAGACATCCAAGGAAGAGCTGCAATCGCTCAACGAGGAACTCAGCACGCTGAACTCCCAGCTGCACGAAAAGGTCGACGAGCTGGAGGCGACCACCAACGATCTGGGCAATCTGCTGAGCAGCACCGACATCGCCACGGTTTTCCTGTCGTCAGACCTGCGGATCAAGCGTTTCACGCCGTCGGCGACCCGGCTGTTCGCTCTGCTGCCGCAAGACGCCGGACGGCTGATCACAGACATCTCCCGACATTTCTCCGACCCTTGCCTGCTGCCCGACATCCGGTCGGTGCTGTCATCCCTGATGCCGTCGGAACGCGAAGTGTCGACGGACAACGATGCGACCTTCCTTCGCCGCATCCAACCTTACCGGACTCAGAATGGCCGGGGGGAGGGGGTCGTGATCACCTTCAGCGATGTGACGCCGCTGAAGCGCACCAGCCTGGCCATGGCTCTGCAGGCCCGCCAGTACAAGCTGATCGCCGATCTCGGACGCAAGGACCTCATCGGAGCGGAGGGTCCGGAGACACTGGCGGAAGCGGCCCGTCTGATTGCTGAAGGGCTGGGAGCGGACGGCGTCGCCATCCTTGGTCCCGGCGAGGATCCATCGGGCCGACGCACCGGGGACGCTGACGATCTGATCCTGCTCGGCAGTGCCGACCTCTCCGTTCCACAAGAGCCTGCCGTCAGGATTCCCAGCGACATGTCGACACTGGTCGGACGGGTGTTCCGGTCCCGGCAGCCGTCGATCGCCGAGGATTTCGCCACCGATCAACGCGTCCGTTCCTCCATGGCGCTATCGGGCAGCCATTTCGTCAGCGGTCTGGCGGTTCCCTTCGGCGGCGAGACACGCGGACCATCCATTCTCGCGGTTTTGAGCCGTACGGCCGGACGGTTCAGCGATGCCGACCTGGAATTCGTCCAGGCCATCGCCAGCGTGCTGGGGCTGGTCATCGAACGGGCTGGGGTGCTGCGCACGGCGCGGGCTGAGCGCGATTTCGCCCAGGCCATCGTCGACACGGTCCGCGAACCGCTGCTGGTGCTGGACGAGATGCTGCGGGTGGTCGGCGCAAGTGCGGCCTTCCACCGATCCTTCGCCACCACGCCGGACGGCGTGCTCGGCGTCCAGCTGGCCGAGACGGCCGGCGGTCTGCTGGCCGATCCCGAACTGCGCCGGGCACTGGAACGGGTCATACCCGATGGCACGGTCATCGAGGCGCTGGAACTGACCATCGGGCAGGGTGTCGGCGACCAAGGCGCCGAGGGACGCCGCACCCTGCTGCTGAACGCCCGCCGGCTCAATCAGGCGGGCCGGCTGATCCTGTTGGCGATGGAAGACGTTACAGAGCAGGTGCGCGTGCGCGAAGCCCTCGCTGCCGCCAAGGCTGCCGCCGAACTGGCAAGCGCCAGCAAAACCCGATTTCTCGCCGCGGCCAGCCACGACCTGCGTCAGCCGGTCCAGGCCCTGCTGATGTTCCATCATCTGGTGGCGATGCAGCCGCAGGGCGAGGCGGCAGCAAAGCTGCTGGTCAGCATGGGCAACGCGCTGGGCGCCATGACCGCCATGCTCGACGACATCCTGGATGTGTCGCGTCTCGATGCAGGCATCATTCAGGTGATGCTCCGGTCATGTCCGGTCCAGACGATGATCGATGCGCTGTGCGCTGAGTTATCGCCGTTGGCCGAGGCTGCCGAACTGAAATTGCACAGCGTTCGGACCAGCCTGTCGGTGCGGAGCGACCCCAAGCTGCTGGAGCGTATCCTGCGGAACTTCATCGCCAACGCGATCAAATATACCGACCAGGGTCGCATTCTGGTGGGTTGCCGCCGTGCCGGGCTGAACCTGCGCATTCAGGTCTGGGACACCGGGCGCGGCATTCCGTCGAACCAGTTGGCGTCGATCTTCGAGGAGTTCCATCAGGTCGACAATCCGGAGCGTGACCGGCGGCAGGGGTTGGGGCTCGGGCTTTCCATCGTCGAACGCCTCGCCGCGCTGCTCCATCACCCGATACGGGTCCAATCTGCACCAGGGCAGGGATCGATGTTCGAGATTCTGGTTCCGTTGGCCGGTCCCGATGACTCTCTTCCGAAAGACGAGGAGATGGTCGTATCCGACGGCGGCAACGGCGAGCGGGTGGTGGTGATCGACGACGACCCGACCGTTCTCGACGGGGTCGCCTCCTTCCTCCATGAATTGGGCTATGATGTGGTGGCGGCATCCGATGGCGACACGGCGGTGGAGCGGTTGGGGAGCCGGGTGCCGGACTTGGTCATCGCCGATTTCAGGCTCAAGGGCACGGAAACCGGATCGGAGGCAATCCGACGGCTGGAGCGGCATTTCGCCGCCCGGCTGCCCGGAATTCTTCTGACCGGCGACACCTCGCCCGCGCGCATCCGGGAGGCGAGCGCCAGCGGCTTCCTGTTGCTGCACAAGCCGCTGAGCCCGGAGCCGCTGCTGACTGCCATACGACACGCCCTGACGGACCAGTCCTTGGAGCCGGGAACCGCCTGATCCTCTACCCGGTTCCTCTGCCAAGGCTGGTCAAGCAAATCAGGGTCCTACCTCATCCGTCCAGATTTGGAACCCTGTCAACTGAACACCTCGATAAACCACCTCTGCACGCGCGTTGAGGGCAGCGAAAGACCCGCACTCGTGGAAAAGAAGCGTTCTTTGGAGACTGAATTCCCGATTTTAGTCCAGAAAATGGCGGAAATATGCAGCGTTATTGGTGATATAAGTGCGTAGTTCGCTTCTCAAGCCAGATCAGACGGAAATGGGAAATGGTCGTGTCCCACGGGGTGGTGTAGGAGCTGTGGGGAACCGGCCCGCCGCAGTGCCCTTCCATTGCTAGCGTAGGCGGGCCGGTTATCCACAGCGGGGCGGTCATCGCGGCTTCGGTAGAGTCTGGTCACCACAACAAAACCTCGACCGAGGGTGACCACGATGACCGATGAGATGATGGCGCTTCGCGCGATGCTTGAGAAGGGCGCGGATGCCGATGTTCTGCGTGAGATGATCGGCTTTGCCGCTGAACGGCTGATGGAGTTGGAGGTGCAGGGCCTGACCGGCGCCGTTCACGGCGAACGTTCGGCGGAGCGGCTCGTTCAGCGCAATGGCTACCGGGATCGTGACTGGGAGACCCGCGCCGGCACCGTCGAGCTGCGCATTCCCAAACTGCGCAAGGGCTCCTACTTTCCCGGCTTTCTGGAGCCGCGGCGGATGGCCGAGAAGGCGCTGACGGCAGTGATCCAGGAGGCCTAATCCAGGGCATCTCGACGCGCTCAGTGGACGATCTGGTCCAGGCGATGGGAATGTCTGGCATCTCCAAGAGCCAGGTCAGTCGGTTGTGCGCCGAGATCGACGAGCGGGTGAAGACCTTTCTCGGTCGTCCCATCGAGGGCGACTGGCCCTACCTGTGGCTGGATGCCACCTACGTGAAGGTGCGCCAGAACGGGCGCATCGTTTCGGTCGCCGTCACCATCGCCGTTGCGGTCAACACCGACGGCCGCCGCGAGGTCCTGGGGATGGACATCGGCCCGTCGGAGGCCGAGACCTTCTGGATCGAGTTCCTGCGCAAGCTCAAGCGCCGGGGGTTGAACGGCGTTAAGCTGGTGATCTCCGACGCCCATGGCGGCATCAAGGCGGCGGTCACCCGGGTCTTCCAGGCGACGTGGCAAAGGTGCCGGGTGCATTTTTCCAGGCCCGCGCTTGCCCATGCCGGCAAGAGCGGGCGCCGTGTCGTGGCGGCCTTCATCGCCACCGCCTTCGCGCAGGATGATGCGGCATCCGCACGCACGCAGTGGCGGCAAATTGCTGATCAGGTCCGAGTCAAGCTGCCGAAGCTGACCGCCCTGATGGATGAGGCGGAAGAAGACGTCCTGGCCTACATGACCTTTCCCAAGGAGCATCGGGCCAAGCTCCACTCGACAAACCCGATTGAACGCCTCAACGGCGAGATCAAGCGACGCACCGAGGTTGTCGGTATATTTCCGAACGAGGAAGCGATTACACGCCTCATCGGCGCCATCCTCTTGGAGCAGAATGACGAGTGGGCCGTTCAGCGGGCGCGCTATATGACGCTTGTATGGGAATTTCGTCGTCAAGAACTTTGCATCAAGAACTCCATTCCTTTGTTCGACTGGGATGGACCATTCCTTCGTCCCGCCCTGACACCCCGTCAGCAGCGCGCGCAGGGACGGTCAAGGAGGCCCGCAGGGCACCCCGCAGCGGCGCGAAGCGTCCTTGACCGTTCTGAGCACGCTGCTGTGCTCGATGGTCAGGCTGGGCGAGGCGGTCGGAGGAGGAGCCGGCTTGCAGAGCGCACGAGGTGCGCTGCGACCTTGTAGTCGGTGGGCGAAACGCCCGTACCATGATGCAGGCATCCGCATCGTCAGCCAAGCTCCGGTGCAGCGGTCCCTATCTGGAAAGCGGTACGAAGACCACGTCATATATCGGGCTGCCACCACCTCGGACCCGCGAGAACAGCCAAGCGGCTATTGCCACCCGCCGTCCCGTCGAGAGCTACGCCGCCGCAGGATCAGGTCGGACGAGAGCGCCCTGGGGCACTTCGCCGGTCTTCACCATCCGCCACAATGCGATCAACAGTTTGCGGGCGAGTGCGACGATCAACGCCATGCGGGTTCGCCCCCGGCCATCGGCCGTGCGTTCCCGATACCATTTCACCAACGCGCTCTCCTTCTGAAAGACAAGGAAGCGCCACGCGAGTTGGACCATGGCTTTTCGGACCCGCGCGTTACCGGCGCGCGATAATCCGCGCTCGCGTCGGCGCGCACCGCTCTCGTCAGGAGACCCGGTCAATCCGGCATAGCGGGCAACCGCCCGGCGATCCCGCAGATCGCGCAGCAGGATCTCTTGCACCAACAGGTCGGCCGTCTCCACGCCGACACCGACCACGCGCGACAGCATGCGGAGCATACCGTCGGCGCGGCTGCGCTGCGGAGCGGCCTGGGCAATGCGGTCCATACGCTCGCGCTCAATCTCGGCGATCTGTTCCTCAACCATCCGAAGCCGGGCTATATCGCGGCGAAGTTCTGCCAGCGTGTTGGCGGGGATCATCCCACCCTCAGGGGTCCGTAGCTTGTCAAGTCGTTCGGCCGTCTTGCGCAGTGCCGGGTTGACGTTGCGAATGCCGAGACGGGCGAAGGCCGCCTTCATCCGGTTTACGATCCGAGTGCGCTCGGCTATCAGGTTCTCACGCTCGCGCGTCGGACGCTTCGCGTCTTCTTCCTCAATCCCCGGCACGGCCACCATGGAGCAATGTCCGGGTTCGCCACGAAGCCAGCCCAGCAGAACGCGCATGAGCAGTGCCGTATCGAGCCGATCGGTCTTCGCGCGGCGACGGTCGCGCGACACCGCTACGCTGCTGGCGTGGATGACCTGGGCTTCGATGCCTCGGGCCCGCAGCCAGCGTGCCAGCCAGAACCCATCCCGCCCGGACTCGTACGCGACCACGACACGCGTGATCGTCCGGCCGGCGGCCATTGCCTCGCAGCGCCAGCCATCCAGGAGAAGCACAAGGTCGTTCTCATCGGGGCTGAGCTTCTTCAAAGGACGCCGGTCGACACCGGGTACAAGCCCGGCAACGAGCCACGTGGACAGGCTCATCTCAATGACCGCAACCAGGGTTTCGTCGGGAACGAAGGTGGCCGTCGAGCGGCCGATCTCGGGCTGCTGCATGGGAACGTCTCCATCGGTTCCAAATGCCTCAGCGTGCCGCAACGTCACGCCGTCCCATAGCATCTGGAAACCTTCGCTCCGCTCGGCGATGATCCCCTCGTCAGCCTACCCGCTGTGGCCGCCTGACAATTCCGGCGAGACCAGCTAGCAGGCTGCGGAAAAAGGCTATGCCCGTCCTGCCGGTCGTGATTCTCTCCGTTTGAAGAGAATACGGCCGATGAGGGGACGATGCGGGGCACGGATGAACGCAGCGAGGGTCTTTTCAGCTACGTGAGCTGCGAGGCTCGGGTTCCGGCCGATCATCCGCTGCGGCCGATCCGGGCCATCGTGGACGAGGCGCTGGAGGTGATGTCGCCGGCGTTCGAGGGGCTGTACTCCAAGATCGGGCGGCCGTCGATCCCGCCGGAGAAGCTGCTGCGGGCACTGCTGCTCCAGGCCTTCTACTCGGTGCGCTCGGAACGCCAGCTTATGGAGCAGCTTGACTACAACCTGCTGTT
>NZ_JBCEBL010000056.1:0-12988 GCF_049472615.1 Azospirillum sp. 11R-A | reverse complement strand
CGGTTTCAGCCAGCGCAGCGCCATGCCGACGCCGGCGNCTTCTTGAACAGGTCGAGCTGGAAGGCCAGCGGCACGGCGGAGAAGCAGACAGCGCCGGCATTCCAGGACAGGCGCAGCGGCTCCGCCGCCACAGCCCGTCGGCGCAGGACGAAGGGGGCGGCGAGGGCGACGGCGCTCGCGGCGATCAGGCCGCGACGGGAAAGGGAGTGGGAAAGGGCCGGTTTCGCGGTCATCGTTTTTTGCCTTCGCGAAGGATGGGAAGGGACAGGGTCAGTCGAGCAGGTCGGGTTCGGCCGTGACGATCCATTCCCACAGCGGGTGGAAGTTGTAGGTGCCGCCCTGGTGGGTGCCGACCTGGGAGCGGGTCAGCAGTGCGGTCTCATGGTCGATGGGCTGGGGCCGGCCGGCGGCCTCGGCCAGCAGCTGGGTGTGGGCGGCGTTGTCGGCACTGATGAACCACCACGCCGCCGCCTCCACCGTCGGGCCGACGGTCAGCAGGCCATGGTTCTTCAGGATCGCCAGCTTCCGGTCGCCCAGCGCCTCCACAAGCCGCTTGCCCTCGCCCTCGGTCAGGACGACGCCTGAATAGGGGTCGAAGATCACCTGATCCTCGTAGAAGGCGGCCGAATCCTGGCTCAGCGGGGCGAGCGGCTGGCCCAGCGCCGACCATGCCTTGCCGTAGGTCGAATGGGTGTGGGCCGCGGCCACCACCTCGGGAAGCGCCCGGTGGATGGCGGAATGGATGGTGAAGCCAGCTTGATTGATGGCGCGGTCGCCTTGCAGGATGGTGCCGTCGCCGTCGACCAGATGCAGGTCCGAGACTCGGATGGTGCGGAAATGCTGGCCCAGCGGGTTGATCCAGAAGCGGTCGGGATGTTCCGGGTCACGGGCGGTGACGTGGCCGGCCAGCCCCTGGTCAAAGCCGTAGCGGCCGAACAGGCGGAAGGTGGCGGCGAGGCGCTGCTTGCGGTGCTGCCGCTCCTCCTCGACGCTGGTGTGGCTGACCGGATCGACCGGCGGCCAGAATTTGCGCGGGCGGGGCTGGATGTGGGTCATCGGGCGGGGGCTCCGTCGGGAAAGGGGGCAGTAGCCGGTGCTTGCATCCACCACGTCGCGCAGCGGTTCGCCGCGCGCATAGGCGTCGAGGTTGGCGAGGATGCGGTCGGCCAGCCGCCGCTCGAAATCCGGGGCGGACCAAGAGACATGCGGCGTCAGCCGGATGCCGGATGGTGGTAGAAGGGATGGCCGGCGGCCAGCGGTTCTGGGTCGGTGACGTCGAGCGTGGCACCGGCGATCCGACCGCCGTCAATGGCGGCGAGCAGCGCCTGCTGATCGACCAACGCGCCGCGCGCGACATTGACCAAATGCAGCCCCGGTTTGGCCTGCGTCAGCAGGYCKGCGCYYACCAGCCCGCGGGTGGMGGCRGTCAGCGGCAGGGCSAGCACCAGATGGTCGCTGACCGCCGCCAGMTCCTCCAGCCGGTCGAACGGTTCGACGCCCGGTTCCGGTTCGGCCCAGCCGGAGCGGCGCACCGCCCYGACGGTCATCCCAAAAGCGAGCGCYCGCTCGGTGACCGCCCKRCCGATGGCGCCGAAKCCGGCCAGCCCCAGCYGTTTGCCGGACAGGCTGCCSAGCGTCTCGCGCCGCCARTCCTCCGGTCCGSTGAGRCGGATGGCGTCCCACYGCTTCTCGACGSTCAGGATCGCSGTCATCACGTARTCGGCGATGGCRACCGCCGAYACGCCGCGGGCGCAGGTGACGACCGGGGCGCCGTCGAGCAGCCAGGGCGGGTAGAAGTCCATSCCCGTRGAGGCCGACTGGATCCAGYGCAAGCYMTTRCCCCARCCGGRGGGAGGGGCGGCGGGGGCCGCCTCCCAKCCGATCAGCGGGCGGGTCAGCAGGACCTCGACGCCGTCCGGCAGATCCCAGGGGGCATGGCCGGCCCGATGGTCCAGCAGCGTGGGGCGCGAGGGGTGGGCGGCGATSCGCTCCCCYACCGCGGGRCCSAGCTGGTTGAGGATGAYCGGRGAGCGGMCCGTCACSWTGCSKTYACTCCGCCGCGACKGCCTGGGCRCGCTGGCGYTCGGCSACCARCTGGCGGACGCGCGGCAGCAGGTCRCGGCCATAGGCGATGGCRTCGGGCARCGGGTCGAAGCCGCGGATCAGGAAGGTGGTGACGCCGAGGTCGTAATAGTCGAGCAGGGCGTCGGCGACCTGATCCGGSGTGCCGACCAGCGAGGTGGAGTTGCCCTTCGCCCCGGTCAGGGCGGCGATGGCGGTCCACAGRCGCTTGTCGTGGCGRTGKCCCTTRTCGGCGATGGCGAGCAGGCGGCGGGCGCCCTCGTTGTTCGGCAGRTCGCCGCGGGTGAAGCCGGTCTTCTCCAGCARCGCCTTGGCCTTYTCRTAGATYGYMTCGGCCTTGGCCCAGGCGGCGTCCTCGGTCTCSGCCAGGATCGGGCGYAGYGACAGGCTGAAGGCCGGCTGCGGMCGGCCCRCCTTGGCGACGGCGGCRCGSACGCGGGCCAGCAGYTCGCGCACCTGATCGTGGGTYTCSCCCCACACCGCATAGGTGTCGGCATGGCGYCCKGCCACCTCGACGGCCGCTGCSGASGCGCCGGCGATCCACACCGGRATGCCCGACGSGTTGTAGGGCTTCACCTGCGAGAAGGCCTTCTCGACCTGATAGAAGCGGCCCTGATARTCGAAGGGCTTGTCGCTGGTCCATTCGGCGCGGACGATGTCGAGGAATTCCGASGTGCGGGCATAGCGGTCGTCCTTGTCGTCCACSRTGTTGCCGTCGCGGGCAAGCTCGCTGCGCTCGGCGCCCGTGATGACGTTGATGGCGACCCGGCCGCGGCTCAGCTGGTCGAGCGTGGCGAGCTGGCGGGCGAGGATGGTCGGCGCCTGAAAGCCGGGGCGGTGGGCGATCAGCACGCCCAGCCGGTCGGTGACGCTGGTGATGTGCTGGCTGACCTGAAGGCTGTCCGGCGCATCGGCATGGAAGGCCTGGAGCACCGAATCGAAGCCGCCCAGCTCATGCGCCTTGGCGACCGTCTCGATATAGTCGCGGTCCACCACCGGACCCTGGCGCGGGATGATCTCCGACGCATTGTGGTTGCCGACGAAGCCGACGAAGCGGAGCGGATGGGCGGAAGCGCTGTGGGAGGCGGTCATGGCGGTGGTCCCCTTTTTGTGGCTGGCGAGGGTTCAGGGTGGCGTCGGCTAGCTGAGCGGACGCGACAGGATGTCGGTGAAGCGGCGGTCGAAGGCCGGAGCGATGTCGATGCGCTTCGGCAGGACGCCAAGCTGGTGGAAGGTGTCGGCGACGTTCTGGGCGGATGCGATGTCGGCATCGGCGATCGGCGCCAGATCGCGCTGGCGGGAATTCTTGCGCAGGATTTCCAGGTCGGTTTCGACCGGCACGCCGATGGCGGCGGAATGGACCTGGGCCCAGCGCTCCAGATTGGCGGCGCGCCAGGCGAAGGCGCGGCGCAGCCGCAGGAAATAATCGCCGATGGCGGCGGACTTGCCCGGATCGGCCAGCGCGTCGGGCGAGGCGAGATACAGGTAGTTGCCCGACAGGTAGCCGTTGGAGGTGACGAGGACCCGCGCGCCCTTCTTGATGGCGAAAGGCACCGAATAGCCGTAGATCGCCCAGGCATCGAGCGCGCCCTGCTCGAAGGCGGCCTGTCCTTCCGACGGGGTCAGGCTGATCGCCTGGATGTCGGTGAAGCGCAGCCCGGCCTCGCCCAGCATCTTGGCGAGATAGTACTGCGTGGTGGTGGCGCGGACATAGCCGACGCGCTTGCCCTTCAGATCGGCGACCGACCGGATCGGGCTGCCGGGCGGCACCAGCACCACCTGCCAGTTCACGTCGTCCTTGACCACGGCGACGATGGACAGGCGGGCACCAGCGGCGATGCCGAAGGCGGGCGGGATCTCGCTGCTGGAGCCGACATCGATGGAGCCGGCATTGATCGCCTCGACGATCAGGTTGCCCGACGCGAACTCGGCGAACTGCGACCGGAAGCTGGACCCGGCGTTGCCGGACGCGTCCAGTGCCAGCCCGTCCAGCGCCTTGTAGTCGGCGATGCGCAGGACGGTTTCGGAGGCCGGGCCTGAGGCGGCCTGCGCAAGGCCGGGCAGGGTGCCCAGYGCCAGGGCGCCGCAGGCTCCGCGCAACAGGTTGCGGCGGCCGARCGGKGTGGAGGGGAGGCGGACAATATCGGTCGTCATGGCGGYGGGTCCGTCGGCGTCGAGGGTCARAGGCTGGGCGCTGCGGCGGCRCCGGCGGGCAGGCCGTAGCCGCCGGGCTTCRSGMCGGCWGCCYTSGYGTCGGYTCCCTTGGCKTCGGWTTCCCTGGYRTCGGTGCGCWGCGGTTCYCGTGCGGCCAGATGCTCCTCGTCGACGCCRAGYTCGGCCAGCAGRCGGGAGCGCARCGCGATGAAGCCGGGRTCGCCRTGGCGGCGCGGGCGGGCGAGGGGGATCGGGATGTCGGCGGCGATCTTGCCGTCCGCCATCACCACGGCGCGGTCGGCCAGCAGCAGCGCCTCGTCCACGTCATGGGTCACCAGCAGGACGGCGGGGGCATGGGCGCGCCACAGCGTCTCCACCAGACCCTGCATGCGCATCCGGGTCAGGGCGTCCAGCGCCGCGAAGGGYTCGTCGAGCAGMAGCAGGCGCGGTTCGCGGACCAGGGCGCGGGCCARCGCCGCCCGCTGCGCCTCGCCGCCCGACAGGGTCAGCGGCCAGGCGCCGGCACGGTGGGACAGCCCGACCTCCGCCAGKGCCGCSARGCCGCGGGCTTCGGCATCSGGAYGGCGCAGSCCCARCGTGACGTTGCGCAGSACSCGCATCCAGGGTACCAGCCGCGGCTCCTGGAACACCACGGCGCGCTCCTCSGGCAGYTSSACSSTKCCKKCCGGYGCCGGGTCCAGTTTGGCCAGGGTGCGCAGCAGCGTGGACTTGCCGCAGCCGGAGCGGCCGAGAAGGGCGGTGAAGGAGCCCGGCTGGAGGTCGAGCGACAGACCGTCCAGCACATTGCCGTTGCCGAAATTGCGGACGAGGCCGCGGACGCTGACGACCGGCATGGACGGAGTGGAAATCCGGGAAAGGGCGTGGCTCATGGAGGGTCACTCCTTGATGAAGGCCGGGCGCCAGACCAGGGCCCTGCGTTCGATGACGCGGACGATCAGGTCGGCGAGCAGGCCAAGGATGGCGTAGACGATCAGGGCGACGATGATCACGTCGGTGCGCAGGAACTCCCGCGCCGTCATCGCCAGATAACCGATGCCGCTGGAAGCGTTGATCTGTTCGCCCACCACCAGGCTGAGCCACGCCACGCCGAGCGCATAGCGCAGCCCGGTCAGGAAGGCGGGCAGGGCGCCCGGCAGGATGACCTGGGCGATCAGCTCGCGCCGGGTCAAGCCGAGGGTGGAGACCGCCTCCACAACCTTGGCGTCGACTGTGCGGATGCCGGCGAACAGGTTCAGGTAGATCGGAAAGGCGGTGCCGAGCGCCACTAGAGCGATCTTCGGCGTTTCGCCGATGCCGAACCACAGGATGAACAGCGGCACCAGCGCCAGATGGGGCAGGGTGCGCAGCATCTGCAGCAGGGCGTCCAACGCATCCTCCCCCCGGCGCGACAGGCCGGCGATCAGGGCGCAGACTGTGCCGGCCGACACGCCGATGGCAACCCCGGCGCTGACCCGGCCGAGCGAGACCAGCAGATGCACCGCCAGTTCGCCGCTGACGGTCAGGTCCCAGAAGGCGGTCAGGATCTGGCTTGGCGAGGGAATGGAGCGGGTGGAAATCCAGCCCAGCCCAACGCTGGCCTGCCAAAGGACCAGCAGCGCCAGCGGCACCGTACAGCGGCGCAGGCCTGCCGGAAGCGTCCCTGCCGGAAATGGCCATATCCGGGATCGGTTCCCCGTCCGTTGGGTCGCGGTGGCTACCGTCATGGTTCCTCCCGATGCCAGTCGATTGCGTTGGCTACGGGAGAAAGCCTATTCCTATTGCGTGAATAGGAAAAACAAAAAACACAAACTGCACTGTTGAGAAAAATTTAAGTAACGTATTTGTTGTGTGATTATTGGGCGCCCGCGCCTGCGCCCGCGCCACGCAGAACCGTGGTCAGCGAGTCTGCCAGGATCCCATGCAGGCGCTCGACCGCTGGGTTGGCGGCGGAGGGGGCGCGGTGCAGTTCGAGCGGGACCGAGCCCAGTTCCGGTAGGTCATGATGCGGCTCAAGAGGCGCCAGCGTGTCGGGCAGGCCGAGGGGGGTGCGGATCGTGACGCCCAGCCCTGCCTCCACCGCCGCCCACAGGCCGGACAGGCTGGGGCTGGTGAAGGTGATGCGCCAAGGGCGCCCACCGCCATCCAGCCGCTCGATGCCGTGCTGGCGGAACATGCAGGGCGCATCGAGCAAAGCCAGCGGCAGGGGACTCTCCGGGTCGGCGCGGAAGCCGTCCGGCGCGACCCAGGCCACCGGTAGATGGGCCAGAGTGGCCGCACCGGCCGTCGTCTTTGCGGGCTCGCCGCCGATCTCGCCGAAGGCCAGGGCGAGATCAAGCGCACCCTGCGCCACCCGTTCGCGCAGTTCTCGCCCGCGGCCGACCTGGGCCTCGACATGGATCCGGGGATGCGCACGGTGGAAGGAGCCGAGCACGGCGGGAAGCCAGCGTTCCGCCAGATCCTGGGGAAAGCCGACCCGCACGGTGCCGTCCATCGCCCGGCCGCGGGCGGCCGACAGGGCCTCGTCGTTCAGGGCGACGATGCGTCGGGCATAGCCCAGCAGCAGGTCGCCGGCATCGGTCGGCGTCACCGTGCGCCCGGCCTTGCGGAACAGCGGCTGGCCGACCTGCTCCTCCAGCTTTTTCATTTGCAGGCTGATCGCCGATTGGGTCCGCCCCAGCCGTTCGGCGGCGCGGGCGAAGCCGCCATGCTCCATGGCGATCACCAGCGCCCGCAGCACATCCATGTCGAGGTTGGTTGGAAGCATCGCCATTCCGTATCGCCTTCCTGCGGTTCGCCGCCGTCAGGCCGGCAGCGCGCTGTTGAAACCGGGATCGAAGATCGCCGCCGCGTCCAGCCGCTTGGGAATGATGCCGAACTCGCGCCAGACATCTGATGTCGCCTGCTGGTCGGCGATGACCGAGGCGTCGATGGCGACCGGCCGCGCCCGCTCGACACCGAAGGTGTGACGGGCGATGGCGGGATCGACGCCGACCGTCCTGGCCCAGATGCCGGCATAGGCGTCGCTGTTCTCCAGCGCCCACAGCCGGGCGGCGGCGAAGCGGCGGATCAGGTCGGTCAGCGCCTCGCGCTTGGTGGATATCGCCTCCAGCGTGGCGGACTGATAGGAGAGGCCGCTCATCAGGCCGGTTCCGGTGACGACCGCGCGGGCGCCGTCCACCATCAGTGCCTGCGACACATAGATGCCCCAAGTTGACCAAGCGTCGATGGAGCCGGCGGCCAGCGCCGATTTGGCGTCGGACGGCAGCAGGAAGGCGATCTTCACGTCGTCCGGTTTCAACCCATTCGCCTTCAGCGCCGCCAGCACGAGGTAATGGCCGATGGAGCCGCGCCCGGTGCCGATGGTCTTGCCCTTTAGCTCGGCGACGTTGCGGATGGGCGAGGCGCCCGGCACCAGGATGGTGGTGCTCTGCGGGTTGGAACGGACGGCGCCGATGATCTTGGCTGAGGTGCCGGCCGCCAGAGCGAAGGTGGTCGGCGCGTCGCCGGCATAGCCGACCTCGATGGCCCCGGCGTTCAGCGCCTCCAGCAGGGGGGCGGCGGCCGGGAACTGGCTCCATTCGATGCGGTATGGCAAGTCGGCCAGAAGCCCCGCGGCCTCGATCACCGATTGTACGCCGCCCTTCTGGTCGCCGACCTTCAGCACGGTGCCTGCGGGAATGGCCGCCCGGGCCGGCCGCAGGGGCGCGAGCCCGGCGGCGAGCGCGGCGACACCGATGCCGAGAGCATGGCGGCGCGACAGGAAAAAGGGTCGATCAAGGCTCATGATGGTCTCCTGCGGAGCGGGGCTCCGGGAAAAAGGGGGACGGGGTCCGTGCGGCCAGCAGCGCGTCAGCCAGTTCGACGAAGCCGTCGCCGCCGGGGCCACGCGTGATCCAGGCCGGCGGGCGGGGGATGTCGGACAGGAAGTCGATGACCGTGCTGACGCCGACGGAGGTCGGGAAATGGGCGAACATCGGCGCGTCGTTGACCGAATCGCCTGCATAGGCGACGGCCTCCGGTACGGCGTCGATGTCGAGGCCGTGAACCTCGCGCATCACCCGGCGCGCCATGCCGAGCTTGTCGTAGCCGCCGAACCAGCCGAGCACCCACAGTGAATTGACCGTCACCTCCGCTCCGGCGTTGCGGAAGTGACGGACCAGCGCCGTCCGCAAGGCGGGATCGGAGGGCGCGCGGAAGGCGAGGCTGCACAGGCGAAAGGGCTGGTCGCTCACCAATTTCACCTCGGGCAAAACGGCGTGGATGGCCTGCCGCAACTGCTCCAGCCGCCTTGCGGCCAGCGTCCGCTCCTCCTCCCCGTGCCAATAGCGGCACTCGACATCGCCATCGGCGGTACGGCGCAGGAACAGGCCGCCATTCTCGGCGATCACCCCGTCTACCGGCCACATCCGTGCCATCTGGTCGGCCCAGCCCGCCGGAGCGGCGGTGACCGGCAGCACCGGGAGTCCGGCATCGCGCAGCCGTTCGATGGCATCGTAGGTTCGGGCGGACAGGCGGCCGCGGTGGGTGAGGGTGTCGTCCATGTCGGTCAGGACGAAACGCACGCGGGCCAGGGCCTCCGCCGGTGCCTTCGCCAGCGGACGCAGGGCGGCGATGATGGTCATGCGGCCACCGTCCGCCGCGGGTCCTGCCGACGGTCCGCGGGCACGGCGATCTGGGTGCGGTGCATGCGGCGGCGCTGATCGGCGGGGAAGGGGTCGCGGCGATGCATGGTCCAGCGGTTGTCCCACATCACCAGATCGCCGACCCGCCAGCGGTGGTGCCACGCAAGCTCCGGGCGCACCGCCGTCGCCCAGATTTTATCCAGCAGCGCCTCGCTCGCCGCCACCGACAGACCGGGGATGTGGGCATGGGGACGGCGGCCCAGCAGCAATGCCTTGGCGCCCGTCACCGGGTGGGCGATGACCAGCGGATGCACCGTGCCGGGCGAGGTGGCGACATCGGCGGGCGGGGAGAAACCCTGACGCAGATAGCCGCCGCTGTTGGTGGTGCTGTCATGCTTGATCGAAAGCCCCTCCACCCGCCGCTTCAGCGGTTCGGGCAGGGCGTCATAGGCGGCGAACATGCTGAGGAAGCCGGTGTCGCCGCCCTCCGCCGGCACCTCCAGCGCATAGAGGCTGCTGGCGTAGGGCGGCGTCTCCAGATAGGTCATGTCGGCGTGCCACACCGACTCTCCCGCCCCCAGCGCACCGATGGGCCGGCCATTCTCCGTGATGTTGGAGATGACGTAGACCTCCTCGTAGCCCGGCGCGTGCAGCCGGCCGTTCTCGGTGATCGGCGCCTTGTCGAGCGGGCCGAACTGGCCCGAAACGCGGACGAGGTCGGCGTCCGAAAGAGTCTGTTCGCGGAAAACCAGCACCAGATGGTGGTCGAGCGCTTCGACCAGGGCCGACGCCGTGAGGGGGCCGAGCGGCCGGGACAGGTCGAGGCCGCGGATCTCGGCACCCAGTGTGGGCGAGACCGGATGGATGGTGAAATTGGTGTTGGGCATGGCGGAGCCTCAGCTGCCGGCGCGGTCGTGGATGTCGGCGAAGAACAGGTCGCGCCAATCCGCCGGCCGGTTGCGGATGGAGCCGATGCGCGCCATGAAGTCGGTGAAGGTGCCGATGCCGCGCGGGGCGAGGTCGTAGGAGATCTCCGGATGCGCGATCATCGCCGCCACCTCTTCCACGCCCAGCTTGGAGTTCTCGATGCGGATGTAGGCGCGAGCCGCTTCCTGAGGTTCGGCCTTGATCTGCGCCACGGCCTCCTCCAGCGCCGCCAGCACCGCCTTGGTCAGCTTCGGGTTGGCGTCGTGGAAGGCGGCGGACGTCCACAGCGCGCTGAAGGAGGCCGGGCCGCCCAGCACGTCGTAGCTGCTCAGCACCTTGTGGATCTTCGGATCGCGCAGCTGCTGGTCTTGGAAGGGGGGGCTGGTGAAATGGGCGGTGATCTCGGTCTTGCCAGACAGCAGGGCGGCGGTGCCGTCGGGGTGGGCCAGCGAGACGGTCTGGGCGTCCAACTTCGCATGCTGGCCGGGTCCGAAGGTCTGCTCCGCCGCGATCTGCAGGACGATGGCCTGATAAGAGGCGCGGACCGACGGCACGACGATGCGGTCCTTGTCGGTGAAGCCCTTCAGGCTCTTCACCTCGGCTCGGTTGGTGTTGAGATAGGCCGGCTGGGCATTCAGCGCCGCCAGCCCGCGCAGGTTGGCATTCCCCTTCGTCTTGTCCCAGGCGATGATGAAGGCCGGCACACCGGCCGCGCCGAAATCGGCGTTGCCGGACAGAGTCGCTTCGGTGATCGTCGTCGGGTTGCCGAGCGGGGTGTAGCTGGCCTTCACCTCCCCCAGCCCGGCGGCGCGGGCGTGCTTCTCCACCAGTCCCTTGTCCTGCATGACGTAGAGCGGCAGGTAGCCGAGGCCGAGGTTGCGGGCGAAGCGGACCTCCGTCGCCTCTGCCCGCGCCGGGGTTGGCATCAGGCAAGGGAGCCCGGCAGCGAGCAGCAGTGCCGCCCCCAGAAGGGTTCGGCGCGGGATGGGAGAGGGCGCGGTCATGGCGGATCTCACCGAAGTCATCAGATGACGTGGAAGTTGTGGGCGCCGTCGCGCTTCAGCTGATCCACCAGCTCAAGCTCCCAGTCGATGTAGGCCTGCATGGCGGCGGCGCTGTTGTCGGTGCCCTCGTAGGGGCGCTTGTAGACGTCGTCGGGTTCTCCCCCCAACCGGCCGAGATCCGTGCTGAGCGGCAGACCGGCGGCAACCCAGCCCTTGGTGCCGCCCGCCAGCAGAAGCGGACGCCACCCGGCGGGGAAATCGGCAACGGCGTAGCGGGTCAGCGTGCCGTCGCCGCAGGTGAGCACCGGGCGCACTCCCTTGGGAAGGCGGGCGATGGTGCCGGCCAGCCGGGCGCGGGTGGAGAAATACGCCCCCGGAATGTGGCCGGCGCGGTAGCGCGGGCTGCGGGTGATGTCGATCACCGCCGCTTCGCCATTCTCCAGCAGGGCCAGCAGGTCGCGCGGGGCGATGGTCTCGGCCCCCACCTCCGGCTCCGGAGGCAGGCGGCGGCGGTCGGGGCCGCTCTCGCTGCCCAGGGCGGAGACGTCACCCTCCAGCACATGCACTTCCCAGCCAAGCTGCGACAGCCAGGAGGCAGTCATGTCGGCGCGCGGACCGCCGCCGCCAGCCGGATCGTCGGCCAGGACGATGCGGGCGCCCCGCACCCCGACATATTCGTCGGTCGCCTGGACCAGCTGGCCGCCGGCGGCATGGCGGAAGCCCGGCAGATGGCCGGCCTCATACTCCTCCGGCGTGCGCACGTCGAAGAGATGGAGCGTGCGGCGCTCGTCGCCGCGGAAGCGGTCGAGCGTCTTCGCATCGATCCGGCCAACGCCGGCTCTGTCGGCAAACGCCCGCGCCGCCCGGCGGCCGGTGGCATCGCCCTCTGCCGAGACATTCGGGAAGCGGCCCTCGCGTCCGCTGTCCAGCGTCAGCCCGGCCAGCGTCCAGCCGATGGTGCCGTTGCGCAGGGCAGCAACCCGGTTGGGGATGCCGGCATTCACCAGGGACTGGGTGCCGATGATCGACCGCGTGCGGCCGGCGCAGTTGACCACCACCAGCGTCTTGGGATCGGGAGCGATGTCGTGGACGCGCTTGACCAGTTCGGCGCCCGGCACACTGATGCCGCCGGGGATCGACATGGTGCGGTACTCCTCGAAACGGCGGGCGTCGAGGATGACAAGATCGGCCCTGGCGTCGATCAGCGCCTTGACCTCCGCCGCCGACAGGGACGGGGTGTGGCGGTGATGCTCCACCCATTCGCCGAAGGCCTTGCTGGGCACGTTCACGTCCCGGTAGACCTCGAAGCCGGCAGCGATCCAGCCGGCCAGCCCGCCCTCCAGCAGGGTCACGTCGCCGTAGCCCAGCGCCTGGAGCCGTCGGGCCGCCGGCTCGGCATAGCCCTCTCCATCGTCATAGACGGTGATCGGCACGTCGCGCCGCGGCAGCAGATCGTAGGCCAGCAACTCCACGCGGCTCAGCGGGACGGAGACGGCGAACAGCGGATGGGCCAGCGAATAGGGGCCTTCCTCCCGTGCGTCGAACAGGGCGATCTCGTCGCGCTCGATCCAGGCGCGGCGGATGTCGGCAGGGCGGCGGGTGGCGAGCGGGGCGGTTGCGGTGACGGCTGCGGTCATGGCGGTAACGGATCCTCAGGCGGCGTGGGGGACGGACTGCGAGCGGTCCCACAGGTTGGGTAGGGCGCTATTGGCGTAGCCGGAGATGAAGGGCTTGCGCTGGCCGGTCAGCGGGTCGAACACCGACCGCCGGACGGCGCCGATGTTACCGCCATAGACATGGATGCTGATGGACGGCCGGTCGGGCAGGGCGTTGGAGATCGCATGGACATCGCCGATGCGGGGCGACACCGCCTCCACCGACCCGGCCTTCAGGATTTCGGGCGGATGGGCCACGGGCGGACCGCCCTGGGGCTGGAGGTCGTAACGTTGCGACCGCTCCGCCCCGCGCAGGATGCCGACCAGGCCCCAGACCGTGTGGTCGTGGATCGGCGTGCGCTGCCCCGGGCCCCAGACGAAGCTGACGACGGAGAATCGCTCGTACGGGTCGCAATGCAGCAGATACTGGCGGTAATGCACCGGGTCGGGCTGGGCATAGGCGTCGGGCAGCCAGTCGTCGTCGGCGATCAACCCGGCCAGCAGGACGCGGCCAGCATCGAGCACGGCCGCCTCGTCGTCGCCA
>NZ_JBCEBL010000055.1:0-10380 GCF_049472615.1 Azospirillum sp. 11R-A | reverse complement strand
TTACATCGACCATGAGGGCCGCCATTTCCGCGTCCGCGGCCCGCTGAACGTCGAACGGCCGCCCCAGGGCCATCCCGTCGTCATCCAGGCCGGCGTGTCCNTCACCGTGCAGCCCGATCTGGACGGCGCCAAGCGGGCCTATGCCGCCTTCAAGGCCCAGGTCGCCGCCAACGGGCGTCCGCCCGGCAGCGTCAAGGTGCTGCCCGGTATCATGCCGATCGTCGGGCGCAGCGATGCCGAGGCCGAGGACATCCGCGCCGAGCTGCGCGACCTGATCGACCCGGTGGCCGGCCTGACCTTCATGTCCGGCAGCATGAATTACGACCTGTCGCGCCATCCGCTGGACGGCCCCTTCCCCGATCTGCGCGACGTCATCACCGGCAGCCGCGGACGCTTCCAGCGGGTGATCGCCGACGCGCTGGAGCGCGGTGCCACCGTCGCCGAGGTCGGCGCCGCCTATGTCGAGAGCCTGTCCTTCGCCGTCGCCGCCGGATCGCCGAAGACGGTCGCCGACATTTTGGAACAGTGGATCACGGAACAGGCGGCCGACGGCTTCGTCGTGATGCCGCCCTATCTGCCGGGCGGCGTCGACGGCTTCCTGACGCAGGTGGTGCCCGAATTGCAGCGGCGCAGCCTGTTCCGGCGCGAGTACAGCGGAGCCACGCTGCGCGACCATCTCGGGCTGGACCGGCCGGCGTCACGCTATGCGTGATGCTGCCGCCGAGGGCCACAGATATATACAAACATCTATAGTGTTATAAGTTTTATTTGTTGACTGATTTAGTAGATTAAAGCAAGCTGGGATCGGTTCATTGCCCTGCCTGTCCGGTGCGCCGCCTTATTCATCCGCCCGGCCATGCCATCGGCTGCCGCGCCTGGCGCCGCGTCGATTCCCCATCCATCGATAAGCCGTCCAGCCCAGCCGTGGAGCCCCCGCATGAGCAGCCTCGACAGCAGTTTCGGCGTCCGCCGCGCCGCCACGCCGCAAGCACCGGCCGCAGCGAAACGGGTGCGCCGCCCGATCTCCGACGGACAGCACCGCATCGGAACGAGAGCCCATGTCGCCCTGTCCTGGATCGCGCCGCTTCTGTTGCTGGCGGTGTGGGAGGGGCTGGCCCGCAACGGCTGGATCGAGCCGCAGGTGCTGCCGGCGCCCAGCAAGGTGGTGGCGACCGCCTGGAAGCTGGCGCTGCACGGCACGCTGCTGCGCGACCTCGGCACCAGCCTGCTGCGGGCGGCSRCCGGCTTCGCCATCGGCGGCGGCATCGGCTTCGCGCTCGGCACGCTGGTCGGCTTCTCCCGGCTGGCCGAGGCGCTGGTCGACCGCAGCGTGCAGATGATCCGSGCCATCCCCTTCCTGGCGCTGCTGCCGCTGGTGATCGTGTGGTTCGGCGTCGGCGAGGGRCAGAAGATCTTCCTRGTTTCGCTGGGCGTCGCCTTCCCGGTCTACATCAACACCACGCWCGGCATCCGGCAGGTCGATCCCAAGCTGCTGGAACTGGGMCGGGTGCGCGGCCTGTCCACCGCACTGCTKATCCGCCGGATCGTCCTGCCGGGCGCCCTGCCCTCCATCCTCACCGGCGTSCGCTATGCGCTGGCGACGGCATGGCTGGCGCTGGTGGTGGCGGAGACCATCGGCGCGCAGGCCGGGCTGGGYTTCCTCGCCATGGACGCGCGCGAGTTCCTGCGCACCGACGTGATCGTGCTGACCATCGTCATCTACGCCCTGATCGGCGTRCTGGCCGACAGCCTRGCCCGGCTGCTGGAGCGCCGCCTGCTSGCYTGGCATCCSAATTAYGGAGCMGCCCGATGAGCGCCCYTCARATGAGCGCCCTWMMCGTCSCGAACGCCGAMCCCGCCGTCACCGTCACCGGCCTGCGYCGCGCCTATGGCCGCCGCGTGGTGATCGACGCGCTGGAYYTGCGCATCGCCCGCGGCGAGTTCGTCGCCCTGCTGGGCGAGAGCGGCTGCGGCAAGACCACGCTGCTGCGGGCGCTGGCCGGGCTSGACCCGATCCAGGGCGGCCGCATCGACGCTCCCGGCAAGCCGGCGGTGGTGTTCCARGAGCCGCGCCTGCTGCCCTGGGACAGCCTGTGGCGCAACGTMTCGCTCGGYCTGCCGGAGCGCGGCGCGCGGRAGGCCGCGGCGGCGGCGCTGGCSGAGGTGGGCTTGGGCARCCGGCTGGACGACTGGCCGCGCACYCTGTCCGGCGGTCAGGCCCAGCGCGTGGCGCTGGCGAGGGCGCTGGTRCAGGAGCCGGAGCTTCTGCTGCTCGACGAGCCCTTCGCGGCGCTCGACGCGCTGACCCGCATCCGCATGCACGGGCTGGTCAAGGAGCTGGTGGCCCGCCACCGGCCRGGCGTCCTGCTGGTCACCCACGACGTGGARGAGGCGATCCGGCTGGCCGACCGCATCCTGGTGATGYGGGACGGCGCCATCGCCGCCGAACATCTGCCGGAGACCGCCGCCGATCCCCAGCRCTTCCGCGCGCTGCTGCTRGCSGARCTGGGCGTGCAGGGAASCGCCGCCGCCTGACCGGYGCCGCCYRACCGGNNKMCCGCCCWMCMRSCCGYCSGMCYYCWWANCCCGWCCGMCCCTTCTTCCGACCGAACGAGCCTTCKCCGATGACCGACCCGTTCCGNCCCNNMGNNNNACCACCCGCCGCGCCTTCCTCGCCCGTTCGCTGATCGGCGCCGGGGCCGCCGGCCTCGCCRCGGGCTTCGATCCGYTGGSGGGCWCSCTMYCRRCKGCCCRYGCCGCCASCCAGACCACSGCCGGYCGCAACACCGAYACCATCCGCCTGACCTGGGGCTTCTCCGGYCTGGCCTTCATCGCCAAGGAGCNNGGGGAGNNCTGGAGARGACCCTGGCGAAGGACAACATCAAGGTCGARTGGMTCGGCCCCTTCCCCAACCATGCGCCGACCTTGCAGGCGGTGACCGGCGGCACCGCCGATTTCAGCTTCGGCGGCAGCACCACCCCGGCGCTGGCSGCSATCATCGCCGGCTCGCCCYTGGTCTTCAGCCTGTTCCTGAACTACACCCCGCGCACCACSGCGATCATCGCGAAGGACGGCTCCGGCATCGACAAGGTCACCGATCTGGTCGGCAARTCGGTCGCGGTCAACCGCTCCGGCCTSGGSGAGTTCCTGCTGGTGGCGGCGCTGGARAAGCACGGCGTCGACCGYTCGAAGGTSAATTTYGTCTATCTCAACCCGCCCGACGCCGCCCCGGCGCTGGCATCGGGCAAGGTGGACGCSTGGTCGATGTGGAGCCCCGGCGTCGACATCGCCCGSYTGGAGTACAAGGCGCACGACATCTTCCAGGAGGAGCGCGACCTCGATTTCCAGATCGAYTTCACCAGCTAYCTGACCCGCCGCCGCTTCGCRCAGGAGAAYCCGGCCCTGATCCGCGCCCTSAACGCGGCCTTCACCGCCGAAGCGGCCTGGGCCTCGGCCAACACGGTGGAGGCGGAGACCATCGTCCAGGCCAAGGCCGGCTATCGYGACGAGATCCGCGACGGCTACATCGCGCTGAARCGGCAGTACCGGCTCTATCCGGTCAGCGACGCCGCCTTCGTCGGCGAYCTCCAGAARGCGGCCGACTGGCTGGTCGCCCGCCGCATCCTGCCGGAGCCGGTCAGGGTCGCCGACCATCTGGCGGCGCTGTGATGAGCGGCGGGGACGGCTTCACCGCGACGCATTGGGGKGTCTACCGGCCGCGGGTGGCGRAYGGCAGGCTGACCGCKCTGGACCCGGCCCCGTGGGACRMGGCGCCGTCGSCCATCRGCCGGTCGRTGGTGGACGGSATCGACGCCCCCGCCCGCATCCGCCGCCCGGCGGTGCGCGAAGGCTTCCTGCGCCACGGCCCCGCATCGCGCGACGGGCGCGGACGCGAACCGTTCGTSGARSTGTCGTGGGACGAGGCGCTCGACCTCGCCGCKSGSGARYTGGACMGGGTGCGGCGSGASCATGGCAACGCCGCCATCTTCGGCGGCTCCTATGGCTGGGCCAGCGCCGGCCGCTTCCACCATGCCCAGAGCCAGCTTCAYCGYTTYCTCAACTGCATCGGCGGCTAYACGGCGCACAGCGACACCTACAGCTTAGGCGCCGGGCGGGTGCTGATGCCGCGCATCCTGGCGTCGATGGACGAYCTKATGCTGTCSCASACCGCCTGGAGCAGCCTGGAAAAGCACTGCGAGCTGTTCGTCGCCTTCGGCGGCCTGCCGGCCCGCAACGCSCAGGTYGGATCGGGCGGGGCCAGCGACCATCTGGTCAAGCCGGCGYTGGGCCGGCTGGCGGCGGCCGGCGTGCRYTTCGTCAATGTCRGCCCGGTGCGCCACGACCTCGACGACGTGCCGGGGGCGGARTGGATCGCCATCCGGCCCGGCACCGACACCGCYTTCATGCTGGGCCTYGCCCACACGCTGGTGGCKGACGGGCTGGCGGACGGCGATTTCCTCGCCCGCTGCACCGTCGGCTAYGRSGRKTTCCRSCGCTATCTGACCGGSGARGCCGATGGCGTCGCCAAGGATGCCGGCTGGGCCGCCGCCATCGCCGGSGTGCCGGMGGRGACCATCGYGACGCTKGCCCGCCGCATGGCCGGCAGCCGRACCATGATGAATCTYGCCTGGTCGCTGCAAMGGGCGGTGCATGGCGAACAGCCCTTCTGGATGGGGGTGACGCTGGCGGCGATGCTGGGCCAGATCGGCACGCCCGGCGGCGGGCTGGGMGTCGGCTATTCGGTRATGAACACCATGGGGTCGGGCCGGCGCCGGGTGACCGGGCCGCGGCTGCCGCAGGGRCGCAACCCGGTGRACACCGCCATCCCGGTCGCCCGCATCGCCGACATGCTGCTSAMCCCCGGCGCCTCCTACCGCTACAACGGGCAGACRMGGYGCTATCCCRACATCARGCTGGTCCATTGGGCCGGCGGCAACGCCTTCCACCACCATCAGGACATCAACCGGCTGGTCCGGGCMTGGCGGCGGCCGGARACGGTSATCGTCCAGGATCCCTTCTGGACCGCCCAGGCGAAATTCGCCGACATCGTGCTGCCGGCMACCACSGCGCTGGAACGCGACGACATCGGCGGCGCCACCGGCGACCGCTTYCTGGTGTGGATGGCCCGCGCCCTCGAYCCGGTCGGCGAGGCGCGCGACGACCACGCCATCCTCGCCGGRCTCGCCCGCCGGCTGGGGGTGGARRMSGWCTTCACCGGCGGGCTGACCACCGRGGARTGGCTGGAACGGCTCTATGAGGAATGCCGSTTCAACGCCCCGGTGCCGCTGCCGGAYTTCCGCAGCTTCCTGGCGGCCGGRCTKGCCGAAATCCCYCTGGTCGAGCCGGAGAAAATCCTGCTGCAAGCCTTCCGCGCCGACCCGGACGGATCGCCGCTGCCCACCCCGTCGGGCCGGATCGAGATCGGTTCGGCCACCATCGCCGGTTTCGGCCTGCCCGACTGCCCCGGCCATCCGGTGTGGCGCGACCCGGCGGAGCATCCGGGGCTGGCCGGCGACGACGGCCCGCTGCATCTGCTGTCCTGCCAGCCGGCGACCCGCCTGCACAGCCAGTACGACCATGGCGCGGTCAGCCGCGAGAGCAAGATCGCCGGGCGGGAGCCGATCCGCATCCATCCCGGCGACGCGGCAGCGCGCGGCATCGGCGATGGCGACGTGGTGCGGGTGTTCAACTGGCGCGGCGCCTTCCTGGCCGGTGCGGTTCTGACCGACGGCATCCGGCCCGGCGTGCTGCAGATCGCCACCGGCGCCTGGTACGATCCGGTGGATCCCGACACCGACGGCAGCCTCGACGCCCACGGCAATCCCAACATGGTGACGCCCGACACCGGCACCTCGGCCCTTGCCCAGGGCTGTTCGGCCCAGAGCGCCCTGGTGGAGGTCGAGCGCTTCACCGGCCCGCTGCCGCCGATCCGCGCCTTCCAGCCGCCGCGCTTCGTCGGCCGCCCGTAAGATGCACTCTCACGACGCCGCCAGAGCCTCCGCCACAGCCAGCGCATGCGGGACGATCTCCGATGCGCCGACCACCTCGCCCAGGCTGCCGCGGGTCGGCGGGCCGACGACGTACAGGTTGGATGCCGGCCGGCCATCGGCGCCCAGCGCCCGGTGCCGCCCGTCGACCTCCACCCCCATGCCGAGCGGATCGGGCCGGATCAACCCCTGGCCGGCGAGGGCGGCCAGCACCGGATTGCGCCTGAACGAGGCGCCATGGCAGGCGCCCGTGCAATTCACCAACGCATCGTAAGTGCGCCCGACCAGGGTTTCGCCGCCGCGCGGCCGGTGGACGACCCACAGAGCGCCACCTCCATCGCCGCCGCCTGACGGATGATCGTCGGCGCTCGCCGCGACCAGCCGGCCAGCCAGCACCGTGAGACGCCCGTCCGCCTGCGCGGACGCCACCAGCCGGGCGACCTGCGGGGCCGCCTGGAAACGGTGGGCATCCCACCAGGGCCGCAGATGGCGCTGGAACCGCCGCCGCTCGTCAATGGAAAGGGCCGCCCACAGGACAGCGTTCTGAAGACGCAGGCTTTCGAGCACGTCGGTCCAGGGCCGCCCCTGCCTGCCGGCGTCCGCGACAGCGGCGCGTACCCGGCGCAACAGGTCCCGGATCCCGGCAGGCGGGTCGGCGGCGAAATCGGTCCAGGAATCGGCATGCCCGCCAGGGCGGGGCCGCGGCACCAGCCCGTGGCGGGACAGCGCGGTCAGCGGCCCGCGATGGCCGCGGCCGATCAGCGTCGACACCGCATCTCCCATGGTCAGGCCGGTGCCGACGATCAGCACCCGGTCGGTCCGGCCGATGGGATCGAGCGCACCCGGCGCCCATGGATCGGCGACGACCCGCCGGTGCCCCGCCAGCCCGGCCAGCACACCCGGCAGCTCGGGCCTCGGGTTTCCGGTGCACAGCACCAGCGCATCGGCCTCCAGCACCCTGCCGCCGGCAAGCTCCACGACGAACCCGCTTCCCTGCGGCGATGCCAGCCGGCGGGCGGCGACGGCACGGTCGCGCCGGTGGGTCACCCGCACCGGCCCGGCCGCGGCGAACAGCGCGCGCAGCCTCTCGTCGAGATAACGCCCGAACACCGACCGCGCCGGATAATGCAGCCCGTCCGCCCAACCGGCCGGATCGGCCTCCAGCACGCCGCGCTCCAAGCACCAGCGATGGAAATCCTCCTCCTCACCCTCCCCGGCCGTCCGTCCGGTCACCGCCGCCATGCGGATGGAGGGAACATTCACCCGGTGGCGCGGGTCGCCGCCCGYSGCGTAGGTSAGCCCGSCCCCRARCGACGGCCGCGGATCCACMAGCTCCACCTCGGCGGAGAAGCCGCCCGCGGCACCGGCGCGCACCAGCCCGGCCGCGACGCCGCTGCCCGACACGCCGGCACCGACGATGACGATCCGCAMCGGCCGCGGCACGGTCACAGYCCCTCGCGATGGACGATYCGTCCGCCGACCAGYGTCAGGCGGCAGCGCAGGTCGCGCARCCGSTCCGGGTCGATGGCGGTGGGATCCTCCGACAGCACCGCRAGGTCGGCGGCGAAGCCRGGACGCAGCRGCCCCTTCCAYCCCTCGTCGAARGTCAGGGCGGCGCCGGCCACGGTGAACAGCCGCAGCGCCGTTTCGGCRTCCAGCCGCTGGTCGGGMCCGATGACCCGGCCGCYGGTCCGTTCCAGCCGGTTRCAGACCGACCACAGGGTGAAGAASGGRTCGTGYGGGATGTTGTCGGTGGCGATGGCGGTCGGAATGCCCAGCCGCAGCAGATGGGCGTGCGGCACCACCAGATCGCCGCCRTCCGGCTCCTCCAGATAGGCGGCCCCGCCCTTCCACAGGAAATAGGTCGGGATCGTCGTCACCAGCACGTCCAGCCGCTTCARYGCCTCCAGRTCGGACAGCCGGGCGCGGCCGATATGCTCGATCACCCARCGGCGGCCGGACAGCGGATGGCGCTSGTTGACCGCCTCCAGCACCGGCACCACCTCGTGCAGCCTGTCGCTGACGATGGTGTGCAGGCGCAGATCGTGCTCGGCGGCCAGGAARCAGGCCTCGCRGAAGTCGGCCGGGGTCAGCGCCTGCTCGACGAAGCCCGACCAGCCGGTGTCCGGCAGATTGTCGCGGGCGCAGCAGGCGACCGCCGGGTCGCCGCCATAGGCGATGTGGACGCCCGACAGCCKYAGCCAGGGATCGCCMAGCCCGGCGCCGCGCGCATGRGCCAGCCAGTCGCGCATGGCRCGGCGCGCCTCGGCGATGTCGGCCCAGCTCGGRCTGACCACCAGCCCGACCCGCACCGTCAGCTCCCCCAGCTCCCACAGCCGGCGGTAGACCGAGATGGTCTGCGGCGCGGAGCCGTGCCCCTCGTAGATGCTGGTGGTGCCYTGGGCGTTGTAGAGCCGCTGGGACAGCCGSACRCCYTCCAGCCGTTCGGCGAAGCCGAAGCGGGGAACCGCCGGCAGCAGGTCGAACTCGACGGTCGGGCGGCTGTTGTGCTCGACGATCACGCCGGTCGGCTCGCCRCGSKMATCCTTCAGGATCTCCACGCCGGCGCAGGTCGGCAGGSTGGCYGCGGTGATGCCGTTCAKCGCCAGCGCCCKGCTGTTCARCGCGCTGTGCCCCGGCGGCTTGCCCCAGTTGCCGAACAGGCCGGGGATGTAGACCGGATGGTCCGGYGCKGCRCGGTCMAGCTCGTGCCGGTCCGGCGGCCTTCCCTCGGCCAGCGTCGCCGCACCGTCGAAGAAGAAGGGCGGCGTGCCGATCGGCATGGTGACGATCCACTGGCCGGGTGGCGTCTCAGCCGCCACCGCCCGCACCCGCTCCAGRATGTCGCCGACGCTGCGCGCACCGGCCAGCGAGGGSCGCAGGCGCTTCAGCCCYTCGCGCTCCATATGGGCRTGGGCGTCGTTGAAGCCGGGGATCAGYGTCGCGCCRCCCAGRTCGATKGCYTCGGTGGCRGMRGTGGCGAGYGCCGCSACCTCCTCCCCGCCGACCGCGAGGATGCGGTCGCCKGCCAGCGCCACCGCGCTGGCGCGCGGCCGGKCSGGATCGAAGGTGAGGATTTTGGCGTTRCGCAGRAKCAGGGTGGGRGAAGAACTCGGTCCGCTCATCCGGCGATCCTCACGAGGCGGTGGTGTACCAGGGGAACAGGCGGCGGATCAGCGCCACGAACAGGCGGTCGGCGATGAARCCGAAGGTGCCGAGCAGCACCAGMCCGATCAGCATGATGTCGACCCGGAACATCTGGTGGCCGGTGGACATCATGTAGGCSAYCCCYTCCCGCGCRCCGGACAGCTCGGCGGCGACMAGCAGGATCAGCGAGACGGCGATGCCCTGRCGCARKCCGGCCAGKATCATCGGCAGKGCCGCCGGCAGMACCACCAGAAGCAGCGTCGCCAWCCGYCCGGCGCCGAGRCAGGCGGCGGAGCGYAGATAGGCGGCCGGCACGTCRCGCACGCCGATGAAGGTGGTGATCCAGATSGGGAAGAAGCTGCCCCAGGCGACCAGCGCCACCTTCGASCCTTCGCCGATGCCGAACCACAGGACCGACAGCGGCACCAGCGCKATGGASGGSACGGAGCGGAAGCCGTGCAGGATCGGCTCGCTGACATGGTGCAGCAGGCCGATGCGCGCGGTCAGCARCCCRGCCGTCACGCCGGTCGCCGTCGCGATGGCGAAGCCCAGCGCCGCCCGSCGCAGGCTGGCCAGGATGTTGGCCGCGATCTCGCCGGACAGCAGCATCGGGACGAAGCTGTCGAACACCGCCGATGGCGGCGGCAGCAGCACCGGATTGACCCAGGTCCCCAGCCGCGGCACCGCCTCCCAGACCGCCAGGAACAGCAGGATGCCGGTCACGTTCAGCAGGGCGCGCAGCCAGGCCGCCCGCCGCAGGCCGCGGCGATGGGCGCGGCGGAACTCTTCGGCGAAGGCGTCCCTGTCGGACGGCGCCTCCGCCGGGCGCAGGGGGGTGGAGAGGCCGTCGCCGGCCGCGTCGTCCGTCGCCGCCGTCACGCCGCCCTCCGTTCGCCGTCGCTCTGGTCGCCATTGGTCCGCTCGGCCCCCCGGCTGCCGCGGGCCAGCGCCGCGGCGATGCGGGCGTATTCCCGGCCGAACTCCGCCGAGCCGCGGTCGCGCGGATAGGGCAGATCGACCGCCAGATCCTCGCGGATCACCCCCGGCCCGGCCCCCATCACCACGACGCGCTGGGCGAGGAACACCGCTTCGTCGATGTTGTGGGTGACGAACAGCACCGACACCCCGGTCTCCCGCCACAGCCGCAGCAGATCCTCCTGCAAATTGGTGCGGGTCATGGCGTCGACGGCGGCGAAGGGCTCGTCCATCAGCACCACCTCCGGCTCCACCACCAGGGCGCGGGCGA
>NZ_JBCEBL010000054.1:0-14745 GCF_049472615.1 Azospirillum sp. 11R-A | reverse complement strand
GATCCGGAGCGGCGGGCCTTGCCCTGTCAGACACAGGGTTCAGCGCGCGCGGTGGCGCAGCGGCCGGACGTTGCTTTCGGTCTCGGCCTCTTCCTCGGTGGGGCGCACCTTCTTCAGCTGGACGATGAAACGCTCGGCACCGTTCTCCATCACGGCAATGCCGGTCAGGCCATGTGCCCAGTCACAGGGAACGACGTGGATTTCCTTGATGGTGGCGGTGCCGGCCGCAAGCTCCGCACGGTCCAGGACCACGTCCCCGACCCGGAACCCCAAATAGGCGTCGATCAGCATTCTCTTGGGCGTCCGTCTTCCGTTTCAGGCCACGCACCGGGGCCGGCACCGACGGCCGGGCTCCCTTACGATGGACCATCTTGCCATAGATTGGGCCGCCCGCGACGCTTTCCCAGCGATGACGACGCAGTAAACCGACAGGGACCCCCGTTTGTCCCACTGCCGGCAAGGCCGGACGGCAGGCGCGGAAGCGGCCGTCCCCGTACGAGGGAGGAGACGGAAACGGCCGCTTCGGCGGTGCCCGGACCCTTGGGCGGATGCCCGGGACCGGGGCGGGAACGCCAGCCGTCGCACCAGCGGCGACCGGGACGGCGGCGTCCGGCAGGCGCATAATAGTTCGACCAACAAACCATTTGCGCCCCCTACCTTCGTTCGGCCCTGCACAGTTTTTGAGCAATTCCGAGCCCGCCCGTTGGCGGCGGCGGGAGCATTGCGATAGGGTCGTCGCACAGCTCCCCCCTTCCCACCCCAAAGAGGTCCGTCGGTCGTGCAGAGTTGGCTGGTGCTGGCCGTTTCGGCGGCCTATCTGGGGGTTCTGTTCGCCATCGCCTGGTGGGGCGACCGGCGCACCGCCGGCGGCGCGCTGCTGTCGGCCTCGCCGCGGGCGACCGGCATCCTCTTTGCGCTGACGCTGTGCATCTACAACACCAGCTGGAGCTTCTACGGCTCGGTCGGCCGGGCCTCGGCCAGCGGCTTCGATTTCCTGCCGATCTATCTGGCGCCGATGATCCTGCTGCTGGCGGCCCGGCCGGTGCTGACCAAGACCATCGCCATCACCAAGGCGCAGAACGTCACCTCCATCGCCGACTTCATCGGCGCCCGTTACGGCAAGAGCCAAGCGGTGGCGGCGCTGGTGACGCTGACGGCGCTGGTCGGCGTGCTGCCCTACATCGCCTTGCAGCTGAAGGCGGTCGCCGCCAGCTTCGACGTGCTCACGGCCCCCTCGCTGGCCGCCCCGGCCGCCCTGCCGCCGCCGGTCTGGGGCGACACCGCCTTCGCGGTGGCGCTGTCGATGGCGGTCTTCACCATCCTGTTCGGCGTCCGCCACATCAACGCCAGCGAGCATCATCGCGGCCTGATGCTGGCCATCGCGTTTGAGAGCCTGGTGAAGCTAACCGTCTTCCTGGCGGTGGCGGCCTTCATCGTCTGGGGCATGTTCGACGGTTACACCGACCTGATCGCCCGGCCGCAGGCGGAGCCGCTGCTGTCGCCCGACTTCACCGACCCGACCTGGTGGTCGAACACGGCGATCTCGATCATCGCCTTCCTCTGCCTGCCGCAGATGTACCATGTGATGACGGTGGAGAACGACAGCCCCCGCCATCTGCGCGCCGCCGCCTGGATGTACCCCTCCTATCTGGTGGCGTTGAGCGCCCTGATGATCCCCATCGCGGTCGCCGGCCTCATCACGTTCGAAGACGGCATCAACCCCGACACCTTCATGATCACCCTGCCCATCGCGGCGGGGGCGAGCGGCTTCAGCCTGCTGTCCTTCATCGGCGGCCTGTCGGCGGCGACCGGCATGGTCATCGTCGCCGCGGTGTCGCTCAGCACCATGCTGTGCAACGACGTGGTGATGCCGCTGCTGCTCAGCCGTCCACGCTTCGCCGCCCGCGTCGGCCGGCGCGACATGGTCGGCACGCTCCTGCTGGTGCGGCGGCTGTCGGTGGTGGGCATCCTGCTGCTGGCCTATGTCATGCACCGGCTGGTCGACCGCGATTACCCGCTGACCGTCATCGGCCTCTTGTCCTTCGTCGCGGTGGCGCAGTTCGGGCCGGCCTTCTTCGGCGGGCTCTACTGGCGGCGGGCCAACCGGGTGGGGGCGCTGGCCGGGCTGGGCGCCGGCTTCCTGCTGTGGGTCTACACGCTGCTGGTGCCGTCGATGGCGCGCATCGTGCCGGTGCCGGACGCCTTCCTCGATCACGGCCCCTGGGGCATCGGCTGGCTGCGCCCGCAGGCCCTGTTCGGGATCGAGGGTCTGGACCCCATCTCGCACGCCAGCCTGTGGAGCCTGCTCGCCAACCTGATCGCCTTCGTCGCCGGCTCGCTGCTGGCCCGCCCCAGCGCGGTGGAGCGCACCCAGGCCGTCTTCTACACCAGCGCCAGCGCCGACCGCGACGAGGACGACACCCCCCAGGCGCTGGCCAGGCTGGCCGACCTGCGGGCGCTCGCCATCCGCTTCGTTGGGGCGGAGCGCGGCAACGCCGCCTTCGATGCTTATGCCGCCGGCCGCAAGGGCGAGACCGGACCCGCCGACCTCGACGCCGTCCGCTTCACCGAGACGCTGATCGCCGGCGCCATCGGGGCGGCGTCGGCGCGGGTGGTGATGGCCGCCTCGCTGCAAGGCCGCTCGCTGTCGCGCGGCGACGCCATGGCGATGCTGGACGAGGCGTCGGAGGCGCTGCGCTTCAACCGCAAGCTTCTCCAGGCGACGCTGGAGAACATCGGCCAGGGCATCTGCGTGATCGACGCCGACCACCGCATCGCCGCCTGGAACCACCGCTATCTGGAACTGCTCGACCTGCCGGCCGACATGGTGCGGGTTGGCGTGCCCTTCGCCGACCTGATCCGCTTCAACGAGCGGCGCGGCGAATACAGCGCCCACGACATGACGGCGCTGCTGACCAACCGCGACACCGCCAACCAGCAATGGCCCTACCGCTACGAGCGGCGGCGGCCCGACGGCACGGTGCTGGAGATCGTCGCCAACCCGCTGCCGGAAGGCGGCTATGTCTCGACCTACACCGACGTGACCGAGCGCTACCGTGCCGCCGAGGCGCTGCGCGAGGCCAACGAAAGCCTGGAGCACCGCGTGCAGGAGCGCACCGACGCCCTGCAACAGGCGAAGGCCGAGGCCGAGGCGGCGAATGCCAGCAAGACCCGCTTCCTCGCCGCCGCCAGCCACGATCTGCTGCAACCGCTGAACGCCGCCCGCCTGTTCGTCTCGGCGCTGGAAGAGAGCATGCGGGGACCGCTGCCGACGCCCGACCAGCGGGAGTCGGAATGCGGCATGATCGACAATGCCGCCGCCTCCCTGCGCTCGACCGAGATGCTGCTGGGCGGGCTGCTCGACATCTCCTCGCTGGACGCCGGCAATGTCCGCGTGAAGATGCGCAGCTTCGCCATCGACGAGCTGCTCGGCGGGCTGGGGGTGGAGTTCTCCGCCCTGGCGCAGGAGCGGGGGCTGACCTTGAAGGTAGTCGGCTGCGGCGCGGTGGTGCGCTCCGACCCGCAGCTTCTGCGCCGGGTGTTGCAGAACTTCCTGTCCAACGCCATCCGCTACACGCCGAAGGGCCGCGTCCTGCTCGGCTGCCGGCGCCGCCGCGACCCTCTTCACGGCGATCGCCTGCGCATCGAGGTGTGGGACACCGGCCCCGGTATCCCCGAGGCCAAGCGCCACGAGGTGTTCGAGGAGTTCCGCCGGCTGGGCGGCGAAAACGGCGGCGGCAACCCCGCCGACAAGGGATTGGGCCTCGGCCTCGCCATCGTTGACCGCATCGCCCGGCTGCTCGACCATCCCGTCAGCCTGCGCTCCACCGTCGGGCGCGGCACCGGCTTCGCGGTGGAGGTGCCGATGGAGCAGTCGCGCGCCACCCCGGTCACCCGGCCGGTCTCCACGCCTGCCGCCCTGTCGGCCGGGCTTCTGGTCCTGTGCATCGACAATGAGGAGCCGATCCTGGCCGGCCTGCGTGCGCTGCTCGGCCAATGGGGCTGCCGGGTGGCGACCGCGTCGGACGTCGAAGGCGCCCTGGCGGCGCTCGCCCCCTTCGACGGAGCGCTTCCCGATGTGGTCTGTGTCGATTATCACGTGGGGGACGGCCAGACGGGGCTTGCGGTTCTGGAGCGGTTGCGGGAATTGTGGGACCGCCCGGTCAAGGGGCTGCTGCTGACCGCCGACCGCTCCGAAGCGGTGCGGGCGGAGGCGGAGCGTTGCGGCTGCGGGGTGCTCTACAAACCGGTGAAGCCGGCGTCGCTGCGCCGCTTCCTGAACGGGGCGGCATTGCAGACGGCGGCCGTGGCCGAGCGTTAAGGCTGGAACCGGACAAAAGCCGGGCGGCCGCAAATGGGGGGAGTGCGGAAGCCATGGGCGAGGACAGCGCAGCAGGCGCATCGAAAACGGCTGGACAGGCGGCGGCTGAACAAGCGACCGCCGGGCAAACGGCGGCCGGACAGACGACAATCGTCATCGGCGACGACCATCCGCTGGTGCAGGCTGCGCTACGCGACGCGCTGGGCAGGGCGATGCCGGAGGTGCGGGTGATCGAATGCCCGGACCTCGATTCGGTGATGACCGCGGTGGGGCAGCGGCCGGACGGGATCGACCTCGTGCTGCTCGACCTGAACATGCCCGGCACCCACGGCTTCGCCGGCCTGTTCCTGATGCTGGCCCACCATCCGACCGTGCCGGTCGCCATCCTGTCGGCCTTGCAGGATCCCGACACCATCCGCCGGGCGCTGGCCTATGGCGCCTCGGGCTACATCCCGAAATCGCTGTCGATGCCGGCGATGGCCGACGCCATCCGCGCCATCCTGTCCGGCGAGACCTGGGCGCCGCCGCTGTCGGCGGTGTCGTCGGAAGCCGACGAGACCGACGCCGCCCGCCGCTTCGCCTCGCTGTCGCCGCAGCAGCTGCGCATCCTGACGATGATCGTCGACGGCAAGCTGAACAAGCAGATCGCCGGAGATCTCAACGTGTCGGAGCAGACGGTGAAGGTCCATGTCTCCAGCATCCTGCGCAAACTGAACGTGGTCAGCCGCACCCAGGCCGCCGTGGTCGCCGGCCGTCTGGCGGTGGGCGGCGACGTTCTGAGATAGCCCCTACAGCCGCTGAACGGCGGCGAGCCGCAGGCCGAAGCCGATCAGCAGGGCGGCGAAGCTCCAGCGCTGCACCGCCTCCACGATCCGGTGGCGGGCGACCAGTCCGGCAAGGGCCGCTCCGGCCAGGGCATAGAGGCTGTCGAAGGCCATCCCGACGCCGACGAGGACCGCGCCAAGCATGGCGAATTGCCCGGACACGCCGCCGGCGTCGGTCTGGATGAACTGCGGCAGCAGGACCGAGCAGAACAGCAGGGCCTTGGGGTTCAGCAGGTTGGTCAGCAGGCCGCGCAGAATGTCCGCAAGGTAGGACGCAGCGCCCCTCTCCCCTTGTGCTCCCGCCGCACCGCCCGCAGCGGCGGGGCCAAGTGGCGGCATGCGCAGGACCCCGATGCCCAGCCATACCAGATAGGCGGCTCCGGCGATGCGGACGAGGTCGAAGACCGCGGGCGCGGTTTGCAGCAGCGCCGCCAGACCCAGGGCGGCCAGCGCCACATGGGCCGCCCGCGCCATCGCCAGCCCCAGCGCCGTCGCCAGCGCGTGCCGCCGCCCCTGCCGTGCCCCCGTCTGCAACAGCAGGAGCATGTCGGCTCCCGGCACCAGATAGGCCACCGCCAGCGCGCCGATGAAGATCGAAAGTCCCGGCATATCCACCTCCCTCGCCCGAAATCGATGACCGAATCTAGCTTCGGGAGCGCTGGCAGGTCCTTGCGAATTGCGCTGCTAGAGCGCAGCATTCTAGTGAATCATGCCAAGAAACTGGCGATCAGCATAAAGGTCGTGCCACTCATGAAATTCGATGCCATCGACCGCCGCATCCTGGCGGCCTTGCAGCGCGACGCCCGGCTGACCAATGTCGAGCTGGCCGGGGAGGTCGGGTTGTCGCCGTCCCCCTGCCTGCGCCGGGTCCGTCTGCTGGAGGAGGCCGGCGTCATCGCCGGTTACCATGCCTCGCTCGACCGGAAGGCCGTCGGCCTTGGCCTGACGGTGTTCGTCGGCATCAAGGTGGAGCGCCACCACGACCGCGAGGCGACCGCCTTCCGCGAAGCGGTGAAGGCGCTGCCGGAGGTCGTTTCCTGCCATCTGGTCTCAGGAGAGTCCGACTTTCTGCTTCAGGTCGTCGTTCCCGAACTGGCCGGCTACGAGAAATTCCTGCTGGGAACCTTGCTGAAGCTGCCGGGCGTCGCCGACATCCGCAGCAACTTCGCGATCCAGACGGTCAAGGCCGGCGGTGCGTTGCCGCTCGACCATCTGCCGGCGTCCCACCCGCCGGCCGACGGCAAGCCCTGACCTGACACCGATTGTCAGTTCCGTTCACCATACGTACCCAAAGACTGGCCCCAACCGCCACGTCTTGCTACTCTCGGCCTTATCATACCGCCGGACCGAGAAGGCCACGGGTCAACCATCATGACCACCGCCCTGCACAGCGTCTGCCGCGACTGCGCCGCCGCCCTACCGGGCTCAGGATCGGGTGAAATGACGCGCTGCCCGAAATGCGGCAGCCGGCGGCTGTTCCGCCATGCCGAGCTGCACAGCCTGCCCATCGGCCACATCGACTGCGACAGCTTCTACGCCACGGTGGAGAAGCGCGACCGGCCGGAGCTGGCCAGCCGCCCGGTGATCGTCGGCGGCGACGACCATCGCGGGGTGGTCGCCGCCTGCTGCTATGTCGCGCGGATATCGGGCGTGCGCTCGGCCATGACGATCCGCGAGGCGCTGGATCGCTGCCCCGACGCCACCATCATCCGCCCCAACATCGCCAAATACAAAGAGGTCGGCCATCGCGCCCGCGAGATCATGGAGGCCTTCACCCCCCTGGTCGAGCCGATCAGCATCGACGAGGCCTATCTCGACCTGACCGGCGTGGAAGACCGCCTCAGCATCAGCCCGGCCCAGGCGCTGGTGGAGATCGTCCGCCGCTTCGAGCGCGAACTGCGCATCACCGCCTCCATCGGGCTCAGCTACAACAAGCTGCTGGCGAAGATCGCGTCCGACCTCGACAAGCCGCGCGGCTTCTCCGCGCTGGGCCGGGCGGAGGCGGCGGCCTTCCTGGCGCCCAAGCGGGTGACCATCCTGTGGGGCGTCGGCCCGGCGCTGGAGCGCAAGCTGTTCACCGACGGCATCACCCGCGTCGGCGACCTTCAGGACAGGGACGAGCATTGGCTGGTCAAGCGCTACGGCGCCATGGGCCGGGTGCTCTACAGCTACGCCCGCGGCGAGGATTCCCGCCGGGTCCATCCCGAGTCGCCGAGCAAGAGCATCTCGTCGGAGGAGACCTTCGACTGGGACGTGACCACCCTGCCCGCCCTGATGCAGGAGCTGCGCCCGCTGGCCGACAAGGTCGCCCGCCGGCTGGAGCGCGAGGGGCTGCTCGGCCGCAGCGTGGTGCTGAAGCTGAAGACCAAGGATTTCCAGCAGCTGACCCGCTCCCGCCGGGTGGAGCCGACCCGCTCGGCCGAGGCGATCCTGGCGGCCGGCGTCGCGCTCCTGGAGCGCGAGGTCGACGGCCGTGCCTTCCGCCTGATCGGCATCGGCTGCACCGACCTGACCCACCCGGAAACGGCGCCGGACCCGGAACTCGACCTGTTCGGGTGAGAGGGAACAGGAAAGATCAGCGGCCTTGGCGCAGGGCTGTATTTCCCATAGCCGCCCAGCCGACGAAGCGGTTGTGAAGCGTCTTGCGTACAGTCGCTCTTCCGACCGCGGATCATGCGGCGACGGCGCGCCCGTCCGCAATGGGAGGCTCGACGGCCAAGACGGTAAGGGTCTTCGCCTCGCCCTCGCGCGTGTACCATGTGATCGACTGTCCTTCCGCGACGCCAATGAGGGCGGCGCCGATGGGGGTCAGCACCGACACCCGACTGGCCGCGAGGTCGGCATCGCCCGGATAAACCAGGGTGACAGTCCGCTCCTGTCCGGTCACCTCATCCCGGAACGCCACGCGCGCGCCCATCGTGACCACCGTCGTCACGAGTTCGCCGGCATCGATCACCGCAGCGCGCTCCAGTTCGACCGTGAGGTACGCGTATACATCGGGCAACCGCTCGGAAACGGCCTCTACCAGAGCCGAGAGGCGGTCATGGTCGGTGGCGGTCAGCACGATGGGCGGAAACTGGTCTGCGGGACGCATCGAGGTCTTCCTTCGCGTTTCTCGGCATGCACAACCGACTGCCGGGCGACGCCCCCCGGTGGACGCCTCATCGGTCATGCAGCGGTTGCACGTGATAAACCCGCGACCGCATGGATGCGGTTCGAGCGGCTCTCTTGGATTTGGAGACGATGTCGGCCCCGGACGGTCCGGGAGCCTTGCCTCAGGCGACCAGATCCGGGGCGGGCGAGCCTGCGTGAACGCGGCCTGCACGCAGGAGGTTACGGATATGGCGGGGCGGCAGTGTCATGGTTCCCCGAACTTGGACAGGTTCGCTCCGGAATTCAAGGATTACACGATCACGGCGGTGGCACGGGCGGTGGCACGCGGCCCTTCCGCTCCCTGAAGCAGGCCCGTCCTGAGCGAACGCGCCCCCTTGGGCAGGAGGAGGACGTTCCCTCAACGGTCAGTCCGCCCGATCCTCCAGCGCCGGCAGGCTGCCGGGGCGCACGATGCTGCGGATGGCGAAGCTCGACTGGATGCGCACCACGCCGGGCAGGCGCGACAGCGAGTCCTTGTAGATGCGGTCGTAATCGCTGGGATTCTGCGCCACCACCCGCAGCAGATAGTCGGAACTGCCGGACAGCAGGTAGCATTCCCGCACCTCCGGGCAGCGGCGGACGGCGGCGTCGAAGCGGCGCAGATATTCGTCGGTCTGCCGTTCCAGCGTGATCTGGACGATGACTGTCACCGACCGCTCCTCGTCCGCCGTCTCGATGATGGCGGTATAGCCGCGGATGACGCCGGAATGCTCCAGCATGTGCAGGCGGCGCAGGCAGGCCGAAGGCGACAGCCCGACCTCCGCCGCCAGCTTGGCGTTGCTCATCCGGCCATCCTTGCGGAGCAGGCGCAGGATCTTGTGGTCCAGGGCGTCCAGGGCGTGCATGCAATTTTATTCGAAGACGTGGCGGATCGTGCGAAAGCTCCACCACACTATGGGGGATTCATGCAAGGCTTTGCAGAGATTCACCCGCTTCGCCAGCCGTATAGTGACATCGCTGAGACAATCCGCCCCACCGATGGTTTCCTGGGATACCAATGGTTCTGCTGGATTCGATTGGCCGGATTGACTGAAACGGGCGTTCGGATCGGGGGAGATCTCGCATGGTCACGCGCATCGGCGTTCCCAAGGAAATCAAGAACCACGAGTACCGCGTCGGGCTGACGCCGGCATCTGTCCGCGAACTCACGGCGGACGGCCATTCCCTGCTGGTGCAGAGCGGCGCCGGCGCCGAGATCGGCTTTTCCGACGAGGCCTACCGCGCGGCGGGGGCCGAGATCGCCGAAACCGCCGAGGAGGTCTTTGCGAAGGCCGAGCTTATCGTGAAGGTCAAGGAGCCGCAGCCGGCGGAATGTCGCAGGCTGCGCCCGGATCAGGTGCTGTTCACCTATCTGCACCTCGCCCCCGATCCCGAACAGGCCCGGCTGCTGATGGACAGCGGCTGCACCGCCATCGCCTATGAAACCGTCACCGACCGTGCCGGCCGCCTGCCTCTGCTGGCGCCGATGTCGGAGATCGCCGGACGCATGGCCATCCAGGTCGGCGCCGTCGCCTTGCAGAAGAGCAACGGCGGTTCCGGCATCCTGCTGGGCGGCGTGCCCGGCGTGCTCCCCGGCAAGGTTCTGGTCATCGGCGGCGGCGTGGTCGGCGCCAACGCCGCCCGCATGGCGATGGGGCTGGGCGCCGACGTGACCATCGCCGACCGCTCCATGCCGCGGCTGGCCCAGCTCGACGACCTGTTCGGCCCGCGGCTGAAGACCGTCTATGCCTCCGCCGACACGCTCGACCGTCTGGTCGCCGATGCCGATCTGGTGATCGGCGCCGTGCTGGTGCCGGGGGCCGCGGCACCGAAGCTGGTGCGCCGCGACCAGCTGGCCGGCATGCGCCGCGGCTCGGTGCTGGTGGACGTCGCCATCGACCAGGGCGGCTGTTTCGAAACCAGCCATGCCACCACCCATTCCGACCCGACCTATGTGGTGGACGGCGTCGTCCATTATTGCGTCGCCAACATGCCGGGTGCGGTCGCCCGCACCAGCACCGAGGCGCTGAACCACGCCACCCTGCCCTTCGTCCAGGCGCTGGCCGGCAAGGGCTGGAAACGGGCGCTGGCCGAGGATCCGCACCTGCTGGCCGGGCTGAACGTCCAGGCCGGCCGGCTGACCTATCAGGCGGTGGCGGAGGCGCTTGCACAGCCCTTCACCGACCCGCGCGAAACGGTCGGCGGATGATGTGAACAGCTGTTGACAATAAACTGAACGATATTTCTCGAAAACGCCAAGGACAGAAATTTTGAACGGAAAAGGCGCGACGCTTCGGAACGATTGTTGTTTTTTTCGACCCTTGGAAAGAGAGTGTTGCGCCTACGGATCAAGTTGCATTACCTGTCTGTCACAAGAAAAAGGGTAACATATGCAACCGGCGCTTAAGTGCCGGGGCCAAAGACCAAGAACAGTTTTGAACAGGGTAAGGCGCGGCGCCTTTCGCCGACTGGTGCTGTCCGGACGGTCATTCCGTCCGAACTGGCCCGCGATTCACAAGCAGGATGTCCGGCAGCGATGCCGGTGGGGACGCCACGGCTGCAAGCCCGTGCCGCGCAAGTGGGAGCTGTTGACCATGGTCGAACGACGGAATGCCGCTCGGGTGCATGACCGCACCCCCGCGACCTCGTCGCGTATCCGGAAGATGCCTGCCTGGATGAAGGCCGGCCTTATCCCGGCTCCCGGCATGCCGGCCCGCAGCGGTCCCCTGTAACGAATTCGCCCGAAGCCCCGCCGGATCCCGCATCCGGCGGGGCTTCGGCAAGAACCGGGTGCGGCGGCGGGATTCCAAGCGTCCCCTGCCTCGGTCCTGGATGTTCTCCCCCGTTCATCCGGATCGGAACTCCGCTGCCGCACACGGCTTAAATCCAGTTTTTGCCCGGTTTTCGCGTGCCTGCCTATTCGTCGATCTGGGAGAGTGGGAGAAGCCTGCCTGATGGAATATTTTCTTCAGCAATTGATCAACGGCTTGTCGCTTGGAGCGATCTACGGCCTGATCGCGATCGGCTACACGATGGTGTACGGCATCATCGGGATGATCAACTTCGCCCATGGCGAGATTTACATGATCGGCTCCTTCGTGGCGCTGATCACCTTCCTGGCCATCGGCGCGCTCGGCATCACCTGGGTGCCGCTGGCGCTGCTGATCATGCTGCTCGCCTCCATGCTGTTCACCAGCGTCTATGGCTGGACGGTCGAGCGCATCGCCTACCGGCCGCTGCGCTCCTCGCCGCGGCTGGCGCCGCTGATCTCCGCCATCGGCATGTCGATCTTCCTGCAGAACTACATCCAGATCCTCCAGGGCGCCCGCTCCAAGCCGCTGCAGCCCATCCTGCCCGGCAACCTCACCCTGATGGACGGCGCCGTCTCCGTCAGCTACGTGCGCCTCGCCACCATCGTCATCACCCTGGTCCTCATGGTCGGCTTCACCATGCTGATCAACCGCACCTCGCTGGGACGCGCCCAGCGCGCCTGCGAGCAGGACAAGAAGATGGCCGGCCTGCTCGGCGTCAACGTCGACCGCGTCATCTCGCTGACCTTCGTCATGGGCGCCGCGCTCGCCGCCGTCGCCGGCATGATGGTGCTGCTGATCTATGGCGTCATCGACTTCTACATCGGCTTCCTGGCCGGGGTGAAAAGCTTCACCGCCGCCGTGCTCGGCGGGGTCGGCTCGCTGCCCGGCGCCATGCTCGGCGGGGTCGTCATCGGCCTGATCGAGGCCTTCTGGTCCGGCTATGTCGGCTCCGAATGGAAGGACGTCGCAACCTTCTCCATCCTCGTCCTCGTCCTGATCTTCCGGCCCACCGGCCTGCTCGGCCGGCCCGAGATCGAGAAGGTGTAAGCGCCATGACCACCCATTCCAACACCGTCTCGTCCGGCGCGCGCACCGCCCCGCGCGGCGTCGACTGGGCCGCCACGATCAAGGACGCCGGCCTCGCCGCCTTCGTCGCCTTGCTGCTGACCGTGCCGCTGGTCGGCCTGCGCACCGTCGACCGCCCCACCGGCCTCGGCATCGAAGCCCGGCCGGAGGAGGTGGTCGCCTCGCTCCTGCTGGTCTTCCTCGGCCGCCTCGGGCTCGGGCTGATCCGCCAGGGCATGGCGCTGCCTGTGCTGATCGTGGCGGTTCTTTGCGCCGGCGTCGGGCTGGTGCTGCCGATGCCGACCCAGGTGCTGCGCCTCGTTCTGGTGCTGGGCGGCGGCGTCATCGCGCTGCGCGCCGCCATGACCGTCGCCACCGGCCGCTCCAAGCTGTCCCAGGCCGACCGCGACAAGCGGATGGACCGCGTCGCCGCCAAGGTACAGCACGCCAGCAAGTATATCGGCCCGGTCGCCGTGGTCTTCGCCGCCATCCTGCCGATGACGCCGCTGGCCGACCGCATGCTGCTGGACATCGGCATCCTGCTGCTGACCTACATCATGCTGGGCTGGGGCCTGAACATCGTCGTCGGGCTGGCCGGCCTGCTCGACCTCGGCTATGTCGCCTTCTACGCCGTCGGCGCCTATTCCTACGCGCTGCTGGCGCATTACTTCGGGCTCAGCTTCTGGCTCTGCCTGCCGCTGGCGGGCCTGCTCGCCGCCTGCTCGGGCGTGCTGCTCGGCTTCCCCGTCCTGCGGCTGCGCGGCGACTATTTCGCCATCGTGACCTTGGGCTTCGGCGAGATCATCCGCATCATCCTGGTCAACTGGTACCAGTTCACCGGCGGCCCCAACGGCATCTCCGGCATCCCGCGGCCGAGCTTCTTCGGCATCGCCGACTTCTCCCGCACGCCCTCCGAGGGCATGGCCGCCTTCCACGAGCTGTTCGGGCTGGAGTTCTCGCCGCTCCACCGCATCGTCTTCCTCTATTACCTCATCCTGGCGCTCGCGCTGGTGGTGAATCTGTTCACGCTCAGGGTGCGTAAGCTGCCGCTGGGCCGGGCCTGGGAAGCGCTGCGCGAGGACGACATCGCCTGCGCGTCGCTCGGCATCAACCGCACCAACATGAAGCTGGCGGCCTTTGCGATTGCCGCGATGTTCGGCGGTTTCGCCGGCTCCTTCTTCGCGACGCGCCAGGGCTTCATCAGCCCGGAGAGCTTCACCTTCATCGAGTCGGCGATCATCCTGGCCATCGTGGTGCTGGGCGGCATGGGCAGCCAGATCGGCGTGGTGGTCGCCACCCTGCTGGTGATCGGCCTGCCCGAAGCGTTCCGCGAACTGGCCGACTACCGCATGCTGGCCTTCGGTGCCGGCATGGTGGTGATCATGCTGTGGCGTCCGCGCGGCCTGCTGGCCCACCGCGACCCGACCATCCTCCTGCATGGCGGTAAGAAGCCGATCCCGGCGGGAGCCGCGAAATGAGCGCCCCCATGAACACAGTTGGGTTGACTGAAAAGCCGCTTCTCAGCGTCGAACACCTGACCATGCGCTTCGGCGGTCTGGTGGCGAACAACGACGTGTCGTTCGAGGCGCGGGCGGGCGAGATCACYGCGCTGATCGGCCCGAACGGCGCCGGCAAGACGACGCTGTTCAACTGCGTCACCGGCTTCTACACSCCGACSGTGGGGCGGCTGACGCTGCGCCATCCYGCCGGCAAGGAGTTCCTGCTGGAGCGGATGCCGGGCTACCGCATCGCCCAGCTGGCSGGCGTGGCGCGCACCTTCCAGAACATCCGGCTGTTCAGCGGCATGAGCGTYCTGGAGAACCTGATCGTCGCCCAGCACAACAAGCTGATGCGGGCGTCSGGCTTCGCCATCGCCGGCCTSTTGGGCYTGCCCGGYTTCCGCAAGGCCGAGCATGAGGCGGTGGAGCTGGCGAAATACTGGCTGGACCGGGTGCGGCTGACCGAGTTCGCCGACTGGGAAGCCGGCAAYCTGCCCTACGGCGCCCAGCGCCGGCTGGAGATCGCGCGGGCGATGTGCACCGAGCCGGTGCTGCTGTGCCTGGACGAGCCGGCGGCSGGGCTGAACCCRCGCGAGTCGGGGGARCTGGCCGAGATCCTGACCTTCATCCGCGACGTGCAGACGCCGCAGGGCCACCGCACCGGCGTGTTGCTGATCGAGCATGACATGAGCGTGGTGATGCGCATTTCCGACCATGTGGTGGTGCTGGACTATGGCCGGAAGATTTCCGACGGCACTCCGGAGCATGTGAAGAACGACCCGGCGGTGATCCGCGCCTATCTGGGCGAGGACGAGGACGAAGCCCTGCCGCCGGAGATCGCCGCCGACCTGAACATGCCTCAAGAAGCGCAGAAGGGAGCCTGAGCCATGCTGAAGGTATCGGGCGTCCACACCTTCTACGGCGCCATCGAGGCGCTGAAGGGGATCGACATCGAGATCGGCGCCGGCGAGATCGTCTCGCTGATCGGCGCCAACGGGGCCGGCAAGTCGACGCTGCTGATGACGATCTGCGGCAGTCCGCGCGCCCGCCAGGGCCGGGTGTTCTTCGAGGGCGAGGACATCACCGACCTC
>NZ_JBCEBL010000053.1:0-14377 GCF_049472615.1 Azospirillum sp. 11R-A | reverse complement strand
TCGATGGGCGTGTCGAACACGCCCTTGGCCCAGCGGTTCAGCCCCATCGCCAGCCCCAGCGGAATGCCGAGCGAGGCGGCGATGACGGCGGCGGAGAAGATGCGGAACAGGCTGGCCGACACATGCTCCCACAGGGTGGCGCCGGCATAGCCGTCCTCGAAGATCGCCAGGAACTGGGTCGCCACCTCCTGCGGGGTCGGCAGGAACAGCGGCGGCACCAGCCGGTAATGGGTCACCAGGAACCACGCCGCCAGCAGCAGCAGGGCGGTGGCGAGGCTGATCGGGCCGGTGCGGGCACCGTCCAGCCCGAAGGGGTGCAGCCGGACGATCTTCGGCCGGTCCGCCGGATCGGAGGCGCTGCTTCCGGGACGAGCGATATCGGTCATTGCAGCACCGTCCGGCGAGACTCCGCCTCGACATGCGGGCGATGCACCAGGGACCGGATCTCGTCATAGAGGTCGGCAAATTCCGGGGCCGACAGGATGGCGCGCACGTCACGCTCGGCGGCGAAACGGCGGACGAAATCCAGATCGAAACGAGCGACGATCCGGCCCGGCCGCGGCGACATCACCACCACAGTGGTGCCGAGGAACAGCGCCTCCTCGATGGAATGGGTGATGAAGAAGATGCGCTTGCCGGTGCGCGCCCAGACATCGATCAGCAATTCCTGCATCTGCTCGCGGGTCAGGCTGTCGAGCGCGCCGAACGGCTCGTCCATCAGCAGGATCTTCGGGTCGGTCGCCAGCGCGCGGGCGATGCCGACGCGCTGGCGCATGCCACCGGACAGCTCGTGCGGGAAAGCGTCGGCGAAGCTTTCCAGCCCGACCAGCCCCAGCAGCTCCTCCGCCCGCTCGCGCCGCTCCCTGGCGGGAACCCCGGCGAAGCGCAGGCCGAGCGCCACATTGTCGGCGACGCTGTTCCAGGGCAGAAAGGTGTCCTTCTGGAACACCACGCCGCGGTCGGCGCCGGGGCTGGCGACCGGCTGGCCGTCCAGCGTGATCGATCCCTCCGACAGGGGCAGGAAGCCGGCGATGGCGTTCAGCAGCGTCGACTTCCCGCAGCCCGATGCCCCCAGCGCCACGACGATGCTGTTGGCGTCGATGTCGAGCAACGCGCGGTCCAGCGCATGCACCACCCGGCCGTCGCGGGCGGAAAAGAAGACGCTGGCGTTGCGGACCTGGAGCATGGGCGCTCTCCCGTCTGCGGTTGGCTTGGCGGGCGGCTGGTTTAGCGGACGTCCTTGACGTAATCGGCGGTGACGAAGCCGCCGTAGCTGGGCAGCACGGTGGTGATCTTCTTCTGCTCCTTCAGGAACTCCGCCGTATCCTTCAGGATCTTAGCGGCACCGCTTCCCTCGCCGCCGGCCAGCCAGGCGGTGGAGGCCTGCACCTCCGCCGGGACCAGCGACAGGTTGGTCAGCGCCGACGCCTGATCGGAGGGCGTGCCGCCCAGCAGCTTCGCCAGCGTCTTCGCATTCTCGGAATCCGGCCCCCAGGCTGCCTTGTCGTTGCGGAAGGAGGTGCTGTAGCGCTCGATGGTGCCGGCGAAGCCCTTGAGGAAGGCGGGATTGTCCTTGGCGAAGGCGGCGGTCGCCACCCAGGCGCTGAAGGTCGGGGCGCCGCGGTCGGCCACCTCGCGCGAGGTCAGCAGCACCCTGCCGGTCTTCTTCAACTCGGTCAGGGCGGGATCCCAGACGAAGGCGCCGTCCAGATCGCCGCGGTTCCAGGCGGCAACGATGTCCGGCTGCGGGATGGCGAAGACCTGGGCGTCGCGTTCCGTCAGCTTCTCCTGCTTCAGCACGGCGAGCAGCTGGTAATGGTCGGTGGAGACCGGGGCGGCGGCCAGCTTCTTGCCCTTCAGGTCCGACGGCTTTTCGATGCCGGAACCGTTGCGCACCACCAGCGCCTCGTCGGTGCCGGAGATGGTCGCGAGGTGGAAGGCCTTCACGTCCAGCCCGCGGCTGACCGCGGCAGCGAAGGGGCTGGAGCCGACATAGCCGACCTGCACGTCGCCCGAGGCGATGGCGGCGAAGATCTCGGCACCTGAATTGAATTTGCGGAAGTCGATCTCGGTGCCGGTCGCCTTGGCGAAATCGCCGTTGGCGATGGCGACCGAGGAGGGCAGCGCATCGGTCTGATAGCCGACCACGACCTTGCCGGACGCGGCTTCGGCGATGGTGGAGGCGGCAAAGGGAACGACCGCCGCCAGCGCGGCAGAGAGGAGGGTGGGCAGAGTGGGCTTCATCGTCGTTTCCCCCGTCACGGTGTGAATGCCGGCCTGCGAGTGCCGGAAATCCGAATGCCCGTGAACCTTAAGGCGACGCTCGCGCCGTTGTCACCATAAAATCTACATCTCTACAGGGAAATAGTTTATTAAAACAAAATTTAACTGTTTAATAGAGTTGGCGGGGCATACCGGATCGGGCGGAACGCTGGATTCTCCCACCATCGGCTGGCCAAGAGCGGTAACGATTCCGCTGAAAATATCGGTCGATACGAAGCTGACGCTTGACCTCGGCGTTTTTTCCCATTTTCCTATAGACAATAAGATATTTAAACAGGCTTTGTCTGTTATATCCGGTAGCCGATGGGAAGCGCCACGCCCTCCAAGCCGCCTGACCCCAAACCATCTGACCTAAGGAGTTCCGCCATGCAGGGTTTGAGTGATTTCGACCGGATGGTGATGGCGTCCCTCTGCCCCTCGGGCACGCTGGTTCTGCCGCTTCTGCCGCCTGACGGACATATGGCAGATCCGGCGGAAGGACTCCGCGGCGATGAGCTTCCGGACCGTGGCCTGCTTCCGCTCGGCCTCGGCATCGTCTCCGCCATTCTCCTGGCATCGCTGGCGGCGCTGGCCTGATCCGGCCGGCAGCCGCTGCCAAACTCTCGAAGGACAAGAAAAAGTGGCGGTTCAGGACCATGACGCATACTGGCAGCCCGGTCTGGAAACCCAGAGCCGTGCCGACTGGCGGCAATTGCAGCTCGACCTGTTGAAGGACCATCTGCAGCACGCTTACGAAGGCTCGCCCTACTACCGCGCCGCCTTCGACGCGCAGGGGGTGTCGCCGGGAGACCTGCACACGCTGGACGACCTACGGCGTTTCCCGTTTCTGGACAAGGCGACCATCCGCGACCGCCAGACCGCGGTGCCGCCCTTCGGCGATCTGGTCGCCGTGCCGGAACGGGAGATCGTCTACATCTCCGCGTCCAGCGGATCGACCGGGGTGCCGACCGCCTCGCCCTTCACCGCCAAGGATTTCGAGGAATGGATCGACTATGAGGCGCGGCAGTTCTGGTCGAGCGGCCTGCGCCCAACCGACCGTTACGCCCATGCGCTGAACTTCTCGCTGTTCGTCGGCGGCCCCTGCGTGCTGGGCGCGCAGAAGCTGGGGGCGCTCAGCATCCATGCCGGCACCCTGCCGTCGGAACGGCTGCTGGCGGTGCTGAACCAGTTCARGGCGACGGCGCTGTGGACGACGCCGTCCTACGCCTGGCATCTCGGCGAGACCGCCCAGCGCGAGGGCATCGACCCKGCCCGCGATCTCGCCGTCCGCCGCCTGTTCGTGGCGGGCGAGCCCGGCGGCTCGATCCCSGARACGCGCGARCGGATCGAGGCGCTGTGGGGGGCSGAGGTCTACGAYTATTACGGCCTGTCCGACATCTTCGGCTCCTGCGCCGGCATGTGCGTGGAGAAGGACGGGCTGCACTGGGCCGAGGACCATATCCTGGTCGAGGTGCTGGAYCCCGARACGCTSGAACCGGTGGCGGAGGGMGMGCGCGGCGAGCTGGTGCTGACCACCCTGCGCAAGCGCGCSCGYCCGATCRTCCGCTTCCGCACCGGCGACRTSGTGTCGGTGACGACGGAGCCCTGCSGCTGCGGCCGCACCTCCCTRCGGCTGAAGGGCGTGCATGGRCGGCTCGACGACATGCTGATCGTCAAGGGCGTCAACCTGTTCCCCGGCGACGTGGARGYGGTGGTGCGCCAGGACCCGGCGCTGACCGGCGARTACCGGCTGGTGCTCGACCGGRTCGAGCGGCTGGACCGCCTGACGGTMGAGGCGGARCACACCCAGGGCTTCAACGGCGATCTGGARGAGYTGCGGGGCCGGCTGCGYCGYCARYTGAAGGCCGCCACCGGCGTCGGGGCRGAGGTCGCCCTGCTCGCCCCCGGCACGCTGCCCCGTGCCGTCCACAARGCCAAGCGAATCGACGACCGCCGCMAGCRCGTCTGGTCGTRACCCAATCCCCYGACGGAGMCMGCYSCCATGCCGGACACCCATMWTCCCGTCRCCGAACRGCWRCCCGMCGACATYGCKCCCGAACACATNNNYSMGSYRGCMGCCGACCGCCTGTTCCTCAACGCCCGCACGCCGCARAGCTGGTCCGACCGGCCGGTCCCGGTGGARACGCTSCAYCGCCTCTACGAWCTGRTCCGGCTGGCGCCGACCGCCTTCAACGGCAGCCCGGCGCGCTTCGTCTTCCTGACCACGCCGGAGGCGAAGGAGCGGCTGCGGCCGGCMTTGAGCCGCGGCAACCAGTCCAAGCTGGYGGCCGGCGCCATCGCCATCGTCGCYTATGACCGCCGCTTCTTCGAACATCTGCCGCTGCTRAGCCCGCATTACGATCCCTCGCSGATGTTYGTCGACGAGCCGTCGCTGGCCGARACCACGGCCTTCCGCAACGGSWSSCTCCAGGCCGGYTACCTGATCCTRGCCGCCCGGCTGCTGGGKCTGGATGCCGGSCCGATGTCCGGCTTCGATGCCGAAGCGGTGGATGCGGARTTCTTCGCCGACGGCCGGCTGCGCACSAACCTGCTGGTGGCKCTGGGCCATGCCGACGGCCCGCCRTCGCGCCCGCGCGCRCCGMGGCTGGACGCGTCGAAGGCGGTGGTGATCCTYTGAGYCCAACGCCGTARCGGCCGGCAAATCCCGGCCGAACGGGAGATCGATCATGAGCGTGAACGACACGGCCGCCGCCYTGCCGGCGGCCAACGGCGGAGCCTTGCCAATCGGCGGCGGCCTSCCGTCCAACCTYCTCCTGCGYTTTTCCGCCGCCGCCCTRCTRTGGTTCGCCGCCTCCGGMGTGACGGCCCTGTGGCCCGACGCCGCCGATGCCCAGGAGTGGGAGCGGACCGGCGAGTTCGCCAGCCTGCTGGTGGTCGCCGCCGGTCTTCTGGTGCTGGCCGCCCTGCTGGCCGCGGCGATCCGCCCGGCGCCGCGCRGCCGGCTGGAATCCGCYATYGSCAGCCTGTCGGCGTCSGTTCCCTGGCTGATCGCCCTGGCGCTGGGCGTCACCGGCTGGGAAATCCTGACCGCCAAGCTCAATCTGCTGCCGCGGCCCTTCTTCGTCCCGCCGCAGGCGCTGCTGGAGGTCTATCTCGACGACTGGCCGCGGCTGCTCGACTGCTTCGCCGCKTCGCTGAGGCTGCTGGTCACCGGCTATGCSGTSGGTTCGRTMCTKGGYGTGGTGACSGGKGTCGCCATCGGCTGGTCGCGCGCRGTCGGCTATTGGGTSCATCCGGTTCTRCGGCTGATCGGCCCGCTGCCGGCCACCGCSTGGCTGCCCATCGCCTTCTTCGCCTTTCCGACCAGCTGGAGCGCCAGCGTCTTCCTGATCGCGCTCGCCAGCGGCGTGCCGGTGACCGTCCTCACCTGGTCCGGCGTGGCCGGGGTCAACAGCGCCTATTACGACATCGCCCGCACGCTGGGCGCCTCCCCGCGCTTCCTGGTGCTGAAGGTCGCCGTTCCGGCGGCGATGCCSCATGTCTTCGTCGGGCTGTTCATGGGGCTGGGYGCMTCCTTCGCCGTYCTGGTGGTGGCGGAGATGCTGGGCGTGAAGTCCGGGGTCGGCTGGTACCTGCAATGGKCCCAGGGCTGGGCCGCCTACGGCAACATGTACGCGGCCCTGCTGGTGATGGCGCTGCTCTGCTCCGGTCTGGTGACGCTGCTGTTCCGCGTCCGCGACCGCCTGCTCGCCTGGCAGAAGGGAATGCTCAAATGGTAGCGCTCGAAAACACCGACACYSMMGCYRTGRYSGCYGGCATGACCATCGACGTKCAGGCGGTCAGCCACAGCTTCGAMCTGCATGGCGCGCCGCTGCCSGTGCTGGACGRGGTGGAGCTGCGGGTSGAGCCGGGCGARYTGGTCGCYCTGCTGGGGCCGAGCGGCTGCGGMAAGTCCACCCTGCTGCGGCTGGTCGCCGGGCTGGAACCGCCCAGCCGCGGCAGCATCMTGGCCGACGGTCGTCCCATCGACGGTCCCGACCCGTCSCGCGTCGTCGTSTTCCAGGACCCGACGCTCTATCCCTGGCGMACCGTGCGCGACAATGTCGCYCTSGGRCTGGAGGCGCGCGGCCTGCTGCGCTCNCMAGGGNCAYCGGATCGACAAGGCKCTGGCGCTSGTCGGGCTGRCCGGCTTCGAGAAGGCCTATCCGCACCAGCTSTCGGGCGGCATGGCCCAGCGCGCGGCGCTGGCCCGYGCCCTGGTCAACGACCCSCGCCTGCTGATCCTCGACGAACCKCTGGGCAAGCTRGACAGCCTGACCCGCCTCGCCATGCAGAGCGAGCTGGTCGAKCTGTGGCGCAGTTCGGGCTTCACCGGCCTGCTGGTCACCCACGACATCGAAGAGGCGCTGTTCATGGCGACCCGCGTGATCGTGTTCAGCGGCCGCCCGGCCCGCATCAAGGCCGACCTRCCCATCGACCGYCCCTATCCCCGCCACCGCGGCGATCCSGTYCTGACCGRGCTTCGCCACCGCATTCTCGAACTGCTCGGCCTTGCCGAGACCTGGTGAGGACACCCGACCATGCCCGACAGCCTCCCACCCGATACCGCCAYCCCSAAYCTYCMSCGYCTGCGSGGYTTCATCGCCGACTTCACCCGGCTGRTGGAGCGGCATGGCGACGACGARSCSGCCGYGCTCGATGCYGGCCGCGYCCTGCTGGCCGGGYTGATCGCCGWCGACGACTGGCTGCCCGACGCTTATGCCCAGCCCGACCCGGTGCATTACCGCCAGTATCTGCTGCATTGCGACCCGTACGAGCGCTTCTCCGTCGTCAGCTTCGTCTGGGGACCGGGGCAGCGGACGCCGATCCACGACCACACCGTCTGGGGCCTCGTCGGCATCCTGCGCGGAGCGGAACGGTCGCAACGCTACGACCTCCAGCCGCAGGGCGGCCCGCCCGTCGCCTCTCCGCCCGAAATCCTGAAGGCCGGGTCGGTCGAGGCGGTGTCGCCCCGCATCGGCGATGTCCATGCCATCTCCAACGCGCTGGCTGACCGGCCGTCCATCAGCATCCATGTCTATGGTGGCAACATCGGCGCCATCCGGCGGTCGGTGTTCGACCCGCTGACCGGCCAGCGCAAGCCCTTCATCTCCGGCTACGCCAACAGCGCCCTGCCCAACCTGTGGGACCGCTCGCAGCCCGTCCCCCACGCCGCCTGAGGATCCGTCACCGCCATGACCGCAGCAGTCACCGCAACCGCCCCGCTCGCCACCCGCAGCCCCGCCGACATCCGCCGCGCCTGGATCGAGCGCGACGAGATCGCCCTGCTCGACGCGCGGGAGGAAGGCCCCTATTCGCTGTCCCACCCGCTGTTCGCCGTCTCCGTCCCGCTGAGCCGCGTCGAGCTGCTGGCTTACGACCTGCTGCCGCGGCGCGACGTGCCGATCACCGTCTATGACGATGGCGAGGGCTATGCCGAGCCGGCCGCCCGCCGGCTCCAGGCGCTGGGCTACAGCGACGTGACCCTGCTGGAAGGTGGGCTGGCCGGCTGGATCGCCGCCGGCTTCGAGGTCTACCGGGACGTGAACGTGCCCAGCAAGGCCTTCGGCGAGTGGGTCGAGCACCATCGCCACACCCCCTCGCTGCCGGCGGCGGAGGTCAAGGCGCTGATCGACGCCAAGGCCGATCTGGTCATCCTCGACGCCCGCCGTTTCGAGGAATACCGCACCATGTCGATCCCCGGCGGCGTCAGCGTGCCGGGCGCCGAACTGGTCAAGCGCGTCCACGACATCGCCCCCAACCCCGAGACGCTGGTGGTCGTCAACTGCGCCGGCCGCACGCGGTCGATCATCGGCACCCAGTCCCTGGTGAATGCCGGCATCCCGAACAGGGTCGCCGCCCTGCGCAACGGCACCATCGGCTGGACGCTGGCCGGGCTGACGCTGGACAGCGGGCGCGAGGGCCGCTTTCCGGAGGTCTCGGCGGAGGGCGACGCCGCCGGCCGCCGGGCGGCACGGGCGGTCGCCGACCGGGCCGGCGTCGGCCGGATCGACGCGAAGACGCTGGACCGCTTCCGCGGCGACGAGCGCCGGACGCTCCATCTCTTCGACGTGCGTACGCCGGATGAGTACGAGGCCGGCCATCTGCCGGGCTTCCGCCATGCCGCCGGCGGCCAGCTGGTCCAGGCGACCGACGAATATGTCGGGGTGCGCGGCGCCCGCATCGTCCTCGCCGACGATCCCGCCGGCGGCGGCGGTCCGCGCGCCGACATGACCGCCTCCTGGCTGTCGCAGCTGGGCTGGGAGGTCCATGTGCTGGAGGGCGATGTGTCCGAGCTGGGCAGCGAGAGCGGCCCTGACCGCCGCCGCCTGCCGCCGGAACCGGAGGTGGGGGCCGAAACCATCGCGCCGCGCGACCTGCTGGCCCTGCTGGAAAATGGCGAAGCGGCGGTGATCGACATCACCCGCAGCCCGCGCTACCGCGCCGGCCACATCCCGGGGGCGTATTTCTCCACCCGCGCCCGGCTGGCCGGCACCATCGCGCTTCTGCCCAAGGGGATCCGGCCGGTGCTGACCTGCGGCGACGGCACGCTGACCCGTTATGCAGTCGCCGATTTCGCCCTTTCCCATTTGTCTGGCGGGCAGCGTCCGCTTCTGCTGGCGGGCGGCACCAAGGGCTGGGTCGCCGCCGGACTGCCGCTCAGCACCGACCTCGGCCGGCTGGGGGGTGAGCCCGACGACGTCTACAAGCGCCCCTACGAGGGCACCGACAACAGCGCCGCCGCCATGCAGGGCTACATCGACTGGGAGCTTGAACTGGTCGATCAGCTGAAGCGCGACGGCGCCCACAATTTCCACGTCATCTGACGCATCGGATGGGACAGCTCATGACCAAGCCCTTTTCCATCCGGCGGCGGACCCTGCTGGGCACCGCGCTGCTTCTCGCCACCGGGGTTGCGGCCTCGATGCCGCAGGTGGCACGGGCGGAGGCGACCGAGGTGCGCTTCGCCCGCAATCTCGGCCTCGGCTATCTGCCGCTCTATGTCATGCAGGACAAGGGGCTGGTGGAACAGCAGGCGCGCGCCGCCGGGCTGGGGGAGGTGAAGGCCAGCTACACCCCGCTCGGCAACCCGACGACGATCACCGAGGCGACCCTGTCCGGCAACGCCGATTTCGGCGCGGCCGGCGTGCCGGCCTTCATCATCGCCTGGGATAAAACGAGGGGGGATAAAGCGAGGGGGAACGCCAACCTGCGCGGGCTGGCGGCACTGAACGCCCAGCCGGCTTATCTCAACACCAACCGGCCCGAGGTGAAGAGCCTCAAGGACTTCACCGACAAGGACCGTATCGTCGTGCCGTCGGTCCGCGCCTCCTATCAGGCCATCGTCCTCCAAATCGCGGCGGAGAAGACCTTCGGCCCCGGCCAGCATGCGAAGCTGGATCCCCAGACCGTCTCGCTGGCACATCCCGACGGCACCGCCGCCCTGCTGTCCGGCAAGACGGAGATCACCGCCCATTTCACCAGCCCGCCTTTCCAGGACCAGCAGCTGCGCGATCCCAAGATCCACAAGGTGCTGAGCAGCTACGACGTGCTGGGCGGTCCCGCCTCCTTCAGCGCGCTGTGGACCTCCACCGCCTTCCACGACGCCAACCCGAAGCTGACCAAGGCGGTGCTGACGGCGCTCGAGGAATCGGTCGCACTGATCAAGGCCGACCCGCAGGACGCGGCGCGCGCCTACATCCGCATCGAGAACTCCAAGCTCGGCGTCGGGGAGGTGGCGGCGATGATCGCGCATCCGGAGATCTCCTACGATCTCACCCCGCGCGGCATCGGCATTTTCACCGACTTCATGGCGCGCATCGGTTCGATCCGCAACCGGCCGGCCGACTGGCGCGACCTGTTCTTCGCCGACATCCACGACCGCACCGGCAGCTGAGGTTCCGCCATGCCCCAAACGGAGTTCGCCGTCCATCCGGTCTCGCCCACGCTGGGCGCGGAAATCCGCGGCCTCGATCTGTCGCAACCGCTCCGCCCGGCGACGGCATCGGCCCTGGCCGAGGCGCTGGACCGCCATCTGGTGCTGGTCTTCCGCGGTCAGACCCTGTCGGATGCCGACCTCGTGCGCGTTTCCGGCCATTTCGGTCCACTCGACAAGGCGCCGATCACCGAGAACGGGCGGCTGCACGCGCCGGGCCATGAGGAGGTCTACGTCATCTCCAACATCACGGAGAATGGCCGGCCCATCGGCGCGCTGGGCGCGGGAGAGTCGGTGTGGCATGCCGACATGACCTATCTGGAGACCCCTCCCTTTGCCAGCAGCCTCTATGCGCTGGAGGTGCCGGCGGAGGGCGGCGACACCGGCTTCCTCAGCATGGTCGCCGCCTATGACGCCTTGCCGGAGGCGCTGAAACGGCGGGTGGAGGGTCTGTCGATCAAGCATGACAGCACCACCAACAGCGGCGGCTATCTGCGTCAGGGTTTCGCCCAGCCGGCCGATGTCGCCACCTCGCCCGGCACGGTGCATCCGCTGGTCATCGCCCACCCGGTGACGGGCGCCAGGGCGTTGCTGCTGGGCCGCCGTCCCCATGCCCACATCCCCGGCCTGTCCGTGGCGGAGAGCGAGGCCCTGCTGGATGAAATCTGGGCGGCGGCGGTACGGCCGGAGCTTGCCTGGCACCACCGCTGGCGGGTCGGCGATCTGGTGATGTGGGACAACCGCTGGACCATGCATCGCCGCGACCCTTTCCCCGACGACCAGCGCCGCCGCATGCACCGCACCCAGATCGCTGTGCCGGCCCGCGCTCCAGAAAACGCCGCCACTTAGGAGGTCCTCATGACCCTGTCACAGCATCCCATTTCGACCTCCCTCACCCGTCGCCATGCCCTCGGCCTCGGTGTCGGCGCGCTGGCCGCCGGGCTCGCGCCCCTGCGGCCGGCGAATGCTGCCATTCCCGCCGGCACCGTGCTGAAGGTCGGCGACCAGAAGGGCGGCGTGCAGTCGGTGATCGAGGCGGCTGGGCTTCTGGCCGACCTGCCCTACCGCATCGAATGGAGCCAGTTCCCGGCCGCCGCCCCCCTGCTGGAGGCACTGAATGCCGGCGCCATCGAGGTCGGCTATGCCGGCGACGCGCCGACCACCTTCGCGCTGGCCGCCGGCACCTCGGCCAAGATCATCGGCGCGGTGCGTTCCAACCCGCAGAGCACCACCATCCTGGTGCCGGGCTCTTCCCCCATCCACAGCGTCGCCGACCTGAAGGGCAAGACCATCGGCACCGGGCGCGGCTCCATCGGCCATTACCTCGTGCTGGCGGCGCTGAAGGCGAACGGGCTGAAGCCGGACGACGTGAAGATCGCCTTCCTGCTGCCGTCGGATGCCAAATCGGCGCTGGCCGCCGGCTCCATCGACGCCTGGTCGACCTGGGGCATCTATGTCTCGCAGGCGCTGCTGGTGGACGGCGCCCGCGCGGTCGTCACCGGTACCGGGCTGATGAGCGGCCTGTCCTATCAATCCGCAACGCTGGAGGCGATATCCACCAAGCGCGAGGCGCTGACCGACCTGATCCGCCGCTTCGCCGCCGCCCGGCTATGGGCGCTGGAGAACAGCGACGCCTACGCCGGCATCTGGGCCAGGACGGTCGGCGTCGACCCCGCCATCGCCCGCCACACCTTCGGCGTCGAGCGGGCGCGTCCGGTCGCCATCGACGCCTCGGTCATCGCCGACCAGCAGGCGACCTCCGACGTCTGGCGCGAGTTCGGCATCATTCCCAAGCGGCTGGACGCGGCGGCGATCTTCGATCCCGGCTTCAACAGCGCGCTGCCGGCCTGACGGCGGCGAACCGCAGGAAGGCGATGCGGGATGGCGATGCTTCCGACCAACCTCGACATGGATGTGCTGCGGGCGCTGGTGATCGCCATGGAGCATGGCGGTTTCGCCCGCGCCGCAGAACGGCTGGGCCGGACCCAGTCGGCGATCAGCCTCCAGATGAAGAAGCTGGAGGAGCAGGTCGGCCAGCCGCTGTTCCGCAAGGCCGGCCGCACGGTGGCGCTGACCGATGCCGGCGACCTGCTGCTGGGCTATGCCCGCCGCATCGTCGCGCTCAACGACGAGGCGCTGTCGGCGGCCCGCGGCCGGGCGATGGACGGCACCGTCCGGGTCGGCTTTCCCCAGGATCTGGCGGAACGCTGGCTGCCATCCGTGCTCGGCTCCTTCCACCGCGCCCATCCCCGCATCCATGTCGAGGCCCAGGTCGGCCGCGGGCGGGAGCTGCGCGAGCGGGTGGCGCAAGGGGCGCTCGATCTCGCCCTGGCCTTCGGCGAGATCGGCGGCGAGTCCGCAAAGACGACGACCGGGGCGGCCACCCTGGCCCATCTGCCGGTGGCCTGGGTCGCACCGGACGGCTTTCGCGCCGACCGGGAAAGCCCCTTGCCGCTGGCCCTGCTCGACGCGCCCTGCATGTTCCGCCAGCACGGCATCGAACGGCTGGACGGCGGCGGGCGCCCGTGGCGCATCACCTTCACCAGCCCCAGCCTGTCCGGCCTGTGGGCGGCGGTGGAGGCCGGGCTGGGCGTCACCATCCGCACCCCCCTCGGCCTGCCCGACACGCTGGTGCCCCTCGAGCCGCATCATGACCTGCCGGAACTGGGCTCGGTCCCGCTGGAACTGCATCGCGCGCCGTCCGCCGCCAATCCGGCGGTCGACCGTCTGCACGGGATTCTGGCGGACTCGCTGGCCGCGGTCCTGCGCGATGCGGGCGCACAGTAACAACACAAAAAATCTACGTTACTTAAGTTTTTCTCAACAGTGCGGTTTGTGTTTTTTGTTTTTCCTATTCACGCAATAGGAATAGGCTTTCTCCCGTAGCCACCGCAATCGAACGGCCTCGGGAGGGATCATGACGGCAGCCACCGCGACCCAACGGACGGAAACCCGATCCCGGAGATGGACGCGTCCGGCAGGGACGCTTCCGGCGGGTCTGCGCCGCTGTGCGGTGCCGCTGGCTCTGCTGGTCCTTTGGCAGGCCAGCGTCGGGCTGGGCTGGATTTCCACCCGCACCATCCCCTCACCCAGCCAGATCCTGACCGCCTTCTGGGATCTGACGGTCAGCGGCGAACTGGCGGTGCATCTGCTGGTCTCGCTCGGCCGGGTCAGTGCCGGGCTCGCCATCGGCGTTTCGGCCGGCACCGTCTGCGCGCTGATCGCCGGCCTGTCGCGGCGGGGCGAGGATGCGCTGGACGCGCTGCTGCAAATGCTGCGCACCCTGCCCCATCTGGCGCTGGTGCCGCTGTTCATCCTGTGGTTCGGCATCGGCGAGACGCCGAAGATCGCGCTCGTCGCACTCGGCACCGCCTTCCCGATCTACCTGAACCTGTTCGTCGGCATCCGCACCGTCGACGCCAAGGTGGTGGAGGCGGTCTCCACCCTCGGGCTGACCCGGTGGGAGATGATCGCCCGGGTTATCCTGCCTGGCGCCCTGCCCGCCTTCCTGACCGGGTTGCGCTATGCGCTCGGCGTGGCGTGGCTCAGCCTCGTGGTGGGCGAACAGATCAACGCCTCCAGCGGCATCGGTTATCTGGCGATGACGGCGCGGGAGTTCCTGCGCACCGACGTGATCATCGTCGCCCTGATCGTCTACGCCATCCTCGGCCTGCTCGCCGACCTGATCGTCCGCGTCATCGAACGCAGGGCGCTGGTCTGGCGCCCGGCCTTTATCAAGGAGTGACCCTCCATGAGCCACGCCCTTTCCCGCATCCCCGCCTCCCAATCCACGATTGGCCACTCCACGACTGACCAGTCCGCAATCGGCAAGCCAGTCGTCAGCGTCCGCGGCCTCGTCCGCAATTTCGGCAACGGCAATGTGCTGGACGGCCTGTCGCTCGACCTTCAGCCGGGCTCCTTCACCGCGCTGCTCGGCCGCTCCGGCTGCGGCAAGTCCACGCTGCTGCGCACCCTGGCCAAGCTGGACCCGGCGCCGGAAGGCAGCGTGCAGCTGCCGGAAGAGCGCGCCGTGGTGTTCCAGGAGCCGCGGCTGGTGCCCTGGATGCGGGTGCTGCGCAACGTCACGCTGGGCCTGCGCCGTCCGGATGCCGAAGCCCGCGGCCTCGCGGCCCTGGCGGAGGTCGGGTTGTCCCATCGTGCCCGTGCCTGGCCGCTGAC
>NZ_JBCEBL010000052.1:0-16121 GCF_049472615.1 Azospirillum sp. 11R-A | reverse complement strand
TGGTGATGCCGGGCGACAATGTCGCCATGGAAGTGACGCTGATCGCCCCGATCGCCATGGACGAAGGCCTGCGCTTCGCCATCCGCGAGGGTGGCCGTACCGTCGGCGCCGGCGTCGTTGCCAAGATCGTCGAGTGATGCTATAAGCCTGCCTCCCCCGCCGGACCACGGTCCGGCGGGGGAGTTTTATCCGCGTACAGGGTTTGGTTGGGCTTCCGGCAAGCCGGTTTCAAAGTTCTTCCGAAAGTCGGGTCGAAAGGCCTTGACACCGCCGCCTAAAGAATGGTTTAAGCGGCCTCCCACGCCGAAAGGTGTGGCCGGACGGAGATAGGAGTGTAGCTCAATTGGTAGAGCACCGGTCTCCAAAACCGGGGGTTGGGGGTTCGATCCCCTCCACTCCTGCCATCCCGTCCCAATAACGGTTAGGGCAAAAGCGACGCCCTCACAGTCGCTCCGGAGCTCGCACGGTTCGCACGATGGCTAAAGTCAATCCCGCAGAATTCGCGCGCGAGGTCCGCCGCGAGGTAGCCAGGGTCACCTGGCCGACCCGCAAGGAAACCGGCATCACGACCGCCATGGTGTTCGTCATGGTCGTGCTCGCCGCCCTGTTCTTCCTCGTCGTCGATCAGGTGCTGGCGGTTGCCGTTCGCTTGATCCTTGGGCTGGGGGGCTAAGACATGGCTGCGCGCTGGTACGTCGTTCACGTTTATTCGGGTTTCGAAAAGAAGGTCTCCCAGGCCATCCGCGAAAAAGCGGCTCAGAAGGGTCTGGAAGACAAGTTCGAGGAAATCCTGGTCCCGACCGAAGAAGTGGTCGAAGTGCGCCGGGGTTCCAAGATCAACACTGAACGCAAGTTCTTCCCCGGCTATGTCCTCGTCAAGATGGACCTGACCGACGAATCCTGGTCGCTGGTGAAGAACACGCCGAAGGTCACGGACTTCCTGGGTGGTGGCGGTAAGCCGCAGCCGATTTCCCAGCGCGAAGCCGAGCGGATCATCCATCAGGTGCAGGAAGGCTTTGAGCGCCCCAAGCCCTCGATCACCTTCGAGGTGGGCGAGCAGGTGCGAGTGAGCGACGGTCCCTTCACTTCGTTCAATGGTGTCGTCGAGGAAGTCGACGAAGAGAAGTCCCGCCTCAAGGTGGCGGTTTCGATCTTCGGTCGCTCCACGCCGGTCGAGCTGGAATACACGCAGGTCGAAAAGATCTGATCGCAAGGTTCCAAAGTTTATGAGTCGGAGCTGCCGGTGCTTGCATCGGTGGCTCCATTCTGTTGCGGGAGGCTCGCCATGGCCGAACCGCAAAACCCCGCGGCGCCGCGCCGGACCATCCGGTCAAGTGCGTGAGGCGTCGTCCCAGGAGGTTGTGAGATGGCGAAGAAAATCGTCGGTTACATCAAGCTGCAGGTCCCGGCCGGCAAGGCCAACCCGTCGCCGCCCATCGGCCCGGCGCTCGGTCAGCGCGGCCTGAACATTATGGAGTTCTGCAAGGCGTTCAACGCCAAGACGGCGGACCTGGAAGTCGGCATGCCGATTCCCGTGGTCATCACCGCCTACGGCGACCGCACCTTCACCTTCGTGACGAAGACCCCGCCGGTCAGCTACTTCCTCAAGAAGGCTTCGGGCAAGGACAAGGGTTCGACGACTCCCGGCAAGGGTGGTTTCGTCGGCCAGGTCACGACCTCGCAGATCCGCGAGATCGCCCAGAAGAAGATGGCCGACCTGAACGCGCACGACGTCGAAGCTGCCGCGAGCATGATCGCCGGCTCCGCCCGCTCGATGGGCCTCGAAGTGGTGGAGGGCTGATCCTATGGCGAAGCTGGGCAAGCGTCTGACCGACGCCTACAAGACCGTTAACCGCGACTCCTTCTACTCGCTGGAAGAGGCCGTCACCCTGGTGAAGGGTGCCGCCAAGGCCAAGTTCGACGAGACGATCGAAATCGCGATGAACCTTGGCATCGATCCGCGCCACGCCGACCAGATGGTCCGCGGCGTCGTGAACCTGCCGAACGGCACCGGCAAGACCGTCCGCGTGGCGGTGTTCGCCCGTGGCGCCAAGGTCGATGAGGCTCTGGCCGCCGGCGCCGACGTTGTCGGCGGCGACGATCTGGCCGAACAGATCCTGGCCGGCAACATCAACTTCGACCGCTGCATCGCCTCGCCCGACATGATGGGCGTGGTCGGCAAGCTCGGTAAGGTGCTGGGCCCGCGCGGCCTGATGCCGAACCCGAAGCTGGGCACCGTGACCCCCGACGTCGCCGGCGCCGTGAAGGCCGCCAAGGCCGGCGCGGTAGAGTTCCGTGCGGAGAAGACCGGCATCATCCACGCCGGCGTGGGCAAGGTCAGCTTCTCGGAAGAGGCGCTGGTCCAGAACATCCGCGCCTTCGTCGATGCCATCACCCGTGCCAAGCCGACCGGTGCCAAGGGCCAGTACCTGCTGAAGGTCTCGCTCTCGTCGACGATGGGGCCGGGCCTGAAGCTCGACCTCTCCAGCGTGTCGGCTACGGCCGCCGCCTGACGACCCGTTTCGCCGCCGTCTGCTCTCGGGCAGCGGCGGCGTCCGGGCGGACCGCCTGAGGGGGAAACCCCGAGGGCACCCGCCCACCCCTGTCCGAGACCGCTGGTGCCCGTCCCCGACCGCAAGGAGAGGGAAGAGCTTAAAATTCACCCGCGCAGACAGGAGTTGAACCCGTTTACCCCTCCGGCCCCGCCGCCATGTGCGACGGGAACCGGTTCAGGAACGGCTTGACTTCTGGGACAGGTTCGCCGGATCTCCGGCCCTTCGGGGACGGGGGTCCATGTACACCTCTGTGCAAGGAGGCGATCCGTGGATCGTACACAAAAAGAAGCGACGATCGCGGCTCTGCAATCGAAGCTCCAGGACACGGGCCTGGTGGTGGTCACCCACCATCTGGGCCTGACGGTGAAGGAAGTCACCGACCTGCGTGCGAAGGTTCGGGCTGCTGGCGCCAGCTTCAAAGTGACGAAGAACCGGCTCGCCCGTCGTTCCCTTCAGGGGACGCAGTTCGAAGGTCTGGACGGTCTCTTCAAGGGACCGACGGCGATCGCCTACTCGAAGGATCCCGTTGCGGCTGCCAAGGTGGTGGCCGACTACGCGAAGACCAACGAGAAGCTCAAGATCGTCGGCGCCAGTCTCGGCACCCAGATTCTGGACGCGGAGGGGGTCAAGGCCCTCGCCTCGCTCCCGTCGCTGGACGAACTGCGTGGCCGCCTCGTGGGCATGATCCAGACCCCGGCGACCCGTATCGCCGGTGTCCTCCAGGCTCCGGGCGGCCAGGTCGCCCGCGTGCTTGCTGCCTACGCGAAGAAGGACGACGAGGCGGCGGCCTAACCAGGCCTAGTCACTCGTTTTTTACATCCCCAGAACTCAAGTCGTTTGGAGTAGTAACATGGCTGATCTGCAGAAGCTCGTCGACGATCTGTCGGCCCTGACCGTCCTGGAAGCCGCCGAGCTGTCGAAGCTCCTCGAAGAGAAGTGGGGCGTCTCCGCCGCCGCTCCGGTGGCCGTCGCCGCCGCCGGCCCGGCCGCTGCCGCTGCCGCTCCGGCCGAAGAGCAGACCGAGTTCACCGTGATCCTCGCCGACGCCGGCGACAAGAAGATCAACGTGATTAAGGAAGTCCGTGCGATCACCGGCCTGGGCCTGAAGGAAGCCAAGGACCTGGTCGAGGGCGCTCCGAAGCCGGTCAAGGAAGGCGCCACGAAGGACGAGGCCGCCAAGATCAAGAAGCAGCTTGAAGAAGCCGGCGCCAAGGTCGATATTAAGTAAGACCTTGTTGCCTACGAAGCACACAGTACCAAGCCGGACGGCGGTCGGTTCCCTGGGGGACCGGCCGCCGCACGGCATTTTCTGCCTTCCGCCGGACCGGGCTTGCCCGGCCCGGCTCTTTCCGTCCCCATCATGGGGATGGCCCGCGCGGGCGCCCTCGGGACCGGTCGACACCAGTCGGCTCGATCCTACGGTCGGTTGAACGGTCGGTATAACGCGCATCACGTACAGACGTTTGGGGACATCCATGGCCAAATCCTTTACGGGTCGTAAACGTGTTCGGAAGAGCTTCGGGCGCATCCCGGAAGTCACCCAGATGCCCAACCTCATCGAGGTGCAGCGCAGCTCCTACGATCACTTCCTGCAAATGGACGTCGCCCCGGAAAAGCGGGCGAACCTGGGCCTGCAGGAAGTCTTCAAGTCGGTCTTCCCGATCAAGGACTTCTCCGACCGCGCGGTGCTGGATTTCGTCAAGTACGAGCTTGAGCAGCCGAAATACGACGTCGAGGAATGCCAGCAGCGCGGCATGACCTTCGCCGCCCCGCTGAAGGTGACCCTGCGTCTGTCCGTGTTCGACGTCGAGGAGGACACCGGCCTCCGTTCGATCCGCGACATTAAGGAGCAGGACGTCTACATGGGCGACATGCCCCTGATGACGGCCAACGGCACCTTCGTCATCAACGGCACCGAGCGCGTCATCGTCTCGCAGATGCACCGCAGCCCGGGCGTCTTCTTCGACCATGACAAGGGCAAGACCCACGCGTCGGGCAAATATCTGTTCGCCGCCCGCGTGATCCCCTACCGCGGGTCCTGGCTCGACTTCGAGTTCGACGCCAAGGATCTCGTCTACGTCCGCATCGACCGCCGCCGCAAGCTGCCGGCCACCACGCTGCTGTTCGCTCTGGACGGCGCGGAGACCGAGGCGCTGCGCGCCGAGCGCAAGGCCAACCGCAAGGACCTGCTGCCCTACGAGGCGCAGGGCATGGCCAAGGAAGAGATCCTCAACTACTTCTACGACACCATCACCTACACCCGGTCGGCCGGCGGTTGGAAGACCCCGTTCAACGTCGATCGGATGAAGGGCGTCAAGCTGATCTCCGACCTCGTGGATGCCGCCACCGGCGCCATCGTCGCCGAGGCCGGCACCAAGATGACCCCGCGCGTCATCAAGAAGCTGGTCGAGGCCGGCCTGACCGAGCAGCAGGTCTCCACCGAGGAGCTGACCGGCCGCTACCTCGCCGTCGACATCATCAACGAGCGCACGGGCGAAGTCCTGTTCGAAGCCGGTGACGAGCTGTCGGCGAGCGATCTCGACAAGCTGGAGAAGACCGGCGTCGACGAGCTGCCGGTGCTGGCGATCGACCATCTGAACGTCGGCGCCTACATCCGCAACACGATGAACGCGGACCGCAACGCCAGCCGCGAAGACGCACTGATCGACATCTACCGCGTCATGCGTCCGGGCGAGCCGCCGACCCTGGAATCGGCCGAGGCGCTGTTCTCGGGCCTGTTCTTCGACAGCGAGCGCTACGACCTGTCGGCCGTCGGCCGCGTCAAGATGAACGCCCGTCTGAACTTCCAGACCGACGACCAGATGCGTGTGCTCCGCAAGGAGGACATCCTGGAGATCCTGAAGGTTCTGGTGAACCTGAAGGACGGCCGCGGCGAGATCGACGACATCGACCATCTCGGCAACCGCCGCGTCCGCTCGGTCGGCGAGCTGATGGAGAACCAGTACCGCGTCGGCCTGCTGCGCATGGAACGTGCGATCCGCGAGCGCATGAGCTCGGTCGAGATCGACACGGTGATGCCGCACGACCTGATCAACGCCAAGCCGGCCGCCGCCGCCGTGCGCGAATTCTTCGGCTCGTCGCAGCTGTCGCAGTTCATGGACCAGACCAACCCGCTGTCCGAGATCACGCACAAGCGTCGTCTCTCGGCGCTGGGCCCGGGCGGTCTGACCCGCGAGCGCGCAGGCTTCGAGGTGCGCGACGTGCACCCGACGCACTACGGCCGCATCTGCCCGATTGAGACGCCGGAAGGTCCGAACATCGGTCTGATCAACTCGCTGGCGACCTATGCCCGCGTGAACCAGTACGGCTTCATCGAGAGCCCCTACCGCAAGGTCATCGACGGCAAGGTCACCAACGAGGTGGTCTATCTGTCGGCGATGGAGGAGGGCCGCTACGTCGTCGCCCAGGCGAACGCCGAACTGAACGCGGACAACAGCTTCGCCGCCGATCTGGTCTCCTGCCGCCAGGGCGGCGAATACCTGATGTTCCGGCCGGAAGCCATCGACCTGATCGACGTGTCGCCGAAGCAGCTGGTGTCCGTCGCCGCGGCGCTGATCCCGTTCCTCGAGAACGACGACGCCAACCGCGCGCTGATGGGCTCGAACATGCAGCGTCAGGCGGTGCCGCTGGTCAAGGCCGACGCCCCGCTGGTCGGCACCGGCATGGAGGCGACCGTCGCCCGCGACAGCGGCGTGACCATCGTCGCCAAGCGCTCGGGCATCGTCGACCAGGTCGACGCCACCCGCATCGTCGTCCGTGCGACCGACAGCTCGGACAGCACGGCGCCGGGCGTCGACATCTACAACCTGCTGAAGTTCCAGCGTTCCAACCAGAACACCTGCATCACCCAGCGTCCGCTGGTGAAGGTCGGTGACCGGGTGAACGCCGGCGACATCGTGGCCGACGGTCCGTCGACCGATCTGGGCGAGCTGGCGCTCGGCCGGAACGTGCTCGTCGCGTTCATGCCGTGGAACGGCTACAACTTCGAGGATTCGATCCTCATCAACGAGCGCATCGTCAAGGACGACGTCTTCACCTCGATCCACATCGAGGAGTTCGAGGTCATGGCCCGCGACACCAAGCTGGGCCAGGAGGAAATCACCCGCGACATTCCGAACGTGGGTGAGGAAGCTCTGAAGAACCTCGACGAGGCCGGCATCGTCTATATCGGCGCCGAAGTCCGTCCGGGCGACATTCTGGTCGGCAAGGTGACGCCGAAGGGCGAAAGCCCGATGACGCCGGAAGAGAAGCTACTGCGCGCCATCTTCGGCGAGAAGGCTTCCGACGTCCGCGACACCTCGCTGCGCCTGCCGCCGGGTGTGGTCGGCACCATCGTCGAGGTCCGCGTGTTCAGCCGCCGCGGCGTCGACAAGGACGAGCGCGCGCTCGCCATCGAACGCGCCGAGATCGAGAAGCTGGCCAAGGACCGCGACGACGAGCGCGGCATCCTGGAGCGCAGCTTCTACACCCGCCTGAAGGAAGTGCTGATCGGCCAGACCGCGCAGTCCGGCCCGAAGGGCATGAAGGGCGGCACGGTGCTGACCGACGAGGTGCTGGCCGGCCTGTCGAAGGGCCTGTGGCGCCAGATCGCCATCGCCGACGAGCAGGTGATGGAGACCGTCGAGAACCTGGCGAAGGTGTTCGACGACTCGATCAAGGCCCTGCAGGACCGCTTCGAGAACAAGGTCGACAAGCTGCAGCGCGGTGACGAGCTGCCGCCGGGCGTCATGAAGATGGTCAAGGTCTTCGTCGCGGTGAAGCGCAAGCTGCAGCCGGGCGACAAGATGGCCGGCCGTCACGGCAACAAGGGCGTCGTCTCGCGCATCATCCCGCAGGAGGACATGCCCTACCTGGAAGACGGCACCCCCGTCGATCTGGTGCTGAACCCTCTGGGCGTGCCGTCGCGCATGAACGTCGGTCAGATCCTGGAAACCCACCTCGGTTGGGCGGCCTCGGGTCTCGGCAAGCAGATCGGCCGTGCGGTCGACCAGTACCGTCTGGCGATCCGCCAGAAGGCCGAAGGCGCTCCCCAGCTGGAGGCCCTGCGCGGCACGCTGAAGTCGGCGTATGGCGAGGTGACCTACAACGAGGACATCGCCGACATGACCGACGGCGAGCTGCTGGAGCTGGGCGGGAACCTGCGCAAGGGCGTGCCCTTCGCGACGCCGGTCTTCGACGGCGCCCGCGAGGAGGACATCTGCGTCCATCTGGAACGCGCCGGCTTCGACCGGTCGGGCCAGTCGACGCTGGTGGACGGCCGCACCGGCGAGACCTTCGATCGCAAGGTCACCGTCGGCTACATCTACATGCTGAAGCTGCACCACCTTGTGGACGACAAGATCCACGCCCGGTCGATCGGTCCCTACTCGCTGGTCACGCAGCAGCCGCTGGGCGGCAAGGCCCAGTTCGGCGGTCAGCGCTTCGGTGAGATGGAGGTCTGGGCGCTCGAAGCCTATGGCGCCGCCTACACGCTGCAGGAAATGCTGACGGTGAAGTCGGACGACGTGTCCGGCCGCACCAAGGTCTACGAAGCCATCGTCCGCGGCGACGACAACTTCGAGGCCGGCATTCCGGAGTCGTTCAACGTGCTGGTCAAGGAGCTGCGCTCGCTCGGCCTGAATGTCGAACTGAACCAGCGGGACTACTGAGCCGGTCTGACGTGACCCAGGCCCCGGATCGGCGCATGCGCGCCGTTCCGGGGCATTGCACTGCTTTTAACCGACAACGCGGCGATGCCAGCGGGAGACGGTCATGAATGAGTTGATGAACATTTTCGGCCAGGTTCAGGGGCCGCAGAGCTTCGATCAGATCCGCATCCAGATCGCGAGCCCCGAGCGGATCCGGTCCTGGTCCTACGGCGAGATCAAGAAGCCGGAAACCATCAACTACCGCACCTTCAAGCCGGAGCGCGACGGCCTGTTCTGCGCCCGCATCTTCGGCCCGATCAAGGACTACGAGTGCTTGTGCGGCAAGTACAAGCGCATGAAGTATCGCGGCATCATCTGCGAGAAGTGCGGCGTCGAGGTCACGCTGTCGAAGGTCCGGCGCGAGCGCATGGGCCACATCGAGCTGGCGTCCCCGGTCGCCCACATCTGGTTCCTGAAGTCGCTGCCGAGCCGCATCGGTCTGCTGCTCGACATGACGCTCAAGGATCTGGAGCGCATCCTCTATTTCGAAAACTACGTCGTCATCGAGCCCGGCCTCACCCCGCTCAAGCTGCATTCGCTGCTGAGCGAGGAAGAGTTCATGAACGCTCAGGACGAGTACGGCGAGGACGCCTTCACCGCGTCGATCGGTGCCGAAGCGCTGCGCATCATGCTGTCCGCGCTCGACCTCGACGAGGAGAAGAAGCGCTGCCGTGAGGATCTGCGCGACACCAACTCCGAAGCCAAGCGCAAGAAGCTGGTCAAGCGCCTCAAGCTGATCGACGCCTTCCTGGCCTCGCAGTCGCGCCCCGAGTGGATGATCCTGGAAGTGATTCCGGTGATCCCGCCCGAACTGCGTCCGCTGGTCCCGCTCGACGGCGGCCGTTTCGCCACGTCCGACCTGAACGACCTGTACCGCCGCGTCATCAACCGCAACAACCGTCTGAAACGGCTGATCGAGCTGAAGGCGCCGGACATCATCGTCCGCAACGAGAAGCGCATGCTGCAGGAGGCCGTCGACGCTCTGTTCGACAACGGCCGCCGTGGCCGCGTCATCACCGGCGCCAACAAGCGTCCGCTGAAGTCGCTGTCGGACATGCTGAAGGGCAAGCAGGGCCGCTTCCGTCAGAACCTGCTCGGCAAGCGCGTCGACTATTCCGGCCGTTCGGTCATCGTCGTCGGTCCGGAGCTGAAGCTGCACCAGTGCGGCCTGCCGAAGAAGATGGCGCTGGAGCTGTTCAAACCCTTCATCTACGCCAAGCTGGAGTTGTACGGCCTCGCCTCCACCATCAAGGCCGCGAAGCGGATGGTCGAGAAGGAGCGTCCCGAGGTGTGGGACATCCTGGAAGAGGTCATCCGCGAGCATCCGGTGATGCTGAACCGTGCGCCGACGCTGCACCGTCTCGGCATCCAGGCGTTCGAGCCGACGCTGATCGAAGGCAAGGCGATCCAGCTGCACCCGCTGGTCTGCACCGCCTTCAACGCCGACTTCGACGGCGACCAGATGGCCGTGCACGTCCCGCTGAGCCTTGAGGCCCAGTTGGAAGCGCGCGTCCTGATGATGTCGACCAACAACATCCTGTCGCCCGCCAACGGCAAGCCGATCATCGTGCCGTCTCAGGACATCGTGCTCGGCATCTATTACATCTCGATGGATCGCCCGAGCGAGAAGGGCGAGAACATGGTGTTCGCCAACGTCTCGGAAATCGAGCAGGCGCTGAACGCCAAGGTTCTGTCGATCCATGCGAAGATCAAGGCGCGCTATGTCGGTGTGGACGACGAGGGCAACGAGCTGATCAGCATCGTCGAGACGACGCCTGGCCGCATGCTCCTGTCGGAGCTGCTGCCGCGCCACCCGAAGGTGCCGTTCTCGCTGATCAACCGCGTCCTGACCAAGAAGGACGTCGGCAACGTCATCGACGCCGTCTATCGCCACTGCGGTCAGAAGGAGACGGTGATCTTCGCCGATCGCCTGATGAAGCTCGGCTTCGGCCACGCCTGCCGCGCCGGCATCTCCTTCGGCAAGGACGACATGGTCATCCCCGTCGCCAAGGAAAAGCTGGTCAACGAGTCGAAGGAGCGGGTGAAGGAGTTCGAGCAGCAGTATCTCGACGGCCTGATCACCCAGGGCGAGAAGTACAACAAGGTCGTCGACGTCTGGTCGGAATGCACCGAGAAGGTCGCCTCCGAGATGATGAAGGCGATCTCGACCACCGAAGCCGGCAAGCCGGTCAACTCGGTGTACATGATGGCCCACTCCGGTGCGCGTGGTTCCGCCGCGCAGATCCGTCAGCTGGCCGGCATGCGCGGCCTGATGGCCAAGCCGTCGGGCGAGATCATCGAGACGCCGATCATCTCGAACTTCAAGGAAGGCCTGACCGTGCTGGAGTACTTCAACTCCACCCACGGCGCCCGCAAGGGTCTGGCCGATACCGCCTTGAAGACGGCGAACTCCGGTTACCTCACCCGCCGTCTGGTCGACGTCGCGCAGGACGCCATCATCGTCGAGCATGATTGCGGCACCGAGCGCGGCATCACCGTCAAGGCGGTGATCGACGGCGGCGAGGTCATCAGCCCGCTGGGCGACCGCATCCTCGGCCGCACCGTGGTCGGGGCGGTGATCGACCCGCTGAACGGCGAGCTGATCGTCGAGGACGCCGGCCTGATCGACGAGCCGACGGTCGACCGCATCGAGCGGTCGGGCATCGACTCGGTCAAGATCCGCTCGGTCCTGACCTGCGAGACCCGCGACGGCGTCTGCGCCAAGTGCTACGGCCGTGATTTGGCCCGTGGCACGCTGGTCAACACCGGCGAAGCGGTTGGCGTCATCGCGGCGCAGTCGATCGGCGAGCCGGGCACCCAGCTGACGATGCGTACCTTCCACATCGGTGGTGCGGCGCAGCGCGGCGCCGAGCAGAGCCAGATCGAGGCGGCGTTCGAAGCGACTGTGCGGATCAACAACCGCAACGTCGTCATGAACTCCTCGGGCATTCCGGTCGTCATGGGCCGCAGCACCGAAGTGATCCTGCTCGACGAGCAGGGCCGCGAGCGGGCGCGTCACCGCGTGCCGTACGGTGCCAAGCTGCTGGCCGACGAGGGCGTGAAGGTCGAGCGCGGCGCCAAGCTGGCCGAGTGGGACCCCTACACCCTGCCGATCATCACCGAGCGCGCCGGTACCGCCCGCTACATCGACCTCGTGGAGGGCATCTCCATGCGCGAGGTGATGGACGAAGCGACGGGCATCAGCTCCAAGGTGGTGGTTGACTGGCGCCAGCAGCCGCGCGGTGCCGATCTGAAGCCGCGCATCGCGCTGGTGGACGAGCGGGGCGAGCTGATCACCCTGCCGAACGGACTGGAAGCCCGCTACTTCATGTCGGTGGACGCCATCCTGTCGGTGGAGAACGGTGCCGAGGTCCGGGCCGGCGACGTGCTGGCGCGTATCCCGCGCGAGTCGTCCAAGACCCGCGACATCACCGGCGGTCTGCCGCGCGTGGCCGAGCTGTTCGAGGCGCGTCGTCCGAAGGACTTCGCCATCATCTCGGAGATGAGCGGCCGCGTCGAATTCGGTAAGGATTACAAGACCAAGCGCCGCATCGTCGTCCGCAACGACGAGAGCGGTGACGAGAAGGAGTATCTGATCCCGAAGGGCAAGCACATCTCCGTGCAGGAGGGTGACTATGTCGAACGCGGCGATCTGCTGATGGACGGCAACCCGGTGCCGCACGACATCCTGGCGGTGATGGGTGTGGAGGCTTTGGCCGACTACCTGATCAACGAAATCCAGGACGTCTATCGACTGCAGGGCGTGAAGATCAACGACAAGCACATCGAGGTGATCGTTCGCCAGATGCTGCAGAAGGTCGAGATCACCGACGCCGGCGAGACCACCTTCCTGGTGGGCGAGCAGGTCGACCGTCAGGAGTTCGACGAGGAGAACGAGAAGACCGTCGCGGAAGGCTTGCAGCCGGCCCACGGCCATCCGGTTCTCCAGGGCATCACCAAGGCCAGCCTGCAGACGCGCTCCTTCATCTCCGCTGCGTCGTTCCAGGAAACCACCCGCGTCCTCACGGAAGCGGCCGTCGGCGGCAAGGTCGACAATCTGGAAGGCCTCAAGGAGAACGTCATCGTCGGCCGTCTGATCCCGGCCGGCACGGGCTCCGTGGTGAACCGCCTGAAGCTGATCGCCGCCGAGCGTGACCGCGAGGCGGCCCTGGAGGCCGGCGCGCCGGAGGAAACTCCGGCCCTGCCGACCCCGGGCGAGGAAAGCTCCGCGGCCTGATCCGCCGGAGTGATCGAGTAGGGAAGGGGGCGCGTTCCGCAGGGGACGCGCCCCTTTTCTTTGGGCTTTGCGGATTGCGAGTCGGGGCGCCCGCAAGCTATAATACCGTCCTTGACTCTCTCCCGGCCTTTCCCTAAAGTCCGCGAACTTCAAAGGCCGCCCGGGCTCTCCGTGCGTCCGTTTGAATCCACCGATCCCGCCGATCGGAGTCCTCCGGTCGGCTTTCGCTCATTCAGCCCGCTCGGAACGGCAACGTTTCGCAGGCGGGCTTTTGCTTCGTCCGGCTCGTCCGGCCGAGTGATCTTGAAGGGATGAAGGGCAGATATGCCGACGATCAACCAGTTGATCCGTAAGCCGCGCGAGCCGTTGGCCGCGCGCAACAAGGTTCCCGCGATGGAGGCCTGCCCGCAGAAGCGTGGCGTCTGCACTCGCGTCTACACCACCACCCCGAAGAAGCCGAACTCGGCGCTCCGTAAGGTCGCCCGCGTTCGTCTGACGAACGGCTTCGAGGTGACGAGCTACATCCCTGGTGAGGGCCACAACCTCCAGGAACACTCGGTGGTCATGATCCGCGGCGGTCGTGTGAAGGATCTTCCCGGCGTTCGCTACCACATCATTCGCGGCACGCTGGATACCCAGGGCGTCAAGGATCGTAAGCAGCGTCGTTCGAAGTACGGCGCGAAGCGTCCGAAGTAAGGAGAACTCACGATGTCCCGTCGTCATCGCGCCGAGAAGCGTGAAGTCCTGCCGGACGCCAAGTATGGCGACCGCGTCCTGACGAAGTTCATGAACTGCCTGATGTTTGACGGCAAGAAGTCGTCGGCTGAAAGCATCGTCTACGGTGCGCTGGGTCGTATCGAGGTCAAGACCAAGAACGACCCCGTTCAGGTCTTCCACGATGCCCTCGCCAACGTGAAGCCGCACCTTGAAGTGCGTTCGCGTCGCGTCGGTGGTGCGACCTATCAGGTTCCGGTCGAGGTTCGTTCGGACCGCGCCCAGGCCCTGGCCATCCGTTGGCTGATCAGCGCCGCCCGCGCCCGCTCGGAAAACACCATGACCGAGCGTCTGTCGGGTGAGCTGCTCGACGCCGCCAGCCAGCGCGGCACTGCCGTGAAGAAGCGCGAAGACACGCACCGTATGGCGGAAGCCAACAAGGCGTTCTCGCACTACCGCTGGTAAGGTTAACGCCTGTCCTGGTGATTTTGCATGCCCCGCTCGCACGCCCTCGACCGTTATCGCAACATCGGCATCATGGCTCACATCGATGCCGGCAAGACGACGACGACCGAGCGCATCCTGTTCTACACCGGCAAGTCCTATCGCATGGGCGAGGTCAATGACGGCACCGCCGTCATGGACTGGATGGAGCAGGAGCAGGAGCGGGGCATCACCATCACTTCGGCGGCCACGACCTGTTTCTGGCGCGACCACCGCATCAACATCATCGATACGCCCGGCCACGTGGATTTCACCATCGAGGTCGAGCGGTCGCTGCGCGTTCTGGATGGCGCCGTTGCCATCTTCGACGCGGTTGCGGGGGTCGAGCCCCAGACCGAGACCGTGTGGCGGCAGGCCGACAAGTACGGCGTGCCGCGCATGGCCTTCGTCAACAAGATGGACCGCGTCGGCGCGGACTTCGACGGCTGCGTCGCCATGATGGCCGACCGCCTGGGCGTCAAGCCGCTGGTCGTTCAACTTCCCATCGGCAGCGAGGCCGGCTTCTCCGGCATCGTCGATCTGGTTGCGATGCGCGCCACGATCTGGAAGGCCGAAACGCTCGGCGCCGAATTCCAACACACCGAAATTCCCGAGGATCTAGCCGGACCGGCTGCAAGCGCCCATCAGGCGCTTCTGGACGCCGTGCTCGACCTCGACGAGGCGGCGATGGCCGCCTATCTCGAGCGCGGCGAGGAGCCGACGCCCGACGCGCTGCGCGCGTTGATCCGCAAGGGCACGATTGCCGGCGTCATGGTTCCCGTGCTGTGCGGGTCCGCCTTCCGCAACAAGGGCATCCAGCCGATGCTGGACGCCGTGGTCGACTATCTGCCGGCACCGAACGACATCGGTGCGGTGACGGGCCATGCGGTGGGTGGCGACTGGGCGGAAGAGCGTGCTGCCAACGACAGCGCGCCCTTCTCGGGTCTCGCCTTCAAGGTGATGAACGACCCCTATGTCGGGACGCTCACCTTCTGCCGCATCTATTCCGGTACCGTCAGCGTCGGCGATTCGCTGCTGAACCCGGTCAAGGGTGAGCGCGAGAAGATCGGCCGCATGCTGTTGATGCACGCCAACAGCCGTGAAGAGATCGAGCGCGCCCACACCGGCGACATCGTGGCCTTTGCCGGTCTGGAGCACACGGCGACCGGCGATACGTTGTGCGATCCTGCCAAGCCGATCGTGCTGGAGCGTCTGGACGTTCCCGAGCCCGTAATCGAGATCGTCGTCGAGCCACGCACCGACGCCGACCACGACAAGATGGCGGCGGCATTGAACCGCCTCGGCCACGAGGACCCCTCGTTGCAGGTCACCGTCGACCGCGAAAGCGGCCAGACCGTGATCCGCGGCATGGGCGAACTGCATCTCGACATCATCGTCGACCGCATGAGGCGCGAGTTCCGCGTCGATGCGGCCGTTGGCGCGCCCAAGGTCGCCTATCGGGAAACCGTGCTGCGCTCGGCCGAGGTCGACCATGTCCACGCCCGGCAGACCGGCGACCGCGCCCAGTTCGCGCGCGTGACGCTGAAGCTGGAGGTGCTTGACCGCGGCGCCGGCTTTGTCTTCGAGAACCGGGCGGCTGGCCTGCCGCGCGAGTTCGTCGCCGGCGTGCAGAAGGGCCTGGAGGCCGCGAAAGACAGCGGTGTCGTCGCCGGCTACCCGGTGGTGGACGTCAAGGCGACCCTGACCGGTGGCGAGGCACACGATGTCGACTCGTCGCCGCTTGCTTTCGAACTTGCGGCGCGGGCCGCCTTCCGCGAGGCTATGACAAAAGCCGCTCCGGCGCTGTTGGAACCGCTGATGCGGGTCGAAATCATCACGCCGGACGACTATATGGGCGACGTCATCGGCGACCTGAACGGTCGCCGGGGACAAATCACCGGCATGGACCAGCGTGGCAACGCGCGAATCGTCACGGGACTGGTTCCCTTGGCTGCCATGTTCGGCTATGTGAACTCCCTGCGCTCCATGAGTCAGGGCCGCGCGCAGTACAGCATGCAGTTCGACCATTATGAGCCGGTGCCACAGGCCATCGCGGACGTCGTCCGCGCCAAGGTGGCCTGAAGACTGCTGGAACGATTGAGAAACGGAGAGACCACCCCATGGCGAAGGCAAAGTTCGAGCGGAACAAGCCGCACTGCAACGTTGGCACGATCGGCCACGTCGACCACGGCAAGACGTCGCTGACGGCGGCGATCACGAAGGTGCTGGCGGAGTCCGGCGGCGCGACCTTCACCGCTTACGACCAGATCGACAAGGCGCCGGAAGAGAAGGCGCGCGGCATCACGATCTCGACGGCGCACGTCGAGTACGAGACGTCGAACCGCCACTATGCGCACGTCGACTGCCCGGGCCACGCCGACTACGTGAAGAACATGATCACGGGCGCCGCCCAGATGGACGGCG
>NZ_JBCEBL010000051.1:0-19392 GCF_049472615.1 Azospirillum sp. 11R-A | reverse complement strand
TGACCGAGCGATGCCTGACCCCTTGCGCGGGCGCCGCCGCGGCGCACAGCCGCGCGSCCCCCCCCCCCCNCCCCGCGACGGTGCGGTCATCCCGGCACGTCATGCCGCTCCTGCAGCCGATGCTCACCAACCGGCGGAAGAGCGGCCGGGGCGGCAACCGCAATGGAGCGACACGCGGTGCCTCTGCAGGCTGATGGGAGACCCGTTGCCTTTGCGGGATGCCGATCGCCCCGATCCCGGACAGGACAGGTCAGAGAGTGCGGCCTGGACCTCGTCGGCATGCACTCGGCACGCTACTCTCAGGAAGAGCGTCCGAAACAAGGACCCGTCCATGCTGGACTTGCCATCGCTCCGTGCCGAAACCGAGGTGCTTCGCGCGCTCGAGAAGCTTCGCGCCGATTTGACTTCCCTTCAACGCGGCAGCCTCCCGACGATCAAGCCGCGGCCGAGCAGGCGCGCTGCAGACGACTGCCGCCGAACAGAGCCTTCCATGTGCAAGCGTACATTCCACGTGGATCTGGACGCCGTCTCCGCGCTGTCCGACGGCGCACGGCACCTCGGTGGCCGGCAGATGGACCTGCCATTTCCGGATCCGGAACGATAACGCTCTCGCGTGTCCGTCACAGCGCCCAGCAGAGTGACTTGGTAGGCCTGAACGGTCATCCGGGCATCTCAGGGTAACGGCAGGGTCGATCCGGCTTGGCCGTCCTCATCACGGTCATCTTCTGCCGATCATCCCGTCAGCTAACCCATTGCCTGCAAAGTGGGAATCCGCGACCGGCGCCAAGATGTTGCCGATGTCTTCGCCGATCCGGGCTTCAGCGCCAAGCCATTGTCCGACCAGGGTATTCTGCCGTCCTGGCCCGCCATCCTTGCCGATCTTTCCAAGGCGCCGGTGGCGGCAAGGCAGCCTTCTCAGGAATCTCACGCGCCGGCCACGACCAGCCGAAATGCCCGGTTCCCTTCCACACGATGTTCGGGCGGTCGGTGACGGAGACCGCATCCCGGGCTTCTCCCATGTCCGCCGCAAGAACGTACGCTGCCATCACCGTTCCGCTTACCCGGCTGTGTCCTGAGGCGCTCGGGCACAGGCGTTCCACCCTCACCGGCCGGCCCGGCAGGTTTTTGTGAAGTCTGGCCAGCCTTCAGCGGCGCTCCACCGCCATAGGGTCGGGACGCACCACATCTCACAAGCCCCGCATCGGCGTGTCAGCATCGGTCAGCAAGCGTATACGCACGACAGTGAGCGACCGCTTGCGCTGACGGTCGGACACGGTATCCTTCTGCTCTGAGGGGGCTCAGCCAAGCAACGCGCGAGGACGCAATGGCGCAGCTTCCGATTCTGAAACTCCACAATCCGACGTTCCTGCCTGCCCCCGTCACGATCACGGTCGGCAACATCAAGGGCGGTGTCGGCAAAACGACGCTGGCCACCAATCTCGCGGTCTGGGCAGCGGTCCGACGCTTCGCAAAGACCGCTCTCATCGACACCGATGCGCAGCAGTCGGCCACGACCTTCGCCAACATGCGCGCCGAGATGCTCGGCGACCCTCTCTTCACCTGCGTGTCGATCCTCAACGCCGAGGCCTTGAAGGTTCATGCCAGGCGCATCGCCGCCGACCACGCGCTGACTATCATCGACGCCGGCGGCCGCGACACGGCGACCCTGCGTCACGCGCTCCTGATCTCGGACGCCGTGCTCATCCCGCTCGGCCCGCGCGCTTACGACGTCTGGGCCCTGCAGCAGATGGTTGACCTGATCGCCCAGGCGAGGGCGTACAACCAACGCCTCCAGGCCTTCGCGGTCCTGAGCATGGCGGACCTCCGTGGCGCCGAGAGCCAGGACGTCGCCCGGATGCTCGCCGACCTCAATGGCGTGGAGTTTCTTGATACCCCCATTCGCAAGCGCACCGCCTGGTTCCGGGCAGCGGCTGACGGCAAGGGCGTGGTCGAGGCGAAGCCCCGGGACAACGGTGCGATCGAGGATCTCGAGGCGCTGACCGGAGCCCTCTTCGAGCGTGTTCGGGCGTCAGCAACGATCCGCGCCTGACCACGCCCGTAAACCATCGTCAACGCACGTAGACGCGAGGAACCGGTCATGCGCATCAAGATGCCGACCACGAAGGCCGTGCCAACCATCACCGAGCCGAACGAGGACGCGAAAACGGCCGAAGCCTGGGCAAATGGCCCCCCTGCCGTGCCGGCGAAAAAGCGTTCGCAGCCGAAACGGAAGACCCCACCCAAGGTGCTCCGCTCGTACCGCCTGCCGCAACGTCTGCTGGATCGGATCGGGGTGGTGTCCAACGACATCAACCTGCCCGAGTACACCGTTGTCGAACTCCTGCTCAACGAGGCCCTCGCCGCCCGGGGTGTCCCGAAGACGCTCGACAAGCCCGGATGATCCCGGCACCGGCCGGCCTGAACGGCATCGCAACACACGAACCTGTCCGCGCGTCCCCGCCGGTGCTGTTCGGACGTGAGCTGATTTGCCTGGTCACGACGCCGGACAAGATGGTGATGGAAGCAGCACCTTAACCGTCCTTCGGAATGCCCTCATGATGATCCGCCTTCGCAACGGCCCGCGCCGCCAGACGATCCAGTTGATCCGCACGGTCTACAGCCCGGAAAGGGGCCGCGGTGCGCAGACCGTGGTCGCCTGTTTGCCCGCTTCGGCGACCACGCTCCCGCCGCGGGTATCGGCATGCCTGACCGCCGACGAGCGGGCGCAGGTCGAAGACTTCTTCGAGAACCGCCGCAAGCGCCATGCGGTGCAGCTCGCCGACTACAACGCCGTCCACCTGAGCGCTTGTGCGGACATGATGGTGCTCGCCGCGTCCGCCTCCGGCGGATTGGCGACGGTGCAGGCCGCCGCGGAGCGCGCCGGCATCGGGACCGCTCTGCGCCGCCTGTTCACGGCCTTGTACGGCGACTCCGTGCGCGTGGTCGTCCGTCGGCCGGCGCTTCCCCGCGCCAACAGCGGGTGAGCTGGCGCTACGGAGCCGCACTCCAGCGGCGGCTGCGCCTGCAGATCGCCCCGAGCGCGCCATGAGCCACAAGCCCCCGGCGTCAGACGATTCAGCCGGACCCGTACATGGCAGCCCTTGGCAGCCAGATCGGGCCCTGTAGCGTACGATACAAACGAGATCAGGCATGACCGCCATCACCGTCGAGCAGTACGCCGCTCTCCAGCGCGCCTTCGACCACTTCAACGCGACACTGTTCGACGGAACGTTGCCCCAGGTGCTCATCACCTTCCAGCGCAGCAAGCGCTTCAAGGGCTACTTTTCCCCCGAACGCTTCGAGAGCCTGGCGGCATCTGGCGAGCGGCGGCACGAAATCGCCTTGAACCCGGATGTGTTCGACCGCGACCAGGCCGAGATCCTCTCCACTTTGGTCCATGAGATGGTCCATCTGTGGCAAGAGGAGTTCGGGAAGCGCTCGCGCGGCGGCTATCACAACGCGGAATGGGCGGCCAAGATGAAGGCCGTCGGCCTGCACCCGAGTGACACGGGCGCGCCGGGCGGTAAGGAAACGGGACAGAGGATGACGCACATCATCGTCACGGACGGCCCCTTCGACCGTGAAGCAGCCAAACTGCTGGCGGACGGCATCGCCATCGCCTGGAGGTCCGACGCCCCGAAGGCCGGCGCCGCGAAGAAGGACAAGGTCGCCTATGCCTGCGGATGTGGGACGAAGGTGTGGGGGAAACCGGGCCTCAGGGTGATCTGCGGCGACTGCGCGGAACTCCTCGCTTCTGTGGCGGCGCAGCAGGGTGACGGCGTGGAGCTGGTTCAACCGCGTGGCGCCGGCTGATCGGGACCTTCCTGCGCGGCCGTGCTATCGGCACTGGCGAGACGGTGCTGCGGTCTGCCTACAAGCCCGTCCGCAGGGATTCCGGGGCGGCGTTCCGGAAAGTTCGGTTCGCCCTCGCGGCAGAGACGTCTCCGCGGGCACCGGTGCTCCCTGTGTACAAGCACGAGCCCGCAGACCAGCACCGTCGCGTCCGCCGAGCAACCACCACCGTCCTACCGGGACATGCCGATCGCCGCTTACCAAGCCTCCTGCGCGACGCGGACGGCATTGAAATCACTTTCGTCGCCGACTCTCCCCATAAACACAGCGCCGCCGGGCGGACCATCGTATGTTGGCCGACGCAGGAGGTCGGAAGGCCGTGTCGGTTCAGCCGTGATCGGTATCCGCAGATCTCCTGGCCGGTCATGCCTCGGGCAGGCACTCCTGGATCATCCTGATCCTGTGGTAAAGAAGCCCAGGATTCATCGGGAACACCAACGTGCCGAATACGACAACCTGGATGACACGCCACGCGGTGACACGAGCCTATGGCTGCGATCTCGCGGTGATGTGGCGCGGGCCCGATGTGTGGGCGTGGCTCATCACCGTGGCCGGCGAGCACGTCGCCTCCGGCACGGCGCGCACCATGGAGGGCGCTCAGGGTGCCGCGCTGCGCGCCGCCAAGGCTCATAGTGACAACGGTGGGCGCGTCCAGCTTCCCCTCCTCTGAGGCCTCGTCCTCGGTGCAGCGGTGTGCGGGCGCAGAGTGGCTCGATCATGTCCGCAGGCGGACAACATAGCCCCGCAATCATCCGCCTAGCCGCGGTATCCGCTGATGCGGTACATCGGCGTTCCAAGTGAACGTGGAGCCGCCATGTCCCCTTCCGACGATCCTGACTTCGGCGCCAAGGAACGCGACCTCATCCGGCGCGAGTTCATGCAGCGCATGTCCAGCGCCCGCAGCATTCATGACGGGTTCCTGCTACGGCGGTGGTCGACGGGCGAGCGCAAGGGGCAGCCGAAGGTCCCGGCCGCCGTTCAGAGCATGCTGGACCGCGGCCTTGTGGCGCTGGACGACTTCGACAAGCACTGGCCCGTGGCCCGTTTCACAACAGCAGGGTTCCGTGCCTTGCGGCGGATGGCCGCCGATCGCCGGGCCTTCACACCGGAGAGCCACGCCCGGCTCATCGAGGAGGTCGCCGCGCTGACCGGGATGGATGATGACGCGTAGGCATCGGATCGCGGTCGGCGACCGCTATGCGCGTGCCGGTACGGCCCGGCGCAGCTGCGTCATGGTGGCTCTGGTGGACAAACTCGGACACCCGCCGCACGCCCGGCTGCGGGCAGAAGATGGCACACCGTATGAAGAGGTGCTGGTTGGCGTGTCCGCGCTAACCGATTCCACCACATGGCGGCGGCTGGACTGAAGCCACCAGCTCCGGCCGTCAGCGTCCCCGCGGCTTTGTGCCGGGTATCGCCGTCGCTCGCGACCAACCGTCATGACGAGCAGGTCACAATGAGGGATCCGTCCTGATCCTCCTGATCATTGCCGATGAAGACGGCGGTGACTGGCTGCAACATAGTCTCCGCCAGGAACGCGAGCAGGTTGTCGACCTCCTTCAGCATCAGCGTTGCGGGCAACGGATGGAGGATAGCGAAGTGGATCTCGGCGCGGAGGCCGCTCGCCTGGGCTGCCGGGGTCTGACTTGCCGCGGCAGCCGGCCACGCCCTCGCAGCCCACATGGCGGTCCGGGGGCCAGGGCCGCCAGCCGGCAACACGCGTCGGACCTTGTGCCCGTCGATCACAAACCATGCGGCAGAGATTTCCTGGGAGCAGCGTGGACAAGGCGCCTGGGCGGCGAAATATGGGGTGGAAGCTCGGTCGTTCTCGGCAAGCATCCTGCCTCCGCGGGAGGAGGACGCTTGCTGCGCGGTTCAGTGGCCGCCTCGTACAGCGCGATCCGATTTGATACCTTATAAGGTATGAATAACATCTGCCATATCATGTAGCGCATTGCTGTTGACTAGGATTTGATACTGTATACGATATGGATGAGGCTGATTATTCGCTTAACGGGGTTGGTCGCGATGCAAGCACGTGAACGGTTTGGCGCGCGTATGCGCTCGTTGCGGCGCTTGCGCGGTTTCTCCCAAGCAGCCCTTGCCGAACGAACGCGGCGCACACAGGCACGTGTCGCTGCCGTCGAAGGGCGCGGTGACCCCCAGCTCACAACGATCCTGGCGCTGACGGAAGCCTTGCGGGCGGTCCTCGTCCCGGTTCCGGTCGAGCGTTTGGCGGAGGTTGAGCGTCTGCTCGACCTGAACGACCGCCAGGCCAAGCCGGACGAGCGCGTCCCGAGTGCGCTCGAGGAACTCTTCATCGCGTCCGACGAGGATGAGCCATGAGCCGCAAGGCCGAAATGTTGGGGGTCTACCTCGAGCCAACGGCGAGCGCCTCGGTGCGAGTCGGGAGTCTGCTGCTCGACAGCAAGCAGAGCGTCCGCTTCGTCGTCGACCAGGGATATATCGACCTCGGGCCGGAACGTCCGATCCTCAGCGCAGCGTGGTGGTTCCCGGGTGACGAGGAGCGGACCGTCGCACGCCTCTCGGACGCACGCGACAAGACGGGCCTGCTGGGTCTCTTGCCCGCCTGGTTCCGGAACGTGCTGCCGGAAGGCGCCCTACGGGTCGCCGTCGAACGGCAGATGGGACCAGGAATCCACACCGACTTCGACATCATGAAGCGCGTCGGGCACGATCTGCCCGGCGCCGTCGTCGTCCGGGACGAGGGGTACGCCCCGCCCGCCAGGGTGGCCGACCACACCGCCGACGACCTGCCGCCGATCCGCTTCGGTCTGGCCGGCGTGCAGATGAAGCTCTCCGTCCTCAAGGAGGGTGAGGGGCTGACGGTGCCTGCCGAGGGCCAGTACGGCTCCATCATCGCCAAACTGCCAAGCCGGCAGCGCGGGCTGGAGTTCCTGCCTGAGCTGGAATTCTCGGCAATGCGCCTCGCCACGGCCGCTGGCGTCACGGTCGCGGCCTGCGAACTGATCCCGCTGGGCAAGCTGCGCGGAATCGGTCCCGAGCACCGCAAACACGGCGAGCATGCCCTGGCGGTGACCCGGTTCGACCGCGCGTCCGGCGCACGCGTCCACATCGAAGACTTCGCCCAGATCTTCGGGGCGGTGGACAATCAGAAGTACACGATCGCAAACGAGGAAACACTGTGGAACGGTATCAAGCGCTTTGCCGCTGACCCCAACGGTGATCTGCTCGAAGCGGTGCGCCGCTTCACCGTGAACGTGCTGCTTGGCAACGGCGATGCGCACCTCAAGAACACGAGCCTGATCTATCCTGACGGACGCACGGCCCACTTGAGCCCGGCGTACGACATCGTTCCGACATTCTGCCTGGATGGGGACGACACACTGGCCATCCCCCTCGGGCGCGCCAAGACGATGGCCGACGTGACGTTGGAGACCTTCCGCAGGCCCGGCATGCTGCTCAGCCTGGATCCCCGCCTGCTGACCGACGAGGCGAAGCGCACGGTGGAACGGGCGGCCGACGAATGGCCCGCCTTGCTGCCCAACCTCCCGCTCGTGAAAAGCCACGCCGAGAAGCTGCGCGGGCGCTGGGAGGCGGTGGCACTCGCGGAAGGACATCGTCAGGTCTTCCTGTCCGGATTTGGCGCCAACCGTTCGTCCTGATCACTGCCGCGCCTCCGAGGGAACGCCGGCCGGTGCCAAAGAAACGTGAGCACGCCACGCTCAGCATCCTAGAGGGCGGGTACCGTGCAGCCGCAGATCCGAAGCGTAGCGGATCGCTCCGGTTATCTCTGATCCGCCGTCCCCGGCAACCGGTCAGCCGCCCGACCGGCCGTGCGCCCCCGCGGCGGCTGGCCGAGGAGATCGTCTGTCGGCCCGCGGGGTGCTCTACCCTGCTCGTCCACACCGGCTTGCCCTCGCACGCGGCCTGGACCAGCCGGGGCGGCACGGCTCCGGCATCCCCGACACCCATTGCGCAGGGGTAAGCAAAGGCATTGCGTTCGCACCGCGATTCCTGTGGACGATCAATCTTTTAGTGCGATTCGAGAGCTCGACAAGCCCTGGCCCCTGGCGCGTTTCGTGGCGATAGGGCTCCGCGCCCTGCGGCGGACGGCCGCCAACGACCAAGCCGTTCCCGCAGAGCCCATGGTCGGCTCCTCCTCCCTCAAGGCGGTCGCCGCGCTGATGGGGTGGACGATGACGCGTACGCATCGGATTGGGGGCGGCGACCGCTATGCGCGTGCCGGCACGCCTCGGCACAGCTGCCTTGTGGTGGGCGCTGGTAGACAAGCCCGGACACTTGTCGCGCGGCCAGCTGAAGGTCGAGGGTGGGGTACGCCCCGTGACTAAGTGCTGGTCGGCGTGTCGGCCTTGAGCAACCCCGCCGCATAGCGACGGCTGTGCCGACGTCAGCATCGGGCAATCCTGAAGCGCAGGGCAGCCCCGCCGCAGCGGCTTCACGTCCACTCTCCGTCCACCCTGCTGCCGGCGGGTGCCGCGTCCTTGCCCATGCGGCTCTCCTAGGCGGCAGCGGCCTGTCCCTGCCTCGCCCCTGCAGGCAGGGGCGAGGCAGGGACAGGCACGGCCACCATACAACCGGACGGACCTGTCTCACCGGTCCCTGTTGTCGTTCGCGCCTTGTTCCTTTGCCTCCGGTACCACGTCGCGCGGCTGCATCCCTCGACCTTCCATGGTTCCTCGTGAGACAGGCTGTTCGCCTCGTACTCGGCACGCGGGGTGGCACCCGCGGCGCGGCGGTCACGCTGCTTCCGCTGCTGCTCGCGCTCCCTCTTGATCTCGGGGCTGGCAAAGTGGCGCAGGTCGAGGTCGATCATCTCCCGCTCGGTGATCTTCAGCCGTTCGATGATGGTCGCGTCCCGGAACGCGTATCGTGGGTCAACGTCGTGGCCCCGGTAGTCGACCTTCTCGCCCCGGAAGGCACGTTCCGCCCGTGCCAGCACCGACGCCATCCGGGAGCGCATCTCTGATTCTGACCAACCGGCAGCCTCGTGTGCCAGCGCCTCGGCTTCGCGGAGGAGCACCGCGGGCGGCACCAGGTAGGACATGGCGGTCGTCGCAAGAAAGAGCCACTCGTCACGTGATCCCGACGGAATGCCGTCCGGCCAGCGCCCGGCACGGAGTTTCTGCAAGTCGGTCAATCGCCCTTCCCACAGCGTCGCAATCGAAAAGTTCGCCGGCGCCACTGCCTTGATACGATCGTCCTTCGCAGCCCGGCGCTTCGCCCGCTCGGCGCGCAGCGCGACCAACTCGGCGCGCGGCAGGGGCAGGATCTCGTCCGCCAAAGTGTCGAACTCCCAGGTGTTACCCAGGTCGGTGATCGCCTCGACCGGGTTGCCGGACTTGGCGTTAATGGTGCCGATCAGGCGCAGCACGCGCGCGGCGTCGGTCGCCGCCGGGTCGGCGCCAAACGACGCCAACGTTGCGCCGAGCACCTTCTGGCACGCTCGCCAGCGGGGCAGCGCGGCGCGCGGCGCGGCGGTGTGTCGCCACACCAGAGCGAGGCCGCGGCCGGTGGATACGGCCAGCGAGGGCGCCGGCAAGTTTTCGTCGTCCAGGGCCATACGGGTCGCCAAGAGGAACTGATCGGGGCTCAGGTTGGCGTAGCGGCCCTTGTAGTAGTCGAGATCGACGAACAGTGCGTTCAGCTCGGCAAGCTGAGCCACGACCCGGCGCACGCCCCAGAAGCGGTTTTGCGAGATGAAGACTTCGGGGCGTCCGGCGAACTCCTGCACGGCACCTCCGAGATCGGCGACGGGGATCGAGCGCTCCTGCCAAGTGCCCACCGTACGCGTGGCGATGGTGACCCGCCCCCGGCCACCGGCGTGAAGCGCTATTCCATGTGCCGCGGGCGAGTCGATACGACCCGGTCGATCCGGAATGGTGGAAACAGACATCATGCGGACGCTTGGCTCCCAACGTGAGCGTTCGTTTACGCCGTTCCACCATAGCGCGAGTCAGACGCCGCCATCCTTGTCAGCAGCCTCTGATGTGCATGGGAGTCACGACATCTGCAGGGTTCATATTGTCCGGTTCCACAGGACGTGAAACGAACCTCGACCGAGAGGCTGGCCATTCGTCCGCTGCCAACCGTCCAGCCTGTGCCCAGCAGGTCGGGACAATCGGATGCCCCCTGCCACGGGCGTGAAGAAGCCGGAGGATTTGACCGCTTAGCGACCGAGCGAGGGCCGGTCGAGTGCGTGGCGCAGTGGAACATCGTCCGCGCGTGTTGGGGCGCGTGCAGCCCCGGCGCCTCGGAAGCGCCGCCAAACGTGTAACGCTGTAATGTATTACATTACAGCGTTACCGTTACAGTGTACCGCCGTATACGGGTGTCCACGGGAAACGCGCCCTCGTCGTCTCGCCCTCTCTGCCACCGCCATGGGCGGCCAGGATCAGTCAGTCCCTGTCGACGCTACCGCGCGCGCTCGGTCGGCTGCGGTTGCGCGTGCTTGTCGGCCACCGTCTTGAGTTGCGCGAGGTCGCCGCGCAGACTGCGCAGCACGTCACCGCCATAGCGGTGGGACTTTTCGAACAGCGCATCGGCCAGACGCTGCAGTGTGGTCGCATCCTCGTGCAGGGCCATCTGCTTGGCGTTCAGGTGCTGGTCCTTGATGGCCACGCGGGCCAACTCGGCGCGTACGCGCTGGTCGTGACGCACGGCATGATCGTCGTCGGCAGCGTCGGCCTTCAGGTACTCGCGCAGCGCCAGGCGGGCGCTCTTCGCGTCGGGGGCAACACGGTAGATCTCGATGGTCTGATTCTCGACAGTCAGGGCGGCCATGCGCGGCATCACAGCCTCGATCAGCACCGCCAACTTGCTCTGCGCGCGTTCTTTGACCGCGCTGAACCAGATGCTCAGGACACGCACGGCGTGTTCGACCACGCTGGTGAGCGTCTGCACCTGACGACGCAGCAGCGTGTTCTGCGCTTCCAGGCGGTCGGCTTCCTCGGTCCGCAGTTGCGCCTCTCGCCGGGCCCTCGTCAGTTCCTCGTCCTTGGCGCGCATGGCGCCGGCATGCACGCGGATCACGCCGGCCATTTCCTCGGTGCGATCGCGGTTGATCTTGTCGATACGGGCCCTTACCCGGGCCTCAGCCGCTTGCTGAACACGGATTGCGCGGGCGCCGCTGTCCATCACCGCCCACAGTTCGTCCTGCTCGCAGCCGTACGCGCGGCAAAGCACCGTCAGCGTCTCCTCGAGCGATGCTGCGCGTTGCGCGGCCGCTGCCTGGGCGGCCCGCTCGGCCTCAAGCTCCTTCCTGGCAATCTCCCGCTCGGCCGTGACCGCATCGCGCTCCATCTCAGCGTCGGCAACGCGCCTCAAGGCGTCCAGGGCACATCGGCGCCATTCGTCACCTCGTCCTGCGGCGAGTTCGGCGGCCCCGGCGGCGACAATGGCGGCCTGCTCCGCCTCAAGGGCGCGCTCGCGGTCGCGGTCCTGTTCGGCTTGGCGGCCCCGCAGGTCGGTCTCCCATTCAGCCAGATGCTGCTGGCGCGCATCGAGTTCGGCAACGGCCATCTCCAGCTGCTTGGCCTGGCGATTGTGCTCGGCCTTGCTGGCGTCGTGCGGTTTGCCCTTCTCGGCCGCGACGGTGGTGCTGGCTCCAACGTGGCGCTGCGGCGCCCGGTCGGTGATCCCCAGCGTTTCGAAGGACTCAACCTCCAGGCGGACCGGCGTACCCCACGTCTCCAGCATCGGGTTCACATAGTCGCGCCAATGCCGGCGGATCGCGAGCTTGCCGGACCGGTCGGCGAAGGTGTCGATGACGTACTGCCGGCGCGCGCGCGTCCGCTTGCCACCGTCGGCGCGCGCCTCCGCGCGCTTTCGCGCCTCGTATTCCGTCTCCAGCTCGTTGATGACAATGACGTGGGCATGGGGATTTCTGCCCCGGTTTCGGTGAATTGCGCACACCGCCACCGGCTTGCGATTCTTCCCGCGCGGGCTGCGTTCGCCGTTGCGGGTCAGGCTTTCCATCCAGCCCTTCATCAGCTCGCGCTGCAGGTCATCGGTGATGTCACGCGGCAGCGCCAGAATGAAGCCCTTGATGATTCCGCTACGGCGCTTCGTCACGAATCCCTTCCACTCCCTCAGCTGCTTCTCGATGGCGGCACGGCGCTCCGCCGTGAGCGACTTGCGCCCGCTGTCCAGGAGCTTCTTCTGCTCATCGCGATGTGCCCGCTCCCACGCCTTCTGATCGGCGAAGGACGCCGACAGAGCCTTGCTGGTGGCATTGATGACGTCGCCCGAGGGTGCATCCTTTGGCAGGTCGAGGCCGGTGTGGATCAGATCGCTGTCGTGCATCTTGTCGTCGTCGACGTTGTAGTCGAGCTGCCGCATGGCGCCTTTGTGCGTCGTGATCCCCTTGATGTTGACGGTCAGGTGCAGCATCCTGGTGGTGAAGGGTGCGGTCACGGCATCATCCTCTGAGCTCATGCGTCGCGGGCTCCCGCGTTAAGAGTGACCGGCCTGCCGGTCACGCCCCGAAAGGCCGCTTGCGGCCGGAGGGCTTAACGCAAAGTGCGCTGGGGTTCATCCCCGGTGCGACGCTAAGCAGGAGCGTGGTCGCAGAAGCTTCAGCCCGCAACGGGTGCACCCGTTGCGGGCTGAAAGAAATTCGGCACAGCCCCTCTCATCGCCCCCGAACTCCATACCCCAGCGGCGCCGGAACGGCGCGCGGSSKCGCTCCGCTCGGCCGAAGTCACGTCCCAGGTTGGCGCCGTTGGCGCCCTGCCACGCACAACTGGTTCCCGGCCCTACGGCCCAAGCACCCTCCCCGCCCCTTCCAATGCAACCATCCGGGGGCTGCTCCGCAGCCCCGAAGCAACCATCCTGCGCGGCTTCGCCGCGCCGCTTGCTCAGGCTTGGTGTAGCGGTCCCTGCAACGCCTGGGCCTCGCCCTCGCTCAGCTCGCGGATCAGCGCCCGGTCGCGCGCGCCGATCCGGGTCAGACCGCCGATCGATGCGTCGACGAAGGCGCGGTTTGGGCAAGAGCACATCTGGCTCTCGTGTATACGCTCGCACACGATTACGGCTCTGCAAGCAAGGCACTGCGCCGCCACGATCACCGGTCGTCCTCCATGGTTGGGGGCTGTATACTGGAGCGCTCACAAGGAGGGAGCAATGGCCGACGAACCGCTGTTTGTGTCGACTCCGCGCCCGGTGCGGTTCGCCCCGGACGGCACCCCGTGGCCAATCTGCCCGTGCGGCGAACACCAAGCCTCGGCGCCCAGCTGGCACGGCTGGCACGGTTGCCCCTGCGGCGGCGCCACGGGCGAGATCACGAGCCTCGGCACCGCGCATTGGATCCTGCAAGACAGGCCCCTTGTCGAGCAACGGCGCCAGGCCCGGCACACACGCACGGAGGCTGAGATAGCGGTCCGATTGCAGGCCAAGATCCGCTGAGGCGGACCATATACATCAGCGAGATCACGTTCCGCTGTGGGATGGGATCGTTGTAGCGCCAGACTTCAGGGCGGCCGAGCGCGGACCGGGGCCGCCCTTTTTCTGTCCACACTCGTATACGCCGTAGGGTCCGCCGATCAGCTGAATTGTTCCTTATTTATTCCATTGGTGCGCAGAAGCACCTATGACGAGGGATGCCGGCACGTTGTCCGCGCCGCCGGTGTGGGCAAGTCGGCGGGAAGACGGCATCATCACATCAACAGTGACGGCCCGTCGGCGGTGACGGTAAGCTCGCGGGATGTCGCCGCTTTCGTATGCCCGCCACCAATTCCCGCCCGCGATTATCCAGCATGCGATCTGGTTGTACCTGCGGTTCACCTTGAGCTACCGAGATGTCGAGGAACTGTTGGCTGAACGCGGCATCAACATGTTTTACGAAACCATGTGCCGCTGGGTCTTGAATTTCGGGCCCGCCATCGCCGGCAACTTGCGGCGCCTCCGGCCGAAACCCAGCCTGCGATGGCATTTGGATGAGATGATGATCAGGGTGAGTGGCCGACTCATGTACTTGTGGCGGGCCGTCGATGAAGGCGAGGTGTTGAAGGTGCTCGTTTAGCGCCGACGCGATAAGGCTGCGGCCCGCAAGCTGATGCGGAAGCTGCTGAAGAAACACAGTTTCGCCCCCATCCAGATCACCACCGACAAGCTCCACTCCTATGGGGCCGCCTTCCGTGAGATCGGCTTGGCGGCACGAGCAGGGCCGGCGACAGAACAACCGGGCCGAGGTCTCCCACCAGCCGGTTCGCCAGCGCGAACTCTATACCCGCTTGGCCTCCCGAACACCACCGGCCCGGCCATTTTGCACCAACGTCATTCACCGGCACTATGGGCAGGTGGGCAGACATGGAAAAGCCCGGCATAAGGGCCGGGCTTGGTCACAGGACTCTGTCGGGACGAGGTCAGCTGCCCTGATCGATCTGGGTCAGCTGAGCTTGAGCGTTTGCCAACTCCTGCTTCAAGCGCTCGATGCGCCGGACCAGGACCGCTCGGTCGGGCAGAGCGTTCTGCGCGCCGGGCTCAGCGCGCTTCTTGAACGCCTTGGCCTCAACGCGGGTGAGGTCGGGGCGGATGTCGGGCTCGGCGGCGGCCAGCTCGTCGTCTGACAGGGTGGCGATCTCGTAGATCACCGAGTCCGCCGGCGGCAGCCGTTCAAGCGGAATGCGCCCGCTGTCGACGAACTCGGCCACGGTGCGCAGCTGACGGGCGCGTGACGGGCTAAAGGGCAACTCGGCCCGCACCATCGCCTCGTACTCGCCGTGCTCCATACGCTCCTTGGCGACCACCAGCCACCGACCGATCGCCAGGAAGTCGTCCCGTGCTCGCTCCCATAAAGCCTTGATCTTCTCGACGGTGTGCGTCCGCGAATGGAAGGTGATGACCTCCTGCGGCCGACCGGCACCGTCATCGGCGAACAGACCGGCGTATCGGTCCGGGGTAGGGCGGGGCAGCTTGACCTTACCGTCCAGCTTCACTGTTTCACTCCCAGAACGTCGGCGATGAACCGCCAGTTTTCCCACCACATGTCAGCCGTCTTGGCGCCGCGCAGCTCTACGACGCCGATCCCGACATCGTAGGTTCGATGCACCTCGGCCAGATCCGGGATGAGGGCAGGCGCCACCGTGACGCCTACGGCCAAGCCACGATAGGCGGCGCTCGTCTCGACCTGCTTGGGCTTCACCCCGTTCAGCAGAACCACCATCGGACGGGCGAACGGCCGCACAGCTTTCAGTGTGTCCTTCAGGGAGTCCATCTCCTCTCCCCGGACACCGGATGGCAGCAGGATCAGATCAGCGGTTTCGATCAGCACCTTCAGCGCGCCAGGGTGATCCTCGACCGAGGCCGGGGTATCGACGATCAGCAGGTCAACATCCTCAATCGGCTCCGGAGCGCTATCGATGTCACGCATCGGCACTTCAAAGCTCTGGATCGAGGGCAGGGTGTCGGGGCGCCGTTCCAGCCATTTGCTCAAGGTCCGCTGGCGGTCAGCGTCAAGCACGGCCACCCGTAGGCCGCTTAATACGGCAGCCACGGCCATGTTTCTGGCTGTCGTCGTCTTGCCGGCACCGCCCTTTGGGCCGAGCACCAGAAGTTGCTTCATCAGGATCTCCGGTTGATCGCGCTGAGCAAAGCGTTAACCGGTTAACGGACTTTGCCTTGCTGCCAGACAGCTGCCATTTTAGCGGAGGCTCGGCTACAGGGCAATTCGCCTGTTACCGGGGAAGGAAGTCGCGAAAGTACAAGGCGGGGGGAGAGCGCTCTGCGATCCGCGGTCGCGAAAGTACAAGTGCCTCAGCGGACCATCTTGCGCTCTGGAATCGGGGGAGGTGAGGGGTGAAGGACCACTCCAGCATCGCTGACATCCACCTCGGCATCGGGGTAGACAGCGAGGGCCATCTTCAGCGCCTCGGTGAACCGTGGCTTGAAATGCTTCAGGTTTTGGTAGCTGTGGCCGAATTGGCCGAACAGCGCCGCCCAAGTTACTGGGGTCTTCAGTTCGAGGACGTGCAGCCGGTAGGCTAGCCAGACATAGACATCGATTGCCATGCTTTTCCCGGCGATCAGCTTCATGGCCGGCTCCCATACCGGCACTGGATGTTCCTTGAGCGCTTGGAAGAAGCTGTCGCTTAGACGAACGGTGTCCACCCATAGACGCAGCTGATTCTCGTCGTCATGCTCGTAGAGCTGGATGCCACCCTTGACTATGGCATCCTTCTCGAAAGCCTTACCGCGGCGGTCATTGTCCCAGACAAAGGTCAGGTTGCAGGCGCTGATTCTGTTAGCCTGTTCCTTGACGTCCCGGTACTGTTTGCCGCCGACACCAACTCCCATCCGGGACAGCCAGTCCTTCATGGAAGCGCCAAGTTCAACCTCTGGGCTTCCCGTCTGAATCGCTCTCGTTTGCAGGTACAGCATGATCAGCCGAGCACGGCTGCCATAAGGAACGCCATGCAGTTGCATGGTCCCCGTCCTGTCCGGCAAATAGCCCGGCGTGATCACCAGCTTGACCTTATGTCCCTGGCGCTCCCAGACTGCGTCATCGGCCAACGGATTGTGGGGCAGAGCGGTCAGGCAGAATCCGGCATAGGTAATGCCCATGGCCCGGCTCTCGATCGCCATCGCTTGGGCGGCCGTGTCGATTAGCTTGCGCTCGCCGCTGGGAACCAGCTTTCGCGCTTGCTCGACACCGACCCTGGCGATCAGATCGTGAACGGACGCCATGGAATCCTCGCTGGCCAACCCTTGCAGGACTGTGGTTCCCCGGCGGGCGGCGAGTCAAATTGTACTTTCGCGACCAGCCTATTTGAGAATCTAGTTGGATTCTTATTAGTTGCTTGGTCGCAAGCGTACAGTGGATAAGCCGAGTCGATGCGAGTCGCAGTCGCCAAAGTACAAGCGGGCGGTCGCAACGGTACAAGCCCAGCCTGTTGAGAACCGCCATGGTCGCGAAAGTACAAGGGCGCGGGGCCGCGAATCGGACTGAATCAGGATGTAGCTGACGTTGGTCGGCGTGTTGCAGGGAGGTGAGCGAGGTAGTGGACCGCCTCAACCCCGCTGATGGTCAGGCGACGCGGACGGAGTTCGGGCGTCCGAGGTCGAATGCGGTTGAGGACTGCGACGCCGATCACGACCTCGGTGGCCTGCTTCGCGTGACCGTGGAAGTGCAGTGCCTCGCCAATGACGCCCTTCCAGCGTGTCATTTTGCTCTCCGTGCCGGCCCACTTGTTGTATCCGCTGCTCCGCTGCCAAGCCATCTGGCCCGTCTCAGGGATGGCCTGGATGTGATGGTCACGCGGGCTGGGGACGGTGTGCGCCCTGTCGCTGAGTACGGCGTGCGCACGCGGTGGCGCCACCACTGCGGTCTTGCGATGGCGCTCGTGCACGGCCGCGTAGACGCCGCTCCGGTCGTACGCGCCATCGCCGGTCCGGGAGGCCACGGGCGCGGATATCCGGTCAAACAACGGACCGAACTGAGAGGCATCCTCGACGCCACGGTCGGTCAGCGTGGCTGCAACGATCCGCCCGCTGCCTGCATCCATGCCTATGTGCAGGGCGCGCCAGGAGCGCCGCCGCTTGGTGCCGTGCTTCTCAATCAACCATTCGCTCGGCCCGCACAGCTTCAGCCCGGTGCTGTCAACCAGCAGGTGGATGGGCCCGCCGCTCGAGTGCGGTACTCAGGGCAGCGTCACCGTCCGTGCACGGCGCGCGATGTTGGAGTAATCCGGCACTGGCAGCTCCACGCCAAGCAGATGGAGAATGGAGGCGGGCAGCCCCTCGGTCTGCCGCAGCGCCAGTCTGAACAGGGCGCGCAGCATGAGCGCCGTCGTGATCGCCAAGTCTGAGTAGTTCGGCTGCCCACCTGGCGTGGTGCGCGGCGCCGCTTTCCGGCCCGCAATCGCCTCCTCGCTGACCCACACGGTGAGACTGCCACGCTGGCGCAGGGCGGCATTGACCTTGTTTGGCATGGCAGGCGACCAGAACGGAGACGGAGCCGATGCCTACGACAGCAATGCTTTCCGTGCAACAACCCGCCGTGATCGCGAAGTTCCGAGCCAACGCGGCGAGGGTGCTGGCTGAACCGGCGGTCGACCGCCTGCAATCCAGCGTGCTGGCCATCGAAAGTGCAAGCGATACGACCTGTCTTTTCCAGCTTATGGCGGTGGTTTGAGACAACCCGCGTCGTGAGAGTGTGAAAGCAAGGGAATGTGGCGGCATAAGGATAATCCACCTTTGTCCGCAGTGTAGGGGACCGCCACGGCAATTTCGTTGCTACCGACCCCACACCGGGAAATAGCGGGAATTTCCAAGTGTCTTATGCCGACTTGCTGTGTTTGGCCATCGAGCGCATGGTCAATGCATCGACCGCTTCGTCGACCAGCCGGTCGAACCGGCTCTCGGCGGCCGGATCGGTGATCTTGCCGTCGACCAGATCCTTGCCGGTCAAGTACAGTCCGGTACCCAGTACCTGAGCCTGAAAGACCGCGAAGAGTGGGCGGAGCTGATGCTCGATCATCAGTGCATGACGCTCGCTTCCGCCGGTGGCCAGTAGCGCGACCGGGGTGGCGACGAGCGAGCGGTAGTCGAGCAGATCGACGAAATGCTTGAACAGGCCGCTGTAGGATCCTTTGTAGACCGGCGTGGCGGCGACGACCAAGTCTGCTTCTTCCACAGCACGCAGCGCGGCTTCGAGTTCGTCGCCAGCGGCGTCCCGACTGTGGACTGCGAGGGACCCGAGTGTCGCGATGTCGATGACGCGGCCGTCGGCGGCGATCCGCCGCCCGATCTGCGCGAGGGTCAGGTCGACCAGCCGCCGGCTGCTGGAGGGTGCCGAGAGGCTGCCGGCGATGCCGACGATTGAAAGGCTGCTCATGGTCGGGCTTTCCAGTTCAAAGTTCGTATGTTCGGCAGAGGTGGTTGGCTGTGATCCCGATCAGGTCGGGTGGAACCAAGCCGGAGGAGGGTGTGCAGAGAAGGAAATGCGGCGGGCGCCGGTCGAAGCGGATTGGGAGCTCACCGCCGCAGCCGGCGCTCCAGCCACAGGCTGTAGCGGGACGCGATGACGCAGACCGTCAGGTAGATCAGCGCCGCGAAGCCGAAGGCTTCATCATAGAATCCGAGCCAGGCCGGATCCTTGGCGGCGGTGCGCGCGGTGTTCAGCAGGTCGAACAGGCCGATGACGATGATCAGCGTGGTGTCCTGGAACAGCCCGATCGCCAGGGTCACGATGGAGGGGATCACCGTCCTGAGCGCCTGCGGCAGGATGACCAGCCGCATCGATTGCCAATAGCCGATCCCCAGCGCCTGGGCGGCTTCATACTGGCCCGCCGGGATGGACTGGAGGCCGGCGCGGACGATCTCGGCCAGATAGGCGGAGACGAACAGGACGATGGCGATCTGCGCCCGCAGCAGCTTGTCGATGGCGGCGCCGGCCGGCAGCATCAGCGGCAGCAGCAGGGTCGCGACATAGAGCACCGCGATCAGCGGCACGCCGCGCGTCACCTCGATGAACAGGACGGCCAGCGTCCGCACCCCGCCCATGGAGCTGCGCCGGGCGAGTGCCAGCAGCACCGCCAG
>NZ_JBCEBL010000050.1:0-19596 GCF_049472615.1 Azospirillum sp. 11R-A | reverse complement strand
CCCCCCCCCCCCCCCCCCCCGCGCGGCGGCCCTTCTCCAAGAATCCACGCTATGCATCCCCCTCACCCCGACCCTCTCCCTGGGGGGAGAGGGGGTAAGAGCGCGGCGATTGAATTAGGAACCTGCCCATGCTGGGATTCGCCCAACTCTTCGCGAGCCGCCTCGTCAAGGCCGCCGCGATCCTGATCGCCATCGTGGTAATGAACTTCTTCCTCGTCCATGCCGCCCCCGGCGACCCGGCCATGGTGATGGCGGGCGAGGCGGGGGCCGCCGACGAAAAGTTCGTGACGCAGCTGCGCGAGCAGTTCGGGCTCGACCGGCCGCTCTACGAACAGCTCGGCACCTACATCGGCAAGGTCGTGCAGGGCGATCTCGGCTTCTCCTACCGCCAGCAGCGGCCGGTCTGGGACATCCTGGCGGAACGGCTGCCGGCCACCCTGGTGCTGACGCTGACCGCCTTCATCCTGGCGCTCGCCGCCGGTGTGGCGCTCGGCACGCTGGCGGCGGTCACCGTCGGCACCTGGGCCGACAGCGCCATCACCGTCATCGCCTTGCTGGCCTACGCCACGCCGATCTACTGGATCGGGCTGATGCTGAGCCTCCTGTTCTCCATCCAACTCGGCTGGCTGCCGGCCTTCGGCTATGAGACCATCGGCGCCGGCTACACCGGACTGGCGCATGTGGCGGACGTGGCGGTCCACCTGATCCTGCCGGTCATCACGCTGGCGCTGTTCTACATGGCGGGCTATGCGCGCCTGACCCGCGCCTCGATGCTGGAGGTGCGCAGCCTCGACTTCGTCAAGACGGCGAAGGCCAAGGGGCTGACGCAGGGCCGCATCGTCACCCGCCATGTCCTGCGCAACGCCATCCTGCCGGTCATCACCGTCGCCGGCATCCAGGCCGGACAGCTGGTCGGCGGCTCCATCCTGATCGAGACGGTGTTTGCCTGGCCCGGCATCGGCCGGCTGGCCTTCGAGGCGGTGCTTCAGCGCGACTATCAGGTGCTGCTGGGCATCTTCCTGGTCACATCGATCATGGTGATCCTCTTCAACATCCTGACCGACATCCTCTACGGCCTCGTCGATCCGCGCATCCAGGTGTCGCAATGATGAATTCGGATTTCTGGCGGGCCTTCGCCCGCAACAAGGGCGCGGTCCTGGGGCTGGCGATCCTGATCGCCATCGTCGTGCTGGCCGCCTTCGCCTCCGTCTTCTTCCCCGGCGACCCGTGGGAGATGGCGACGGCACCTTTCCAGCCGCCGCTGTCGGAGGATGCGCTGCTGGGCTCCGACATGCTGGGCCGCGACATCGCGTCGGGCATCGCCCATGGGGCGCGGGTGTCGCTGCTGATCGGCCTGACCTCCACCGCCGCGGCGCTCGCCATCGGCGTCACGCTGGGGGCGCTGGCCGGCTTCCATGGCGGCAAGGTCGACGACGCCATCATGCGCTTCACCGAGCTGTTCCAGACCATCCCCAACTTCGTGCTGGCTGTGGTGCTGGTCGCCATCTTCACCCCCAGCCTGACCACCATCGTGCTCGCCATCGCCATCGTCAGCTGGCCGCCGCTGGCCCGTCTGGCCCGTGCCGAATTCCTCAGCCTGCGCTCGCGCGAATTCGTCCAGGCCGCCATCACCACCGGCCAGAGCAACAGCACCATCATCCTGCGCCAGATCCTGCCGAACAGCCTGTCGCCGATCATCGTGTCGGCCTCGCTGATGGTGGCGACCGCCATCCTGCTGGAAAGCTCGCTGAGCTTCCTCGGCCTCGGCGATCCCAACGCGATGAGCTGGGGCTACATGATCGGTGCCGCCCGCACGGTGATCCGGCAGGCCTGGTGGATGAGCGTCTTCCCCGGCCTTGCCATCGTGCTGACCGTGCTGGCGCTGAACCTCGTCGGCGAGGGGCTGAACGACGCCCTGAACCCGAAGCTCGCCCGGTCGCGGGGGTGATCCGATGAGCGAACTCGACCTGCTTCGTACCCCGACGGAGACCGCAGCCATGACCACGCCTCTTCTCGATGTGCGCGGCCTCAGCATCGCGCTGCCGCCGGGCGCCGACCGCCCGCTGGCGGTGGACAACCTGACCTTCACCCTGAACCCCGACGAGATCCTCTGCGTGGTCGGCGAGTCCGGCTCCGGCAAGTCGATGACCGCGCACGCCATGATGGGGCTGCTGCCTGCCCCCCATGTCCGCGTTGCCGGCGGCAGCCTGCTGTTCAAGGGCAAGGACGTGCTGGCCATGCCGGAGGCGGAGCAGCGCAGCCTTCGCGGCGGCCGCATCGCCATGGTGTTCCAGGAGCCGATGACGGCGCTGAATCCGCTGATGCGGGTCGGCCGCCAGATCGGCGAGTCCTTGCGTGAACACACCGACCTGCCCGCCCCCGCCCGCCGCGCCCGCGTGGTGGAACTGCTGACCCAGGTCGGGCTTCCCAACCCGGCCGAATTGGCCGAGGCCTATCCCTTCCGCCTGTCGGGCGGCCAGCGCCAGCGCGTGATGATCGCCATGGCGCTGGCCTGCCAGCCCGACATCCTGATCGCCGACGAACCGACCACGGCGCTGGACGTCACCACCCAGAAGCAGATCCTCGACCTGATCCGCTCGATCCAGGCCGAACGCCACATGGGCATGATGTTCATCACCCATGATTTCGGCGTGGTGGCGGAGATCGCGCATCGGGTGGCGGTGATGCGCCACGGCAAGCTGGTGGAATATGGCGCGGCGTCGGATGTGCTGAACCGGCCGCAGCATCCCTATACCCGGCAGCTGATCGCCTCGGTCCCGCACTACATCGAGCACCGCGACGACCATGCCAGGACGGGCGCGCCGCTGCTGGTCGCCGACAAGGTGCGCAAGGTCTTCAACGTCGGTGGCGGGCTGTTCAAGAAGTCCAAGCAGGTGGTGGCCGGCGACGACCTGTCGCTGACCATCCATCCCGGCGAAACCGTCGGTCTGGTCGGAGAATCCGGGTCGGGCAAATCGACGCTCGGCCGCTCCATCGTCGGGCTGATCAAGCCGGATTCGGGCCGCATCCTGTTCGAAGGCACCGACCTGCTGGCACTCGACCGCAAGGGCTTCCGGCCCTACCGCCGGGCGGTGCAGATGGTGTTCCAGGACCCCTACGCCTCGCTGAACCCGCGCCACCGCGTCGGCGACATCGTGGCGCAAGGCCCGGTGGCCTTCGGCGAGGACCGCAACAGGGCGCTGACACGCGCGCGGGAGTTGCTGGCGATGGTCGGGCTCGACGGCTCGGCCGCCGACCGCTTCCCGCACGAGTTCTCCGGCGGCCAGCGCCAGCGCATCGGCATCGCCCGCGCGCTCGCCATGGAGCCGAAGCTGCTGGTGGCGGACGAGCCGGTTTCGGCGCTCGACGTGTCGGTGCAGGGGCAGGTGCTGGACCTGCTGGACGACATCCGCAGACGGCTGAACCTCGCCATGCTGTTCATCACCCACGATCTGCGGGTGGCGGCTCAGGTCTGCGACACCATCGCGGTGATGCGCCGCGGCAAGATCGTGGAGATGGGCACCGCGCGCGACGTGTTCACCCATCCGCGCGACGCCTACACCCGCAGCCTGCTCGACGCCATCCCCGGCAAGGCCTGGCACATCCCGGAGGATCTCCAGCAAGCCCCTGCAGGAGCGCACTGAATGAAGGTCGCCATCATCGGGGCCGGCGCGGTCGGCGGTCTGCTGGCCGCCCGGCTGAGCGCCACCGAGGCCGAGGTGACGCTGGTCGCCCGGCCGAACGCCGCATCCGCCATCCGCCGCAACGGCCTGACCATGGTGACGCCGCTGAACCGCGTCGCCCGGCTCAGCCCGCGCGTCACCGACGACAGCCTGTCGCTGGGGCCGCAGAATCTGGTGTTCCTCTGCGTCAAGGCCCATGCGTTGCGCGGCACCATCGACACGCTGACGCCGCTGCTGGGGCCGGAGACCGCCATCGTACCGATGGTTAACGGCATCCCCTGGTGGTACCCGCACCGCCAGCCGGACCCTTTGGCCGACCGGCCGCTCGCCAGCGTCGATCCCGACGGGCTGCTGTGGCGCACCATCGACCCCGACCGGGTGGTGGGGGCGACCAGCTTCGTCGCGGTGGAGGGTGACGGTCCCTGCCGCATCCGCCATGTCAGCGACCAGCGCTTCGTGTTCGGCGATGCCGGCGACCGCGACAATACGGCAGTGGACCGCATCGTGACGCTGTTCGGGCAGGCGGGATTCCAGCCGGCGAAGACCGCCGACATCCGGCAGGCGATCTGGGTGAAGCTGTGGGGCAACCTCGCCTTCAACCCCTTGAGCGTGCTGACCGGATCGACGCTGGGCCGGCTGTGCAACGACCCCGGCACGCGGGAAGCCGGCCGCGCCATGATGCTGGAGGCCAAGGCGGTGGCGGAAAAGCTGGGCGTGATCTTCACCACCAGCGTGGACGAACGCATCGCCATGGCCGCCGGTGTCGGCGACTTCAAGACCTCGATGCTCCAGGACTATGAGGCCGGCAGGCGGCTGGAGCTGGACGCGATCCTGGGCTCGGTGATCGAGCTGGCCGAGCGTTGCGGCGTGGACGTGCCGATGCTGCGCGCCGTGCTGGCGATGGTCGACCTACGGGCACGGGAGCGGCGCGAAGCGGCCTGACCGCTTCCCGCTCCCCCCTGCCTTTCAACGAAAAATTCTGCGTGGAGTTTCCATGTCCCTCCCCTCCAATCTGCCCATCGACGGCCAGCGCCTGTGGGACAGCCTCGCCGAGATGGCGAAGATCGGTGCGACCGCCAAGGGCGGCAGTTGCCGCCTCGCCTTGTCGGACGAGGACAAGGCCGGCCGCGACCTGTTCGTCTCCTGGTGCGAGGCCGCCGGCTGCACCGTGACGGTCGACCGCATCGGCAACATCTTCGCCCGCCGCAAGGGCCGCGACGACAGCTTGGCCCCGGTGGTGATGGGCAGCCATCTCGACACCCAGCCGACCGGCGGGCGCTTCGACGGCGTGTTCGGCGTTCTGGCGGCGCTGGAGGTGGTGCGCTCGCTGAACGACCGCGGGGTGGACACCCTGCACCCGGTCGAGGTCGCGGTGTGGACCAACGAGGAGGGCTCGCGCTTCTCGCCGCCGATGATGGGATCGGGCGTCGTTACCGGCGTGTTCACGCTGGAGGAGATCCTCGACAAGGTGGCGCAGGACGGCGCGCGGCTGGGCGACGAGCTGGTCCGCACCGGCTATGCCGGCGACGCCCCGGTCGATCACCCGATGCACGCCTATCTGGAGGCCCACATCGAACAGGGTCCGGTGCTGGAGGTCGAGGGCAAGGAGATCGGTGTCGTCACCGGCGCGCAGGGCCAGCGCTGGTACGAGGTGACGGTGACGGGTGTCGAGGCCCATGCCGGCCCGACGCCGATGCGCCTGCGCCGCGATGCGCTGGTCGCCGCAGCAGCAATGGTGCAGGCGGTGCAGCGGGTCGGGCTGGAGACCGCGGGCGATCCTTGCGCCACCGTCGGCATCCTCGATGTCCACCCGCATTCGCGCAACGTCATCCCCGGCCGCGTCTTCTTCACCGTCGATCTGCGCCACCCGAACGCCGACACGCTGGCCGACATGGACCGCCGCTTCCGCGCCGCCGTCGCCGCGATTGCCGAGCAGAACGGGGTGGGCGCCGAGATCGCCGATTTCTGGCACTTCCCGCCGACGCCCTTCGCCAAGCCACTGGTCGACCGGGTGCGCGAGGCGGCCGGCGGCTTCGGCTTCAGCCACCGCGACATCGTGTCGGGCGCCGGCCATGACGCGGTCTATGTGGCGGGCAAGGTGCCGACGGCGATGATCTTCATCCCCTGCGAGGACGGCATCAGCCACAACGAGATTGAGAACATCTCCCCCGCCGACGGTGCCCGCGGCGCCGCCGTGCTGTTCGAAACGCTGGTCGCCACGGCTGGAAAGCCCTGAGCCTGTCCGTTCTCCGGAGAGTCCCCCGATGAAGTTCGTCCATCACCCCGACGCCGCCCTGCACCGTCCCGCCACCTACTTCAACAAGGGCCTGCTGCGCGCCCTGCCGGAGAAGCCGGAACGGGTCGGCGCGCTGGCCTCGCTGATCGAGAAGCGCGGCGAGACGCTGATCCTGCCCGACGATTACGGCTCCGCTCCCCGCGCCGCCGTGCACACACCCGCCTATCTCGCCTTCCTGGAGACGGCGCATGCGCGCTGGGTAGCGACTGGCGACATGGGCGACGTCGTGCTGCCCAACGTCCACCGGATGCAGGCGGCCCCCAACTACCCGACCGGCATCGTCGGTCAGGCCGGCTGGCACATGTTCGACACCGCCTGCCCCATCGGTGAGGGCACCTGGGCCGCCACCTGCGCCGCCTCCAATGCCGCCATCCACGCGGCGAAGCTGGTTGCCACCGGGGCGGACAGCGCGGCCTATGCCTTGTGCCGGCCGCCGGGGCACCATGCCACCCGCGATATGGCCGGCGGATTCTGCTATCTGAACCATGTCGCCGTCGCCGCGGAGTCGGTGCTGCCACTGCTGCGCGCCCAGGGGCGGCCGGCACGGGTGGCGATCATCGATGTGGACGTCCATCACGGCAACGGCACGCAGGACATCTTCTACGAGCGCGACGACGTGTTCTTCGTCTCGGTCCATGGCGACCCGGCCGAGTTCTATCCGCACATGGCCGGCTATGCGCAGGAACGCGGCATCGGCCGCGGCGAGGGCTACAATCTGAACCTGCCGCTGCCCATCGGCAGCGACGAGGCGACGGTGCTGGCGACCATCGGCAAGGGCCTGGACGCGATCCGGCGGTTCGCGCCGGAGATGCTGTTCGTCTCGCTGGGCTTCGACACCTTCATCGACGACCCGCTGGCCGCCTTCGGCGTCACCACGCCGGGCTTCGCCCGCATGGGCGCGCTGCTCGCCGCCACCGGCCTGCCGACGGTTCTGGTGCAGGAGGGCGGCTACGCCATCGACGATTTGTCGGCCAACCTGTCGAGCTTCCTGGACGGGTTCCAGGGCGGCTTTGAAGGCAAGACAGCCGCATGACCGCAATCGCCGCCAGCGGCGCCGGCCGCGATCCCGTCAAATACCTGCTGATCGCCGTCATCAGCCTGTTCTGGGGCCTGAACTGGCCGGCGGTGAAGACGATCCTGACGCAGATGCCGATCTTCAGCCTGCGCGCCATCGGCTTCACCGCCGGGGCGGTGCTGCTGCTGGGCGCGGCGCGGCTGGCCGGGCACCGGCTGCGGGTGGAACGGGGGGAATGGCCGGCGCTGGTGGCGGCGGGGCTGTGCAACGTGCTGGTCTTCAACCTGTGCACGGCGCTGGGCCAGAGCCTGATGGCGACCTCGCAGGCGGCCATCGTCGCCTTCACCATGCCGGTGTGGGCGACGTTGCTGGCGATCCCGTTGCTGGGAGAGCGGCCGGGACCGCGCCAGATCGTCGGGCTGGCCTGCGGGCTCTCGGGTCTGCTGGTGCTGCTGGGGCCGGAGGCGCTGTCGGCGCCGCCGTCACAACTGGCCGGGCCGGCGGTGATGCTGGTGTCGGCGGTGGCCTGGGCGCTCGGCACCATCGTGATGAAGCGGCGGGTCTGGCGTACCCACCCGATGGTCATCACCGGCTGGCAATATGTGATCTGCGCCCTGCCGATGATCGGGCTGGCGGCAACGGAGGTGCGGCCCACGCTGGCCGAGCTTCATCCCGCAGTGTGGGCCGGCTTCGCCTGGCACATCGTCTGCTCGATCTGCGTGGCGCAGGCGCTGTGGTACGTCACCGTCCGCCGCCTGACGGTGGGGGAGGCGGCGGTCAGCACCCTGCTGATCCCGGTCGTCGGGGTGGGCGGTGCGGTGCTGCTGCTGGGCGACCCGGTGACGCCGCGGCTGGCGGCGGCGCTGGTGCTGATCCTCGCCGCGGTCGCCTGCGTGCTGGGGCCGAAGCCGGCCGCGCGCTGACGGTACGCTCAGCCGAGTTGCCGCTCCACCCAGGCGGCGGCAGCGGACAAGCTGCGGAAATCGGATACGGAGCGGACGGGCAGGTCCGGATGCCGCTCGGCGGCCATCCGCGCCAGCGCGTTGCCTGGGCCGGTTTCCAGCAGGACGGTGCAGCCCATCTCGACCAGCCCGTCCAGGCAGGCGGCCCAGGCGACGGTCTCCGTCATCTGCCGGGTCAGCGCCGCGACCGCCCGCTCGCGCGTGTAAACCGGGGTGCCGTCAATGCCGGCCAGCACCGGCAGCGGTGGCGCTTGCAGTCCGCTTGCCGCCAGGACTGGGCCGAACTCCGCCGCCGCAGGCGCCATCAGGCGGGTGTGCGAGGCGACGGTGACCGGCAGCGGCGTGACCGCGGCGCCCAACGCCAGAACCACCCGCTCCACCAAGGCCAGCACCGTCCTACGTCCACCGACCACGAACCGGTCCGCACCATTCTCGATGGCGATATCGGCATCGCAGTCGCGGCAGACCGCTTCGAGCCGGGACCGGTCGAGACCGCGCACAGCCAGCAGCCCACCCGGCTTCGGATCGGCGCGGTCCATCGTTTCCGCCCGCCGGATCGCCAGCCGTATCAGCTCATCCACGTCGAGCGCGCCGGCGACCCGATAGGCCGACAGTTCCCCCAGGCTGTAGCCGGCCACCGCCCGCACCGGCGGCAGAAGCGGATGCAGCGCCGCCCAGGTCGCCGCCTGGACGGCGCAGAGCAGCGGCTGGGCGACGGCGTTGCGCTGCATCTCGGCCTCAGGCCCGGCGACGAGGGCGCGCGGATCCTTGCCCATGATTGCGGTGGCCCGATCCAGAACCGCCTGCGCCGCAGGTTCCCGCCGCAGCAGGTCGAGCATGCCCGGCCCCTGCCCGCCCTGGCCGGAGCAGAGGATGCCCAAACTCATGCCCAGCCCTCGCGCAGGGCGTGGACGAAATGCGCCGCCGCCAGCATGTCGGCGCTGCCGCCGGGGGACAGGCGGCGGGCGACGCAGGCACGGTGCAGGGCCAGCGCCTCGGCCCGCCAGTCGGCCCGGAACACCCCGCCACGGTCGAGGAAGCGACCGGCCTCGCCCTGGACGAAGGCCAGCCCGGCGGGACCGCCGCGATGCAGCAGGTTGGTGTCCTCCAACTCCGCCATCAGTGAGAACAGGGTCTGCACCAGTGCCCGCTCCGGATCGGCGCCGTCCGCCAGCGCGCGGTCCAGGGCGGGCAACGCCAGGGTGAACAGGGTGGGAAACCCTTCCGCCGCCTCCTGCCGGGCGCCACGCACTCCGTAACGCTGAACCGCAAGCCCGCCGTGGCTGACGGGGGCCTGCGGTGCTGCGCCCAGGATATCGGCGCCCCACAGGTCGGCGACGGTTCCGCCCAGCGCCGCGCCGCGAAGCGTCCGACCGCGCCGCATCCGCCAACCCGCCGCCGCGGCGAGAAAGCCGATGCCGAACACCGCGCCGCGATGGGTGTTGATGCCGCCGGTGGCCGCGAGCATCCGGCGTTCGGCGGCGATGCCGAGATCGCGCAGGGTGGCGAAGCCGGCCCCCTCGGCACCGGCGGCGGCGATGGAGCGGAAATAGCCACGCAGGGCGAACAGGCTGCGCAGGAAGGTGCCCATGTCCATGTCGTCATGGCTGCCGCTGTCGAGCGGGCTGACCAGCCCCGGCTTGGGATGCAGCGCCAGCTCGGCATAGAGCGCGCGCACCGCCGTCCGTCCGACCATCGCGGCGAGCGGACACGCATTGTGGGACGAAACCGGGGTGGATGCGGCATTGCTGCGGATCATGCGGCCTCCTCCCGGTCGAACAGCGCCAGCACGGATGCAAGGTCGCGCAATCCCACCTCCGCCGCCCCCTTCATCAGCAGGCGGGCGGGCCGGTCGGCCAGTTCCCGCCACGCGACCGCAGCACCGTCCGGCAGCAGGATTTCGCCATCCAGGCGCGGAGAGTCATTGCCGACCGCCATCAGCAGTTCCAGCAGGCCCTCCAACTGCCGGCGGTCGTGCGGGGCGAACAGCAGGTCGATGTCGGACTCGGGCCGGACATAGCGCAGGCCGGTGCGGTGCTGCCACGCCAGCGAGCCATAGACAGCGGCAGCCGTCCCCAACTCCTGCGCCCGCCGCGCCAGATCCGCCAGCATCCGCCGCCATGCCTCCGGCGCCGACACTGCCGCCTCTGCCAACGCCAGCGGTTCCAGTCGCTCGGCCACGGCATCCACCGCCACATGCAGGCCGATCCGCCGCTTGTCCGGCGTGGCGAGCCCCAGCCGAAGTTCTCCCTCTCCGTCGCCCGGCCGGCCGCGCGCGATCACCAGCGGCCGGCCGGCCCGGCACCAGTCCTCGGCCTCCGCCCGCTCCGCCGAAGCCAGGGGAGAGCGCAGGCGGTCCGCCCAGCCCTCCCCCAACCGGACCCAGCCGTGGCGCGGCCAATGAAGGAGTTCAGGCCGCATCATGCCGCACCCGATCGGCCACCTTGCGGGCAAGCTGCCGGCCGCCACGCTCCTCGCCCAGCGCCCGGCGGGGGTCGCCGTCGATGGGGGCTGCCAGCGCCTCGGCAAGGCAGGCGGCGAGATCGCCCTGCCACAGGGCGGCGATGGCGCCCATCCGGCGGTAATTCTCCACCCCCGGAGCGAAGACCGGCGAGGACGCGCTCAACTCCGTCAGCCGCTCCAGCGGGATCTTGGTGACGCGGGCCATCGCCGGCAGGTTCATCACCCGGATCTCGGCGTCCAGCAGGGCGTAGCAGCGGTCGGCCAGCAGGCTGGTGGCGAGGAAGCCGCCGCTGACCGCCTGCCCATAGACCAGACCGAGCACGCGGTGCCCGTTGCGCCGGGCGAGGTCGATGCATTTCGCCAGATGCGCCATGTAGCCGTTGATGCCCAGCAGTTCGTCGCGATGGCTCAGCCGCTGGCCCTGGGTGTCGACCAGCAGCAGGATCGGCCGGCCGGGGTGGCGGCGCACCACCTCCAGCACCGCGCCGGCCATGCGGAAGGCCAGCTCGATGCCGATGGGCGTGTTGTCGACGGTGCCGATCACCGCCACCTCGGTGCCGAAGACCCGGCCGGTACCGTCGAAATAGACGCCATCTGCGGCGGTGTCGTGCCCGTCCGGGAACAGCCGGTCCAGAAGAGTGCTCACGTCCATGGCTCAGGCCCTCCGGTCGCGGACGGTTGCGAGGAAGCTGGCGGTGTCGAGGATCGGCAGTTTCTCCGGTTCCTCCACCCCAAGCTTTTCCCAGATGTCGAGCGCGTCGCGGCAGCCGCCGAAACGCTCCAGCCGGCTGCCCAGCGCAGCATGCTCCGCCTCCAGTGCCGCCAGCGACAGGTCGGGCCCATGGTCTGACAGTTGGTCGAGCAAGGCGAGAGCTGCAGCGCGGAAGGCGGCAACGTCGTCCTCGACCAGGGTCGCCGCCTCGCCCAGCAGGTAGCGGTGCTTGCCGCCGACGGTGCGCCAGACCAGCGCGCGGTCGCGGCTGTCGAACTCCTCCACCCCCATGGTGGTCTCGATCACCTCGGGGCCGGACAGGCCGAGCCGCCCCTCCTCGCTCATCACCACCGCGTCGCACAGGCGCGACACGATGCCCATGCCGCCGAAGCAGCCGAAGGTGCCGCCGTCCAGCACGATCACCGGGATGCCGGCGGCCCGCACGGCCAGCACGGCGCGCATCACCTCCGACACCGCGATCAGCCCGGCATTGGCCTCGTGCAGCCTGACGCCGCCGGATTCGACCAGCAGCAGCACGCCGGCGGGACGGGTGTCGAGCGCGCGCTCCAAGAGGCCGGTCAGCTTGGCGCCATGCACCTCGCCGACCGCCCCGCCCATGAAGCCGCCTTCCTGGGCGGCGACCAGCACGCGGCGGCCTGCCAGACGGCCTTCACCGACGACGATGCCGTCATCGAAGGCGGCCGGCGTGTCGAGCTGGCGCAGATGCGGGCTGACCATGCGCTCGGTCGGCGGCAGGATCTCGATGAGGCTGCCGGGGTCGAGCAGCCCGTCCAGCCTGCCGCGGGCGCTGTCCTCGTAATAGCTGCTCATGGTTGCGACCCTCCGGCGAAGGCGTCCAAGGCCTGGTCCAGCCTCAGGCTGACCACGGCCGGCGTGGCGCCGACATCGTTGATGGAGATGCGGACATCGGCCAGCGGATGGCGGGCGAACACGTCGTCCAGCACGGCCTGCCATGTCGTGCCGAAGCCGACCGCCGCGGTCTGGATCTCGACCCGGCAGATGCCGCCGAGCGGCGCCGGTTCCACCAGCACCTCCAGATTGCCGGAGCCGACGACGCCCACCAGGACGGACGGCGGCGGGGACGCCACGGGACGGCCGCCGCGATATTCGAAGCTCAGGATTTCCATGGGATAAGGCTCACCAGTTGCGGAAGCGCTTGGGTGGGTCGTACAGGCCGCCCGATGCACGCACGAGGTCCTTGACCGACCGCGCGGCCAACAGGTCGCGGGTCGCCAGCCGCTTGTCGATGCCCAGATCCTCCGGCCGGCGGATGACGCCGCGGTCGCGGAGGTTCTCCACCATGCGGCGGTCGCGCCCGCGCCCCACGGGCGTGTAGCCGGCGACGCCGCGGATCGCCTGTTCCCGTTCCTCCGCCGTCCGGCAGAGCAGCAGGTTGGCGATGCCCTCCTCCGTCAGGATGTGGGTCACGTCGTCGCCGTAGATCATCACCGGCGGTAGTTCCATGCCGGCGCTCTCCGCCAGGTCCCAGGCGTCGAGACGCTCGACGAAGGCCGGCTGCATATGCTCGCGGAAGGTTTCCACCATCTGGACGACCAGCTTCTGGCCGCGCGGCATCTGCCCGCCGTCGCCGCGCGCCTCCCGCCCAGCCTTGAGCCAAGCCGGGCTGGCATGGCGCCGTCCGCGGGCATCCGCCCCCATGTTGGGCGCACCGCCGAAGCCGGCGATCCGCCCCAGCGTGGCAGTGGAGCTGTTGCCGGCGAGGTCGATCTGCAGGGTCGAGCCGATAAACAGGTCGCAGGCATAATGGCCGGCGGCCTGGGACATCGCCCGGTTGGAGCGCATGTTGCCGTCGGCCCCGGTGAAGAACACGTCCGGCCGCGCCCGAATATAAGCCTCCATCCCCAGCTCCGAGCCGAAGGAATGGACGCTCTCGACGAAGCCGGCCTCGATGGCGGGGATCAGCGCAGGGTGCGGGTTCAGCGCCCAGTGCCGGCAGATCTTCCCCTTCAGCCCCAGCGATTCCGCGTAGGTCGGCAGCAGCAGCTCGATGGCCGCGGTGTCGAATCCGATGCCGTGATTCAGCCGCTGGATGCCGTATTCGGCATAGATGCCCTTGATGGCCATCATCGCCATCAGCACCTGGATTTCCGAAATCTGCGCCGGATCGCGGGTGAACAGCGGTTCGATATAGTGCGGCGTCGGGCTCTGGATGACGAAATCGACCCAGCCGCCGGGGATGTCGACGCGCGGCACGCTGTCGACCAGCTCGTTCACCTGGGCGATGACGATGCCGCGCTTGAAGGCGGTCGCCTCGACGATGACCGGAGTGTCCTCGGTGTTGGGGCCGGTGTAGAGGTTGCCAACGGCATCGGCCGCCTGGGCGGCGACGAGGCTGACCCGCGGCGTCAGATCGACGAAATAGCGGCCGAACAGCTCCAGATAGGTGTGGATGGCGCCGACCGAAATCCGCCCGTCCGCCACCATGCGCGCCAGCCGCGCCCCCTGCGGACCGGAGAAGGAGAAGTCCAGCTTCGCGGCGATGCCGCGTTCGAAGACGTCCAGATGCTCCGGCAGGGCCAGCACCGACTGGACCATGTGCAGGCCGTTTACCCGGGCCGGATCGACCGAGGCGAGGGTGCGGGCCAGGAAATCGGCCTGCTTCTGGTTGTTGCCCTCCAGGCAGACGCGGTCGCCCGGTTCCAGCACCGCTTCCAGCAGGGCGCGGGCGTCGGCGGTGGCGACGCGCTTGCCCCCGGTCGAAGATGGTACAAGGCTGGCGGCGCGGGCCAGCCGGGCGTCGCGGTTGCGCCCCTGCAGGTTCCAGTCGCGCATGGTGTCAGCTTCCTTCATCGCTGTGCTCGAAACGGGCGGGTTGGAATTGGGGTCTCAAATCAGCCGACGATCGCCTTGATCGCCAGGAACAGGACCGACGGCCCCATCAGGCAGCCCAGGCCGGTGTGGAAGGTGGCGACCAGGGCGCCGTAGGGCACCAGCCGCCGGTCGGTCGCCGCCAGCCCGGCGCTGACGCCGCTGACGGTGCCGGCCAGCCCGCCGAACACCATCGCGGCCTGCGGGTTGTCCAGCCGCATGAAGCCGGCCAGGACGGGGGTGAAGACCATGACCAGGATCGCCTTGACCACTCCGGTGGCGATGCTCAGCGCCATGACGTCGGAGCTTGCGCCGATGGCGGCGCCGGTCACCGGGCCGACGATGTAGGTGATGGCGCCGGCGCCGATGGTGGTCAGCGCCACCGGGTCGGTGTAGCCGAAGGCCATGGCGACGGCGACGCCGACGATGAAGGGCAGCACGGTGCCGAGGAACAGGCCGATGAAGCCGAGCCAGCCGGCCTTGCGCGCCTCGTCGATCTGCACCTCGCTGGCGGTGGCGACGATGCAGAAGTCGCGCATCATCGCCCCGCCCATCAGGGCCAGCCCGCCGAACATGGTCAGGTCGGCCATTCCCTTGGTCTTGCCGGTGACCAGCCCGCCCCAATAGGCGAGCGCAAGTCCGGCCAGCACGGCGATGGCCGAGCCGTGAACCCGGCCACCGGTCAGATGGCGGGCCAGCAGGTTGGAGACCCAGACGATGATCCCGACGACGGCGAAGGCGGCGACCAGCTGGTTCTCCGCGATCTCATGCATGAATTTGTCGAGCATGCCGGGTCTCCCTATTCGAGTTCGGCGGCGGGCGCGCCGGCCTGCCAGGCGGCGGCGGCACCGCTCCGGCGGATCGCGCGGTTGATCAGGGAGATGACGCAGGCGCAGAGCGCGACCGAGCCGAAGGCGGCCAGCAGGGCGATGGGGCCGCCCTTGACGGCGACGATGACATTCTGGGTGGCGGCCATGGCGACCACCACCGGGATGTACATCATCGCCCAGAAGGTAACGCCCTTCTCCGTCTCCGGCCGCATTAGCCCGCGCTTGCGCATGTGGTACTGGGCGGCCATCAGCAGCATCATGGCGATGCCGACACCGCCGACATTGGCCTTGACCCCGATCAGCGCCCCCAGGATATCGCCGAGCAGCACGCCCAGCAGATAGCAGCCCGCCAGCAAAGCGGTGCCGAAGATCACCATGGCGCGCCCTCCGTCCCGGCGGTGGCCGCAGCAGCTGTTGGCATGGCAATTGGAATGAAAGTTCCGTGTCGTCCCATCATGTGCGTTTCCCCATTTCGTCGTTTCATGCGGCCCGGCTGCCCAATCGCGGGGCAGAGAACCGGACATGCCGTCCGGAGATGGCCGGGCACGAAGTCACGACGGCGGCCGATGGTTTGCCCGGAGGGAGCGCACACCATTCATGTATGCGAAGTCCCAAGATAACGGGACTCAGGTATTTTTATCTCAGCCGCCGCTACTGTAGTGCATACATATCATGGACGATCAGGCGGGCAAACATAATTTTGACCGCCGAAGCACTTTTTGTATACTGGTTCGCGGATAAGCCGGTGTTTGCGCATACGCAGACCGGAAACAACAGGCGGTTATGTACGCAATGGATGCCATTCTCCCGGACGGCCAGTCGGAACGCGACATCGCGGAGGACGGCAAGGGCCTGCTGTCCGACGTCATCCGGCTGGCGCTGGCCGACGAGATCGCCACCGGACGGCTGAAACCGGGCACCCCGCTCGACGAACAGCAGATCGGCCAGCGGTTCGGCGCCTCGCGAACCCCGGTGCGCGAGGCGCTGCGCCAGCTTGCCACCACCGGCATGGTGGAGGTCCGGCCGCGCCGCGGCGTGGTCGTCGCCACCATGACGGCCGAGCGCATCATGGACATGTTCGAGATGACGGCGGAAATGGAGGCGATGTGCGTCCGCCTCGCCACCTACCGCATCACCCCGGTGGAGCGCAGCCGGTTGCAGACCATGCATGAATCGGCGGCGGAGATGGTGCGGGGCAGCGATCTCGACGCCTATGACGACTTCAACCGCCGCTTCCACGAGGCGATCTATCACGCTACCCACAACCAGTTCATGGCCGAACAGGCGGTCGGGGTCCGTGCCCGCCTCGCCGCCTTCCGCCGGACCCAGCTTCGCCACGGCGACCGGCTGGCGACCTCTCATGCCGAGCATGGAACCATCCTGGCCGCCATGGCGCGCGGCGACGGGGATGAGGCGGCACGTTGCATGCGCGCCCATATGCTCAACGCCAGTTGCGCGCTGACCCGCTACATCCAGGAATTGGATCTGCCCTGACCGGCCTTCCGAGCGGATCGCCGGAAAGCTTCCGACTTCAGGCGCAGTCGAATATTACAGACGCCCCGATGCGCTGCCGCTATGCAGGCGCCATCCGGGCCGGCCTGCAACAGTGCATTCGCATGAATTTAACGTTTACGCCCGTATGCTGTTGACGATCTCCACCTTGAGCTTCCTTTGCCATGGGCGCCGCGGCCTGCACCAGCCATCTGCCAGATCGTCATTGGTCTACGAATGATTTGTCGGCCTTTTGCCTGATCTCCGATCCGGTTTGGGTCATCGATCTGCAGACGGGCGATGCCTTGTGGGCCAATCAGGCGGCTTGCGACCTTTGGGGTGTCCGGTCGGTCCGGGAACCGGCCGCTGTCGGTTGCTTGCCGGAAACGGTCCGGCAGCGCCTGCCCGATTATGCCCGGCGCCTGTCGGACGGCGGGCGGATCGGCGAGCGCTGGACGGTCGGCACCAGGGGAGACGACCGGGGAAAGGACGGGGGTCCCGACGAGACCGTCCTGGCCTGCGACTGTTCGGGGCTTCGCTTGACGGACGGGCGTCTGGCGATGCTCGTCCATGCAAGACCGCTTGCGGGGATGGAGCCAACGCCTGCGCCGAAGCTGCACCTGTCGCGGATGGTCGAGAATCTGCCGATGGCCGCCGCCTATGTCGAGGGCGAGCGGATTTTCGTCAACCGCGCGGCGGAACGGCTGATCGGCTTCCGGCAGGACGAGTTGCCGACGATGGAAGAATGGTTCAAGTCGGCCTATCCCGGCCAGGACCGGGAAATTCGTCAACGCTACGATGCCGCGCGGCAAGCGGAGGCCTCAGTGCTGACCGAATTGCAGGTGACCCGCAAGGACGGCGTCCGGCGCTGGATCCGCTTCTTCGCCTATCTCACCCATGGCGGAGAGGTGTGGCTGATGGAAGACGTGACCGACCAGCGCGCCACACTGGAGGCATTGCATCAGGAACGTGCCGTCCTGCAAAGCCTGATCGATTCGATGCCCGACATCGTCTTCTTCAAGGATCGCGACGGCGTCTTCCTGAACTACAACCGCGCCTTCCTCGATTATGTCGGCTGGCACCTCAATTCGAATGGCCGCCTGCGCGACATCGACATGGTCGATGGCGACGTGGCGGAGCGTCGCCGGCAGACCGACCTGCGTGCCATGCGGGAGGGGATGACCCGCGGCGAGGAGTGGTTCGTCTATCCCGACGGCCGGCACCGACTGATGGAAACGCTCAAGACCGCCTGCCGCGACCCACGGGGCAACATACTGGGCGTCGTCGGCATCTCCCGCGACATCACCGACCGGCGGGAGATGGAGGAGACGCTTCGCCGCAGCGAAGCGGAAAAGGATCATCTCGCCAACCATGATCCGCTGACCGGCCTGCCCAACCGCCGGCTGTTCTTCGCCCGCATGGACTCGGCGCTCGCCCACGCCCAGCGCATCGGCCAGCCGCTTGCCCTGCTGTTCATCGACCTTGACGGCTTCAAGCCGGTGAACGACCGGTTGGGTCACGATGCCGGCGATCAGGTGCTGCGGGTGACGGCGGAACGTCTGACGGCAGGCCTGCGCGCGTCCGACCTGGTGGCGCGCATCGGCGGGGACGAGTTCACCGTGCTGCTGGAAGGCGCCGGGTCACTCCGAGATGTGGAGCGCGTTGCCGGCAAGCTGATCCAAGCGGTGTCGACGGAGATCGAACTCGGCCGCAACACCCTGACTGTGGGCGCCAGCATCGGCATCGCGCTGTATCCGCGGGATGCGGACAACGCCCAGGATCTGCTGAAGGCCGCCGACGATGCGCTCTACCGGGCCAAACATGCCGGCCGGGGCCAATTCATCGTCTGCGGACACCCTCGCTGAGCAGTCGGCGGGGCCATGATGTAGCAACACTACAGAGACGCATGTGACGCGGGAGCCGCTGCCTCCGCCCTTTAAATTCCTTGTTTTTCTGTGACCTCTCCAGCAATCCCCGCCCCTACCCTGCGACCGAATTGCTCAGGCGATGCGCTTGCCAGCCTCCTCCCGACAGGAGTATGTAGTAAAGCTACATTACGGGAGCGAAACCCGCCGACGGGCCTGCACCGATGCGCGGCAGCGAGGACATCGACCGATGAACATGGACAGCAAGGATGTGGGAGGCTGGAGCCAGCCCACCCCGCAAACTCTCGACGCACTGATGCCCGATGCCATCGCGCTCGCCGCCGAGAATCTCGGCGTCAAGAAGGCACATTACGACACTCCCACCCTGTTCGCCCTGGCGGTTCTTGCCGGTGCCTTCATCGCCATGGGCGGCCTGTTCGCCACCGTCGCCATGTCGGGCGCCGAAGGCATGCTGCCTTACGGTGTGACCAGGCTGCTGGGCGGTCTGGTCTTTTCCATGGGGCTGATCCTGGTGATCGTCGGCGGCGCGCAGCTGTTCACCGGCGACGCGCTGATGGTGATGGCCTGGGCCAGCGGCCGGCTGCATGCCCGCGAGATGATGCGGGTGTGGACCACGGTGTGGATCGGCAATTTCGTCGGCGCCGCCGGCACCGCCCTGCTGGTCTTCCTGTCCGGGCAATACACCTTCGGCCATGGTGCGGTCGGCGCCTCGGCGCTGTATTTCGCGGTGGCGAAGAGTTCGCTGCCGACGACCCAGGCCTTCTTCCTCGGCATCCTGTGCAACGTGCTGGTCTGCCTCGCCGTCTGGCTGGCGCTGGGCGCGCGCAGCGTCGGCGACAAGATCCTGGCGATCACCTTCCCGGTCGCCGCCTTCGTCGCCGCCGGCTTCGAGCACTGCGTCGCCAACATGTATTTCGTCCCGCTCGGACTGCTGATCGAATGGGGCGCGCCGGACAGCTTCTGGCACGACCTCGGCCGCGCCGCGCCGTCCATCCCGGTCGGCCATTATCTGGTCAACCTCGCCGCGGTCACGCTCGGCAACTGGATCGGCGGAGCGGTGATGGTGGGTGCCGTCTACTGGTTCATCTACCGGCGTCCCAAGCTGCGCTGAGCGCGGGCCCTTCAAAACCTCTCCCGACACGTCTGCGAACTGTCATTCCCTCAAGAAACGGGACATCCCTTCCCATGAGCGCCATCACCGAAATCCGCGCCCGCGAAATCCTCGACAGCCGCGGCAATCCCACCGTCGAAGTCGACGTCAGCCTTGAGACCGGCGCCTTCGGCCGCGCCGCGGTGCCGTCGGGCGCCTCCACCGGCGCCCATGAGGCGGTCGACATGACGATGATCGAGATCGACGGCACGGAGAACAAGGGCCGGCTCGGCGCCAACGCGATCCTGGGCGTGTCGC
>NZ_JBCEBL010000049.1:0-21475 GCF_049472615.1 Azospirillum sp. 11R-A | reverse complement strand
GCCCTTCGGCTTGGGCGCCTCCGGTGGGAGCAACGGTTCAATCAGCGCCCAAAGGGCGTCGGATACAAGAGGGGAAGCCATACCCCTCTCAACCGCCCAAATGCCGTTTTGTTAGGTGCTCTTATTGGAGGGGTAATGCCGGCTGGTCCTGTGACGGCACCGAATTCTCGTCGGTGAAGCAGGGCTACCTCGACGAACTGGCTGCCATCACTGCGGCCATGAACGCCATCACCCTACCGACGGTGCCGGCTACGCAAGGGAACGTGCCAAGCCCCTGGGTTGCGCCACCCGTGATCGTCGATCCACCGGCGACGAGCGTTCCGCCGCCGCAAGTGCCGCCTCCGGTGACTGGGCCCCCAGCCACACCATGTGGGTGCGTAGCAAGTTGGTCGGAGTTCCAGACGTCTCGTCAGGGGGGAGGGGAGGCGGGAGAAACGTATACAGTGACGATACCTGCAGATGAGGTAATAATTCCAGAAGGGAAAATCCTTTACTATCTATTTGTGGAAGATCGATCTTCAACTGAAAACGGAGGAACAATTTGGGGGTGGGGAGGGCTTGCATGCAAAGGCGGAAAATTTGTCGACTACAATGATTACCCTATGTCTACGAACTGGGCTTATGCCAACATAAGTGGGTACCTGCCGATGTACTATTCGCGTGCCTATGGTGCGGGTCAGAGCGGCTGGAGCGCGTCATTCAAGGAAACATCAGTGTGCAGCGGCTTGGTTCCATCACAGTAATGTTGTTAAGAAACACACTCCTTATTGTCAGTTCACCAATCAATCTTGAGCCGATCCCGAGCGCAAGGCATCATTGATGACATCGAAAATGAGCATACCCCAAACCGGAACGCTGTTATGCAGGCTCTTCGATTATGGCCGGCACTGGCGGTGACCCAGGACGATCTCTGATCAATTTACTGCCTGGGACCTCTGGAATCCGGAGCGGAAGGAGGGCTGTTGATCCAGACCGGAGCGCCCCTGAGGCGGGCCAGTAAAAGGCCCGCCAGACCGTCGCCGACATGGTTGAAATAATGGCCTCCGAATGCCGCGTGAGCATCCAGGAATTTGCCACGGGCGATGGTCGCATGTAGTAGAGGTACAACATTGGTGCCGTTGGGGTCGAATCCGGCGATAGCATCATCGAATGCTCGCCTTAAATTCCCTAGTCCCCAATGCTTACAAGGGTAGGCGGGAGTGATGTTGAGCGCGCGCCGGACAAACTCGTATGAGAACTGGCCGAAGGCAAGTACGAGCGCGGGCTGAAAACTCTGTAGGTCTGTTCTCAACCCTTCAAGTGAAGATAACAGTTCCGTGTTCGTCCAGTCCAAAGCGGTCGGCCGCGGCTTTACCGCGGCGTCTGCGACAGCATTGCGAACGAACAGGTTCTGGTCATCGAGGCGCAGTGCCCCACTGCGGAAAACCCGATCCTGGATGCGATCCCAGACTGGCGTCCAGATGCTGTGCCGTGTCGGGTGTCTGTCGTCGAGCGGGAACTTCAACTTCAGCGCCCATGGCCCCGGATTTGAATCGCCTATCAACCATATCGGAGAGGCGGCAGAGCCGTTGAAAGGCTTCATTGGTGCTGAATCCTGCGCAAAGCGGCTTTCCCTTCAAGGGGCTGCATTCCATGTTGCGTGCTCACGTCGTCCCCAATGTGTTTCCAACTCCAACGTGAATTTTGCGGAGGTGGGGACGGCCGTCAACATCCTGACCCAGACACCCATTCGGCTGACGCTGGTGGAATACAGGACTGGTCCGTTGGGGAAACCGCCCCGGGAGCGGAGGAGGCAGTCTTGGCCCTGGCGCTTCTTTCCTGGCAGTGTGGCGTTATCTCGACCCATATCGTCCTATCTCGACCTGGTAAGAGCGTTGACAAACCCCTCATCCCAGTTGGCTTGGGTGGCGATGTCACGCGAATATCCGCTCGTCATCAGACGATATGGAGACAAGCAATGGCAGACAAACAGCGGGTTCGGCGTTACCGGAATGGTGTGGTCCCGGTAAACGAAAAGAAGGTCAGGGCGGCCATCTGCCGGTTCAATGCGGCCCATCCCAACCAGGCGTTCACCAACGAAGCGCTGGCCGCGGCGGTAAGGGAGCGTGGTGTGTCCTGCAGCCTGAGCAACGTCAAGAGTCTGCTGCGCGGCCAGCCGACCCGTAAGGAGGTCGTTGAGATCGTTGCTGACCTTCTCGGCGTTTCCGTGCACGACTTCGTCGACCTTATGGAGCGCATCAACGGGTGCGACATCAGCCTCGATCTGCGAGACCACGCCCATGAGCGCATCGTTGCGCACCTGCAGCGCTTCCGGTTGCCCTTGAAGGAGTTTCCGGAGGAGGCGCTGTTGCAGGTGGTCCAAGAGGCTGACCGCATCGCTGGACCAACCGCATCGCGGACGGTGATGACGTTGGAAAAGGCCGACGTGCTGGATCGCGTTGCGAACGTCATCACGCAGGTGTCAGGGATGCTCCCGACTGAACGTTTCTCGGCGCTGGCCCGGCTCCGGGATCTCCTTGATGACCTGCATGCCGAGGGCGTCCACCTGCTCATTGGCCGGTATGTCGAGCGCTACTACGACGAGGATAGTCTGGAACTGATAGGCATGGGCATCGAAGCAGAACCCCAACTCCGCGCTGTCCTTGTACTGCATTTTTCCGACGCCACCGTCGAGCCGACCTTCGAGATCGATCGATCCGATGAGCCCACGTACTCGGCGCGGCTCGAGGGCCTCGACCTGGACGACAGCGCGGAAGCCAACCGACTTCTGGCACGGCTTGAAGGTTGGAACGGGGGGCCGATCCACGCGGCGTTCACGCCGACGCCGGCATGATCTACGCGAGAGCCAGGGAAGGGCTGTCATCCAGCAGCCCCTCCTTGCCTCCGAAAGTCTTTCCGCGACAACATTTCCGTTGCCAGATGTCAGCCGCACTGCAGACATCGACTTTTCCGACCATAGAAGGCGGGAGAGCACAATCTTAACTATTGCCACCAAACCAAGACAGCATCCATTATCCAACGAACCAGAGCCGCCTACCACCTGTTGCTGCATCGCAGCCAGAGACAGAGCATGCTGATCACTCCCCTCAAGGCCGAAGGGATCCACCACCGAGAGGTGGCGGGCATCGGCACGCTGTCGAAGTTGCTGCCGCCACACTGGTACGGCTATGCCAACCTGGAGGCTGCCACCCCAGACATCACCCCCAAGGAGATCGATGTCGTCATCGTGCTCGACGACCGCATCGTCATCGCCGACATCAAGGAGTGGGGTGGTCAAGTTGCGTCGGATGGCCAAAAATGGTATCAAAACAACAAGGACATGGGGGCATCGCCGGTCCATAAAATCAATAATAATGCGCGCGTCCTTTCCAGCATGATAAACCGACACTTGACTCATATGCGCGTCAAGGACGCCGTGCCACGGATCGACTCCTGTGTCATCATGGTCGGAGCGGTCGACTTCCGAAAGATTCATGAAAGAGAACGTCGTTTTGTCTTCGGAATCGACGATTTCTGCAAGATGATCGTCGACGTCGAAAAGAGAAATCGGGCGCTGACGAACCGGGGGGTAACGAAACCCGAACAAGCACTGACCAGGAAGGGCGGTCCCTGGAAGGCGCGATTCGACCAGATTTTCTGCAGCGGAAACTACTTCAAGCCGCGCAACCGGATTTTCGATGCCTATCGCGTGGTGTCCGATGTCATCTACCGGCATGGCGAGATCTATGCCGAGTACGATGCCCAGGAGACAGAGGCCGCCGATACCAGCGGCCTGCTGCGGTACTGGGATTTTTCCAAGTGCGACCCGAAATTCTACAGTGCCGAAGGGCGCGCCGGCATCATCGGTCGCGAACGGACGGTGCTGAACCACCTCCTGGAGCGCAGCCAGGACATGGAATATGCGCTGCTCCGCCAGAAGGTCACCGACCCGGAGAAGGGGCTGCGCTACTGGGAGATCTTCGAGCGCCGGCGCCAAACCCAGCGCCTCAGCCGTTTCTTGTCCGGCGAGGGCCGGACGATGGCGAAGAACGTGCGCATCGACCTAGTGCGCACCATGCTTGCCAACGCCGCCCGCATGCATGCGCTCGACGTCTCCCACTGCGACATCGGAGACCACAGCGTTTGGGTCGAACTGCCGTCCACCGTGCGCTTCTCCCACCTGTTCGCCGCCCGCATTCCCGAAGGCAGGACGATTGCAGAAGACCGGTACTCCCTGCTGGCAAAGCCAGTGTCCTATCCGGAAACGCAGGCCGGGCAGGTGAGCAGCCCCTTCGCCAAGGACGTCTTCCTGCTCGGCTGCGTCGCCCATCGGCTTCTGCTTGGTCGTGAGCCGGACGCTGTTCAAGGCGCAAGCGCTATATGGGACCCCGCCGCCGATCCGAATGGCTCGTTTGCCAGCCTCCATCCTTGGCTGGAGCAGGCGCTGGAACCCGAGGTCAGGAAACGCTTCCCCAATGCCCAGGCCATGCTGGACGCCTTCAACGTGGCGACCAAGCCGCTCCAGGCGGACGCGGAGACGCTCGAACGCCTGCATCGGTTCCGCACCCACGCAGACCTGATCGAGTTCATGGAGACATATCCATCCCTCAAGACGATTTCGTCCAGCGAACGCGGCAGGCTCTACCGTTCCGTCGAAGACGGTGACCAACTTGCGGTAAAATTGTGGAACCGTGTGAACTGGTTGGAAGAAAGGACCGATGGCTCCCGGCTCCTCGCTTTTTGCCAACGAGCCCGGGACTTGGCCGACCTCGCCCTCGATGGTATCTGTCCCATCCGGGAAGTCTCCTACCTTCTCGACCGCGTGGCCGTCGTGATGGATTGGGTGGAAGGCCCGTCGCTTCAGGACCTGTTGACTGCCCCGAAGGACACCGGCCCCTTGCAGGGCACGCCGGCGATCGTCGACTTTCTGCTACGCCTGATCGGCATCGTCGATAGCCTGCACGCCCAGGATCTGGCGCATGGCGATTTGTCCCCGGCCAACATCCTCTGTCCACCGCGGGATGCCGCCGCCGATCCTGGCGGCACTTCCGACGGTGGGGGGGCGGTCGCGGTGACCCCGGTTCTGATCGACGTCGTCGACCTGCCCGGACCGGGGGAAGGAGAGCGCTACACCCTGGAATACGCACCGAGGGAACCTGCCACGGCTTTCCAACGCGACCGGTGCGGCGTGCTGGTGATCGCCGAGAAACTGCTGGAGCGGTGCGAACTGGAACCGGAGAGCCTGGCTCCCCTGGCGCAGGCATTCGGCACCTGCCGGGAAAAGGAACCCGTCTTCGCCACCTTGGCACCGCTCGCGGATGCCTTGAGCGCCTTGCGGCGCCCTCGCGGGAACGGCGGGCTCGTCCTGACCATCGCCATCCCCGAAGACGTCTCCGACGACTTCCTGCTGCGGCCGGATGCCGGCGAATACCACATCGGCGTGCGGCGCCAAGTGGGCGAGAGGATGGTGACGGTGACGGGGGCCAACGCCCGCCTCGCCATCCACCTCACCCGCGAAGGCCGGCCCTGGCGGGTGTCTGCACTCGCGTTGTCGCAGGACGAGGTCGGCTTGGCGCAGCGTCATCGCTGCTGCGGTGTCGCGGCCACCATCCTCTTCCAGAGGGGAATGTTCACCGACCCGGAAAGCGTGCGCCCATTGCTGGATTTGCCGGGGGTCGCCGCCGAACTCCAGTCGCGCCAAGGCGGGCAGACTGCGGAGCCGGTTGCGGATGAGGAAACCGGGATCGAAGGCGGGCTCGATACCGACTTCAACCTGGATGAAGAGGCCGAAGCCGCAGCGACCGGCCGACCGCCGGCCGGGTCGTCGGCCGTCGATGTCGCGGGTCTGTGGCGCACGCTCATGGACGTCGAACTGGAGGACGTGGTCGAAGCGCTCATCGACCATGAGGTCGACTTTTCCATCTCCCGCAAACTCATCCTTATCCGTTGCCGAATGCTGCACGGAGCCTTGGAATTCGATGCCGACGACCGGGTCAGTGTGAAGACACCGAACCGGCACGGCGACTGGGTGCATGTCGGGGTGCTGGATGTCGGCGCCACCCGGGGCAACCTGGCCGCGATCGACTCGCCCCGCTACCGATCCTTCGACGGTTCGAACCTGTTCGCCCTGGGGAACCGCCTGCGGTTCGAGAGCCGGAAATCCATAGAAAGCCGCAACCGACGGGAACGTGCGATCACCCGCATCCTCGGCGGCGATGCCGCCATCAAGAACCTGGTGGACCACTTCACCCACCGGGATTCAGTCTGGCCCATAAGCGTGAAGGGTGCGGCCGTGCCCGACGGCAAGTACCTCGAAGGTCGATACCGCCTCAACGAATCCCAGGTTCAAGCCTTCCAGATCCTCTGGACGACCGGCCCGCTGGGCCTTCTTCAAGGCCCGCCGGGAACGGGGAAGACGACCTTCATCGCGGCCATCATCCACCACGCGCTGACCGTGGGCGGCGCCCGTCGCATCCTTCTGGCGAGCCAAGCGCACGAAGCGGTGGACAACGCCGCCAAGGGTGTCATCGACCTTTTCGCGGAAGCCGGGGAAACCATCAGCCTGGTCCGGGTCGGGTACAAGAACGACCTGTCCGATACGGTGCGCCCCTATCATAAGGACAGCCTGGAGCAGCGCTACCGCGATGAGTTCCGCGCTCGCCTCAAGGAAAAGATCATGGTGGTTGGAGAGCGGCTCGGGCTGCGGACATCCTACCTGGAGTCCTTCCACCATCTCGTGACCGCGGTCCGGCCCGTCCTGAAGAAACTCGGCGCCCTGGCCAGCGAGCAGAAGCACGGTCCGAGGCCGGAGAATGACCGCAACCGACGGAGAAGCGGAGAACAGGCCGAACTGGAGGACACCGTGTTCCGGCTGCTCGCCAACATCGGCTTGTCGGCATACGAGATTGCCGCCGTCGGTTACCTCGCGGTTCCCCAGGTCTTCATCAACAATGACGAAAACGCAGGTCTGGAAGGTGCCAGCCAGGATGCAACCGGCCAGGATGCCGCTACCGCCGACGATGCGGCCGACTCTGAATGGGTCGCCGAGGCTCTGAACGACGACGACTTCCCCGATGCCGAGGATGAGTTGCAGAGCGACATCCCGGTGCGCAAGAAGCAAGTCCTGGATTTTGGGGAACCGAGCACCTTCGAGATCCTCGCCGAAGCGCTCGCCCGCAAGCAGCAAATGCCCATCATGCCGGATCAACTGCGCCGCCTGGTCTCGGCCGTCGACCTGATGGACGACTGGATCGGTCACGTCGGCTCGCGCCATCGCAACTTCGAGGAGTTTCTTGTCGGCACGCGGCAGATCGTCTGCGGCACCTGCGTTGGATTGGGCAGCCTTTCGCTCGGCCTCAAGTCCAACTTCGACCTCGTCATCATCGACGAAGCCGCCCGTTGCACGGCTGGTGAACTGGCGGTGCCGATGCAGTCCGGCAAGCGTGTCATTCTCGTCGGCGACCACATGCAACTGCCGCCCTTCCATGTGGGCGAATACGTCGCGGAGACGGCGAAGCGCATCGGCATTCCGCGGGAGGAAGTCCGTCGCAGCGATTTCGAGCGCACCTTCACGTCACCGTACGGCAAAGCCGTCGGCCAGACGCTTCGGATCCAGTACCGCATGATCGAGCCGATCGGACGCTTGGTGTCGGAGGTCTTCTACCGGGACTCGCCGCTGAAGCACGGACGGGCAGCCCCCAAGGTCCAGGAGGGGACCTGGCCCGGGAACCTGTCCAAGGCCGTGGTGTGGATCGACACGGCAAAAGCCGGCGCCCGGGCTTTCGACACCGAGGCGAAGCACTCCAAAAGCCGGCAGAACACCGCCGAAGAGCGCGCCGTCATGCGGCTGCTGCGCGATCTCGACCGGCATGAGCCCTTCCAGGCATGGCTGCAGACGAACAGGGCTGCGGACAAGCCGTTGGAATATCCGATCGGGATCATCTGCACCTACACAGCCCAGGTAAATCTGATCAAGAAAAGCCTTCTGTCGGCGAGGATCAGCCCCGCCCTGCGCGAATCGATCCGGGTCGATACGGTCGACAGTTACCAGGGCAAGGAAAACCTGATGGTGATCCTGTCGCTGGTCCGCAACAACGAAGACGGTCCGCAAGGCGACGCCGGCAAGACCATCAAGCAGGGCTTCCTGTCCCAGCCGCACCGGATCAACGTCGCCTTGTCTCGCGCCATGGACCGCCTCGTCATCGTCGGGACGTCGAAAGGCTGGCCGGCGGGAAGCCCCATGGCGGCGGTGGCGAGCAAGGTGCGCGGCTTGCAAGCGGAAGGGCTTGCCGCGTTCCACGATGCGGAGGAGAGGTAACGGACGATGTCAGCATCGGCATTCGACCCCGATTTCGGGGATCCCTTCGATGACGCGGAGGACGTTGACGGGGAAAACGACGGAGCGTTGGAACTCAACCGCCTGGATGTTCGCCTGCCGTGTCGCGTATACAGCATCCGCTACAAGGCGGCCGTGCTCAGCAATGTGCCTTTGCCCATCGAATTTCTGCTGCGGCTGCTCTACGAGATCGATGATCTTTCGGAACCGGAAATCGGAGACTTCTTCGGGTTTTCGGTAACGGAGCGTGATTACGTCATCAATCGAGCCCATGACCTGGGATTCGTCGAACGCAAGACCGGGCGAATTCACCTGTCGGCGCAGGGGCGCAGACTGTTCGATGACGGCTTCGGCCGACCTCGCATCGGGGAAGTCGAGACGACGCATGCATGGGAGACCTTCGACCTGATTTCGTTTCAGGCTGCGCGTCACCGGCCGCTTGGCAATTTCGAACGGGGCTTCCCGCTGCTGAAGGTGACGGACGAGGAAACCGTCTCGTCACCGGTGGATCGGATACGCAAGGTCTTCCATCGGACCTTTGACGAAATCCAGGCAAACCGGAGGAACATCAACGACCCGATCAAGCATCTCTACAGCGTCGACGACGTGCAGCCCCGTGATCGGGTCTGGACCCTGGTGCCCGTCAGCGTCCGTTTGACCGAGGACAACGAAGTCAATCCGGACCTTGGCAACTGGATGTCCGCGGCAGCCTTGCGCGAGCGTTCGGACGTGGTCCGTGCCTGCACCGATCTGCTGGAGAGCACTGTCGTCTCCGACGACTCGACGGAGAAGGCGTTCCGTCTCCTGGCCGAGTGTGCGCCTGATCAGGTCTCGCCCTTCCTGTCGCGGGACGGCTTCGACCCGGAGGCGTTGCTTGACCGGATACGGATGCAGTCCGACGCTTCCGGCAAGGCATCGACCCTGCGTGTCGCCGGCACGGTCTGGACACCGGCCAACCGGAAGCGGATCGTCGAGACGATCTCCCGATGGAAGGCGGCGCAGCCCGGATCGGCGCGGCCGCCGGCCGCGATCTGGTGGAAACCCTCGATTCCCCATTGGGGATGTTCGGCGGAGATGAAGGGTCTTGTCGAGATTATGCGGAGCCAACTTCGACGCCCGAGCCCGGATGCCGGCGAGCGCGGCTCACCCAGGACTAGCGCCGAGCACCGGGAAGAGGCCGATGGCTTTGAGGTGATTCTGGTATCCCAGAACGAGCAGGATCTTGCCCGTCGGTATTCGGCGCTGTTCGACACGATCCTCACGCATGATGGCGGTCTGCGGTCGCTTCCGCCTTCGTTCGAGATGCTTCTGGTCCCCGGATGCTTCTTCGTGGCGCTGGTCCACACCCCGCTGGCCTGCGGCACTGGATATCCGGTGCCCCTGGGTGTGATTTCCCACGATCCTTCCCATGTCCGTAACGCGCACAGAGTGATGGTCGATCTCGTCGGGCGGCGCCTGTTCAAAACAGCGCTCGGAGCACGGGGCAAAGACTGGAATCTTGTCCTGGAGCAGTTGCTCAGCCTCCATCCCTGACAAGAAAACCGAAGAGCGATGCCCTTCATCTTCTGCGACGACACGGACACCATCCAGCATGTCGGCTGGTATTCTCCGGGATCCTGGCGAGACCTCAAGGACGACTGGAGGATGCTCGGTCTGCGCATGGCCTGCTGTGATGCCGCGGCCATTCCCGTCGATCTTCCGAACGGGACCAGATTTGTCAGGCATCATGGCGAACGCGACTGCGGAACCGAGAGCGAAAGCCTCGAGCATCAGGCGATCAAGGCCGATGCCGCCGTCGCAGCGCAGGCGGCCGGGTGGAGGGTGGCGATCGAGGGAAAGGGCATCGCGCCTGGTGGCGAGAAGTGGCGTGCCGACGTTCTGTGCATCCGCGGCGACAGGCAGGTCGCTCTGGAAATTCAGATGTCCCACCAGACCCTGGAGGAATACCGGCGACGCCAGGCTGTCTACACCCGATCAGGGGTCGAAGGGGTCTGGTTCGCCGGCCACAAGGGTGTCCAGCCCCATCGGTCGACAGCCGATCTTCCGATCTTCCCGATTCACCTCACGGAACTGAAGGCGGATGTTGCCGTCGGCCGCGGGCGTAGCCAGGACCCACGGATCCCTGTCGAGCAATTCGTCGGCGAATTCCTGCAGGGCCTTTGGCATTGCCGGGAACCGATCGCCGCTCCGGCGGCCATCATCCCGGAACTCACGGTCTGTCTGGACTGCGGCCGGGATGTCCTGAACGGAGCCTGTGTGGCGGCCTTCCCCGCGGAGGCGGACCCGACCTACCCGCCAGGACCGATCTTTGCTGCGTGCTCGCTGGATGTTATGGACACCGCCCTCGCACGGACGGCCTGGAGCATGCACCGGATCGTCGCTCCGCCACGCAAGGGAATGCGCTGCCCCTATTGTGCCGGTCGGCTGCGCGCATCGGTTTCCTTCACGCCAGAGCGGCTTTGCAAGGCGCAGCACGTCGTCGAGGACCGGCACGGTACCATCCTTCTTTCGGCCGGAGGCTGGTGGAGACGGGGGCACCCCTTGCTGCCCAACGGATGGCATCTCCCGCCGACACCACCGGATGCAACCATCCCGCTCTCGGCGATCATCGACCGGAGCCGGAGCCGCTTGCTGCAGCCGTTCCTGGACGTCCGGGTCCGACGGCAATCCGCTCTCTCGGCGATCGAGGCCGCGATCTATGGTCAGACGGGCTGGAAGGCGTCTCTGGACGAAAAGGGCGAATCCTGGGACGGCGACGATCCCGGCCAATGGATGGCGGACATCGTCCTGCGGCAGGAGGGGCCAGGCGGCCGGCCTATCGCCTTTTTCCTGGCGATCGACCATGAAGCGCTGCCGCTCTGCCGCCTTTTCGCACAGCGCGCGATGCGCGAGTTTCCAGATGGCACGGCACTCCTCCTGAGCCCAGTGTTGGATCGGCCAGGCTTCGCCAAACGCGTCCTCGAGATGCCCATGACCGGCGGCTCGCCGCCGCTGGTGTCCGTCAACGGCGAGATGATGACGCTCACCCGTTTCGTCGCGGACCTCACGCGGGGCTCGCTCGTCGTGAAGACGTCAACCCTCCTCCCCTACACGCTGTTGCCGGTGCCGGCCTCCTGCCCGTCCTGTGGCCGCATCGCATGGGTGGAAGCCTATGCGGCGCTGCATCTTGGAGAGGAGGATGATCTTCTCGGCCGCGGAATCGCTGTTGTGCCGGCGCCGAGAGCCTGGTCCCAGGATGACGTGGAGCCGGTCTCGCCACGATACGGGATCGGAAGGATGCGGGAGACGGAGTGCATTTGCGGAACCCGGTTGTTGACCGGTGGATCTGAAGGCGTGCTGGATGCCTGCGGTGACCTGCAGGTGCGCCATGGGCGATGGAAGATCCCCGTCGGCCCCCTGTTGCGTCGGGGAGACCTCCCGCGCCTGCCGAAGGCCATCGGTCTGGCCAAAGGGCGTCGAGTTTCGACGCCGGACGATTGGAAGAGCCGCATCATGGCCTTGTCGCCACCACCCGACGGGGATGCCGTCCGCAAGCGCAAGGCCGCGATCGACAGCCTCATCCGTGGTGCGGCTGCCACCGGATGGCCGGTGGACACGAGCCGGTGCGACGACGGGATCCTCCTGGTGAACAGCCCGTCAGCCCGCAAGGCGATTGCCGTTCTGACGAGCCTGCCGGGGCCGGAGGCGGCCGGCCGGCAGGAGGCCGAGATCAAGAGCGCGAGCGCTGCAATGAAGGAGGCCGGCGTCGAGATGGCCGTCTGGTTCTCCATCATGCCCGCCCCGCCTCTGCCGCACGGCCAGAGGCGCCGTGCCATCCTGCTGGGCTGGCTGGAAGACGCCGTCTATGCCCTGCCGGCGCCTGACGATTCCGTTCCACTCGATCGCTTTGTCCAGGACATCCTGGAAGGTGGCTGGGAATTCATCGCCGACCAGACCTTCTCCCTGACCCTGGTGCTGGAACGGGTCTTCTGCAGCCACTGCGGCGCCGCTTCGGTCATCGCCCCTTGGTGTGCCGCGACCGCGGCCGACCGGCCGGCCCCCGCCTTCGCCCGGATCCTCGGCACGAGGCAAGATGGTGCGGGGCTTCTTCCGCTCGACATCGCGGACTCGCTTCGCCGCAGCGCCGAGCGGCGTTTGCCCCTGCCATGGTTCCAGGTTCGCGATGGCGTGGCGGTGCAGACCTGCAGCCGGTGCGGAAGCGTTCTCGCGCCAACGCTGTCGGCGGAAACGTTGCAACGGCACTGGGCGGGCCCCGGGATCGGCTCCGGCCAGGCCACCTTCGGGATACATCGCTGGGTCCGCCGGGGAGAGGCGATCCTGGGCGGACCGTTGACGGTGCCTGGCCGGCCATCCCGGGAGCGCATGCCCCTTGAGCAGTGGTTCACAGTCGCCGCGAAGGAAGCCGGCTGATGCCGTTCGAACCCGGCAATCTCATCAACTGATGCACCCACAACCAGCGTTCACCGGAGAGTCCTATGTCGAGAGAGCAAGCGGCCATCATAGCCTATCATGAGGCCGGTCACGCGGTAATGGCGATGGCCAACGGCTTCAGGGTGACCAGGGTGACCTGCGTCGCGAACGCCGACAGCCAGGGACACACGGAGTATAAAGTCCCCGATCCTCCAACGACGGAATCGCACAGAGGCGGGGCTCTGGTCGCGGCCGCCGGCTTGGCCGCCGATTTTTTACACGCCGAAAAACTCGGCGTCGCCCACGATGAAGACCTTAATGGTCACCTTGGAGATCAGCAGAATGCTGCAGTTCATCTTCATGCATTGGGGCATGATGGACAGTTCAAGGCTTATGTTGGTGCCGCCAGTTATTTCATGAAACAAGACCATGTATGGAACTGCGTTGATATGCTCGCGAAAATACTCATGAAAACGGAAGAGATAAACGGACAAGATGCGCTGTATGATTTTTCGCAGAAAGTCCCGAAAGTTGGGTGCGCAGAATTTCAAGTCGTAGACTTCCTGATAGAAAGGTAAGCAGGCAGGATCTACTGATATGCCGAGCGCTTGCGCAGTACCTGATTTTCAGAAAGCCGGGTGCTGCCACGTTCGATCAGGAAGATCGGGGCCAGATCGCTTCCCTGTCATTTCCAAGCCATTTGCACGGATGATAGGTGCCGATGTCACTGACGAGAAGGCGCTCCTTCTTCCCGCGACGATAGGCAACCGGCGGACGGTGGTTCGGGAGCGCGGTCATGATCGCGTTCTCCACCATCCACTTCAAATCATCGGGCGGGCCACCATTCCGCCTTCTCACACCGAATTGTGTGCCGGTGCACGCATTCACTATAACGTCATCGTCTCGGTAGATGTCGGTGATGCGCTCAATGAAGTCCTGATCGGCACCATTTTCCCAGCATTGGCGGAACCTTGCATCCCTGTCCTTGCTGTTTTGGCGATGTACTTTCTCTTTTCCTTGCATCGCTTTGCCGAGACTACACTGGAACCGGACCGCATTTATCAGGAACACAAAGCCATCCGGTGAAACACCTGAGGCATTTCCGACGCGCGCCTTGAAATGATTGAGGAAGGAGGTGCGTCTTTGGAGCGGCCCGTTGGCCTGCCAGTCATTGTCCGTCGAGAACGTGAATTCCTTCTCGTGAGGCGATTCGATCACGACGATCACGGCACGCTGGCTGGTGCGCCGCTGAGCGGAACTCCAGTCCTGCACCTCGAGCGATCCAAACGACAAAACCTCATCCGGACACGGGATCGTCGGCCACGGGAAGGGAGGGGACATACCTGGCGTGATGTCCCCCATCGACCTGAGGACGTTCTCGAAATCCTGCTGGGTGAAAGTCATGCGACAACTCCGGCGCAGATGTTACGCCGCCTTCAATTCCCACCCCTGTTCGGTGGATTCGAAAACGCTATCCGGAAAGGACGACTTCTGACCGTACTCGGCCTCTTCTATTTCACGAAGCCTCTGGAACGTCGCGATAACCTCCTGGTCGTTCGCCATCTTTCGCACATACAGCCACCGGATTGCGGCGTCCGCCGTTTCATCGATGGCTTCGTTGCGTTGGGCTTCCCAGCGGGCCACCGTCGACCGGCTGCATCCACGAAGGGCTTCGGCGAACCCCTCCTGGGAAAGACGCAGTCTCCCCCGCAGAAAACGAACCTCCTGCCCTCTCAGGACATAAGGTGAGGAAACTATGGCCTCGGCAATCGAGTTGTAAAGTGATTCGGAATTGTGCACAGAGATATAAATGTCTCCGCCCATCTCTTCTTCCTTATACCCTCCAGAAAGATAGACGTATTCGAGTCCACAGCCCGTGTAGTGCAGAAGTTTGCTCATTTCAATTCCATCCAGCATATGGAATTTCCCCGTATCCTCTGGTCGATCTTCCAGAACAGTGTCACTCGAAGTCCTCCGGGGTATCATTTCGGTCCTCGGCTTTGCTTTCCTCATCATGACCGCCAGACGACGCCAGCGGTTCCGGGGATGACGCCTCGCCGAGTTGCGCCTCAAATTCCTCGACCGTCGGCAGCATGTCGGACAACGTCTCAGGAAGCGGCGATCCGACCACGTACTCGGCCACCCCGATTGGCGTCTCGACACCGTGAAGGGCGTACTGGACAACGAGGTGGTCCTTCTCCTTGCACAGGATCAGACCGATGCTGCGATTGTGCCCTGGCCCCTTGAGCAGGTCGTCCACGGCATTGAGGTAGAAGTTCATCTTGCCGGTGTGCTCGGGCTTGAATTCGCCGACCTTCAACTCGATCACGATGTGGCACATCAGTCGGGTGTGAAAGAACAGCATGTCGATATAGAATTCGCGGTCACCGACCTGCAGCGGGTATTGCGTGCCCATGAAGGCGAAGCCTTTGCCGAGTTCCAGGAGGAACTTCTTGAGGTGCTCCTGCAAACCGCGTTCGAGATCCCGTTCACGCGCATCCGGTGCCAGCGTGAGGAAGTCGAGCAGGTAGGGATCCTTAAAGGTCTGTCGCGCCAGATCGGACTGCGGCGACGGCAACGTGACGCCGAAGTTGTTGGGAGCGCTGCCCAGCCGCTCGCGCAGCCGGTGCTCGATCCGGTGCACCAGCATGTCACGGCTCCAACCATGCTCAATGGCGGCCGCAGCATACCAGCGGCGCGCGTCGGCATCGCCCACCTTGTCGAGGAGGACTCGATTGTGCCCCCACGGCAATCGTCCCGCAAGTTGTGGGACAATTTCTCGGTCAGGCCAGCCGGCCGCGAAGGAGCGCATGTATAGCAGGTTCGTGCGCGAGAAGCCCTTCATTGTCGGGAAGGCGGTTCGCAGGTCAGCGGCCAACCGCTCGATGACCTTGGCACCCCATCCCTGTCGCTCCTGTCGGTCCAGGATCTCCTGGCCGATCTCCCAGTAGAGCACGATCAGTTCCCTGGTGGCGGCCAGCGCGGCACGCGTCTGAGCCGCTTGAACGCGTGCCTTTATGCTCTCAGCCCACTCGGCGTAGCCGTCCGGCAGAACGTTCTTTGCCATGCTGTGCTCACCCTCACGCTTCGCTTTGTCCGACTATCCGCTTCGCCATGGCATCCTGTGGATGACATCCTCCTCCTACTGAAGGACGAGGCTTCCCTGTCGCGGCTCAGGCAACACCATACCGCCGAAGCCGCGACACAGCCAATTTTCGGCGCATGGCCATCGGGATCATGCCGCCGCGTCCCGCCGCTCCCTCATCAACGCACCAGCGCGATCACCCGCCACTTCTGCCGGCCGGCGATCTCGACGATCAGCCCCCGCCGAAGCATGGTGTTGACGTGACGGCGCACCGGCTCGTCGCTGACCCCGAGCGCCTCAGCGATCTGCCTCACCGTGGCGGCCGGCCGCGCGGCCAGCACGCGCCCGATCTGCGGCGCCAGCGTGTCCTTCCTCGCCGCGGCGTAGCGCTCCAGGACGGCGCCTTCGGCCCGCTCGATGCGCTCGTGCAGGGCCAGCCCGGCCAGCGCCGCGCGCTCCGCCGCGCGGACGAAGACCACCGTCCAGGCGTCGCCGGCGAGGCTGCCGGCCGGCTTGTAATCCGACCGGTGCCCTTGGAATCCGACGGCGATGCCGCCGACGGGATACGACGCCAGGCCCCGGCGCCGGAACCAGTTGTCGGCGAGCACACGGCCGACGGCACCGCCAAGAACATCAGCGGCCCCGCAGGCGTGCCAGCGTGCCAGCAACTGGGCGGCGCCGAGCAGCGCCGGCTGCTCCGCCCACAGCCAGACCTGCGTGGGGTCCAGCGCGGCGGCGAGGCGTTCGCGCGCCACCTCCGGGTCGACCTGATGGGCGAACAGGGCGGTCAGGCGCTCGTCGGCAAGGCCGGCGGCGCGCGCGGCTTCCACAGCCTCGTCGCGGGCGGCCGCGGCCCGGCCATCGCGGCGCAGGCGCACACGGGCCAGACTCATCAAGCGCAAGGGTGTATAAAGGTGACGTGGCGATCGGCCGGCGGCCCGGCGCGCCAGGGCCAGCGCCCGCTGCGCGGTCGCAAGGTGTTCGTCGCCCATGCTCCCGAGGGCATCGGCCGCGTCGAGGTAAAGGTCGACGGATCGACCAGAAAGCCGTCGAGGCGCGCGGAAGCCGCGGCGGTGACGCAGTGCCAGCGCTCGAGCCAGCCCCGGCGCAGGTGCTCCGGCGACCGGGCGATCCGCTCGTCGAGGCGGGCGATGGCGGCCGACGCCGCGGCGATCGCTTCGATCAGCCTCGGGCTGACCGCTCCCGACGCCGGGGTTGCGATGCCGGCCTTCGACGCCGGGCGAACGGTGCCGACCTCCTCGTCTTCACTGTCCGCCAGCAGCCGGTCGATGTCGTCGAGAAACTTGCTCATGCCGTCTTCCTGCCGCACATTCCAAACAACAGTTTACACGGCTTTCCGCGGGCACAAAACCGGCCAAGCCACTTTTCGGCATGTGAACCATGGGTAACTTGGTGGCTTGGAAGGGTGGCGAAAACCGGGAGTTTCGGGGCGTTGGACGGGCCCGACAAATGGGTCGTGTAAAGCGGCATTTTCGCGATTCATTTACAGATATGACTCATTCAACTCCCGGAAGGTAGCGACGCTCAATCCCCCTGAAGCGCTCTGGCTTCCCGATAGCGTGCATCCGCCTGATCCATGCGGTTACGCTCTCGATAGAAGTCGCCGAGGCTGTTGAGAAACTTCACCAGTTGGCGCCTGTGAGCCTCAGGGGCGACACCGGCAAAGGCGCGCTGAATGGTCACATGGACCTTGTCCTGTAACTCCAGATCCTTCTTGTCGAGCAACTCGTTCAGCCGCATCACCGCTCGTGGATCGACGCGATGACAGGTGATCGTCACGTTGCCGGCAACATTGGCAGTGGCCGGTGCACACCACCCCTCTGTGGTCTGATTGGTCGTCGTCCCGACGACGATTTGGGCGGCCGCCGAGGACATCCAGCATAGCAGGACGAAGCCCAGGCACAGCCCTCTCTTCATGGCGCCCTACCGGTCTGCGTGCAGGAGATAGTGACTCCGCCACCGACGTTGGCCGTCGTTGGCGCACAGTCGCCACTGGTGCTCTGAATGATCGGACCAGACGTGTGTCCTGGAGCCTCCGCAATCCAGCGGGCTGGGCTGTAGAAATAGACCACGGCGAACACCGCCAAGGCTCCGCCAGCCCGCAGTGCCACTTTCGTCCCCAGGCTCATGCGCAGGTCAAGCAGTCCGGGGATGACGGCTCCGACGCCGCCGGCTGCCAAGGCAATGATGATACGGAAAACCTCGAACTGTTGGGCGGTTGGGTTAGGAAAGGTGATGACCAACGCCAACAGTGCCGTCAGAAACGCCACCCCGAACACGAACGCCAGCACCAAAGCCAAGCGGCTGACTGGAGTGGCGGCATCACGACTCCTGAATGTACGCGCAGCCATGTCTCATCCCTCGTTTCGTTGGTTTGAGTACTGGTAGCGGAAATCTACTCGGAGTGACCAAGGCTCAGCCCGAAGTTGGCCAGCGATAGCCCAGAACCTCACTCTTTCGGTAATCCATGACGCAAACTCGATTCCTCTGGTTGCCGCCAAGCACTTTCAAGGTTTGACCATTATCAGCAAGGACAAACCCAACATGACCAGATTGCGGTGACGTGCCCCGGCGAAATACAACCACACAGCCAACTTTTGGTTCATCCAAGGGAACCCCCCACTTCAGCCAGGATCGCGCTGCAGCAGACCCCGTTCCTGAGATACCGCTATGGATCATGCACCAGTTTACAAATGAGGAACACCAGGGGGTCTCATCATCTGTTGCTCCTAGTGAGGTGCATGATGCATATTCAACAATGCGGGAGTTGTTCTTGGGGCCATGAACTTCCTGCTGTCCAACTTCGCCCTGTGCGATTGCAAGCCAATTTCCCATCTTTCGCCTCCTCTCTGTTGGAAAACACTACACCCCTACCAATAAAGTACTTATTTATTTACAATAAACACCAGCATTGAAAGAGAGTTGATCGAAACACCACCATTGTATAATGGTAATTTGCAAATTGCAAGGAACGCGTTAATTTATGCTCGTATAATTGGAAACGCTTCACTCTTATTTCTCCGCATGGCACCAACCTCGCTTCCACATAAAGCGACTTATTGTATCAAATAGCAATAAGTATCAAAAGAACGTATTTATTTGTTATCTTTCATTGTGGATTTTGATTCATCAATAGAGCGTTGGACAATGGCTACTTCTTTCAGAGCGATCTCTGCTTCATCCGTTCTTTGATTATCTTTATAGAAACCCGCAAGAAATCTCAAAGACTCTGCAACGTAGCGCATATACTTTTCAGGATTTATTTCGGCCAACCTCCGGGACGCAGAGATTGAATTTTTGAAATGTTCTTCAGCCTCACCATCTTTATGATGAACCAAGCAAAAAAAGCCTATGGATCGCAAATTTCTTATTAAATAAGGCAAATATTCTTCAGGCGCTAAGTTTGACAACGTTCTTTCTCTAGCAATAACGTCATCCAATATTATCTCTGCCTTGGTTATATTGCCCGTATGCAAGTGGGCGTTTAACAGATTCATCAAAGTAGCATGGAGATAACGCTGGTTGACATCAAGGTTGTGATTAATTGCGTCTCGTTGGATCCCCAGCGCTTCACTCAGGAGCGACTCAGCATCTTTCCAACGCTGAATTTCAAAATATAGATTGGCAAAATTGTTTATGGTCATAACATAAACTGAAATATGTGCGTCGGGATTACGGATCATGAGGACACGAATGTCGGTTAGCGCTTGTTTGAGAATTTGTTCAACATCTGAGTATTGTTCACGGTAAAAGTAAATAGCGGCCATATTATTAAGAAAGGTAACCAAGTTAGGCATGTGTGCGACTGGATTTTCTGCGACAAGAGCGCGCTGGATACTCAACGCTTCATTTGCTGCCTCCTCGGCTAGGTCAAGTCGTTCTGTATATCCGTAGACCACCGCTAAATTGTTCAGCAGAAATGCTAGGTCCGGCCGCTGTGCTTCAGGATTATGACTAGCGAGGGCGCGTCGGATGGTCAGCGCCTCATTGTAGACAATTTCAGCATCCTCTAGGCGCTGCATTTCCTGGTAAACTGTACCCAGATTGGTCAAGATCAAAGCGAGTCCAGACTGATAAACTTTTGGCTCATGTTCAGCATAGATACGCTGAATGGCCATTGCTCTCTTCAACACTTCCTCAGCACTTTGCAGGCGCAGAGTGTCTCTGTAAACCAAAGATAAATTATTGAGGAACACGGCTAAAGCAGGCTGATAGATGTCGGATTCTCTACTGTCCACTTTAAGTTGGATAGATAATGCTTCACTGAAAGTTGCTTCCGCATCAACCATATGTTGAGTGTCCCTATAGACCATGGCTAAGTTGTTAAGAAACAAAGCCAAGCCGGGCTGATGGGCCTCGGGGTTTCTGTTGGCAAGGGAACGCTTAATCAAAATCGCTTCTTTGAACGCTACTTCGGCGTCATGTAAGCGTTGAGTTTCCCGGTATATCATGGCTAGGTTATTCTGCACGCATGCGAGCAGATCGAAAAACTCATCGTCACTTTCTGACTTTAATGGACGAACTTGAAGCAAATCCTTCAGCAACTCTTCATAGAGAGATCCGGCTTTGGAGTATCTCCTCTGCCGCATCAAGACGTCAGCATAAGATGTTTTATAAACTAAGTTATCATTTTCGTAACTATATGCCTTCTCGTAGTGTGGGAGCGCCTCTTGGTCTTCAAGTTGAAGGGAATAGATCTCGGCGCGATTGAAATCGTTTGTTGCGGCTTTTCTGACGTTTTGATCATCTTGTTTCAATGCGCGGTCAAGCACAGCCCCTGCTTCTCCAAGAAGACCTTCGTGAAGAAGTTCTTTGGCCGCTCGCGCCAATGCATCATAATTGTCCTGTTGTTCTAGTCGCATCTGTAGATCTTGATACTTCTGCGCCCATTGATTAGCCTCTCGGATTCGTTCATTCAACTCAATATCTTTTTTGTCGAGTAATTCGTTCATGCGTTGCAATGCACGAGGATCAATGCCGTTACAGATAATTGTAACGTTACCGTTGACCCCATTTGTAGTCGGGCTGCACCAACCTTGAGTCTGCTGCGATATTGTCGCTCCGCCAAACATCTGCGCAGCCGCCGGATCCGTGCCAATTATGATGGCGAACACAATGGCCAAGCAGTTTAATAAACTAGATGTTTCACTGCTCCGGACAACGCGCGTGGCCATAGCACCCTCCAGCCTGATACTAGCACTTTATCACCACATTTCAACCCTTACTTACTCGCCGGATGGTTACTGTTCTTTTTGGGAATTGTCGGCGGACCCACTCTTTGGAGAACTGGCCAAACACCTGATGTGTGCTTCCGCTAAAGTGATAGGCGATCGACCGTAGACCTTTGAGTCCCGTACTGGTTCTTGAGCAAGTTGGACCGGATTAAGAGTGCCGATCAAAACCTCTCGTGGGCTGAGCAAACTCAATGGCTTGAGCCCACGGAGGGGAGGTTTTGATCCGCGCTCTAACAGGACGCGGAAAAACGAACATATTTTGGCTTTTTGCCTCCGCTGAGGCTTGGAAATGGCGTTTCGGCGCCCGTTTTTGTCAGAATGGAGCGCCTTTTCGCGCTCCGAGCCGCCCGGAGCCGCCGTTCAGGCGGAGTCCGGGCGTGATTATGCCGCCGCCAACAGCTTGGGCAGGCG
>NZ_JBCEBL010000048.1:0-24262 GCF_049472615.1 Azospirillum sp. 11R-A | reverse complement strand
TGGAGCGGTTCCTGTCGTTGCCGTGGGTGGGCGATCCGGCCCAGACGATGCCCACCTTCAGCCCGCCCCCGTCCTTTGCCGCACCCTTCAGCCGCTCGCCCCAGCGCGCAACCAGATCGGGCTCCGCCGACAGGTAGGGAACGCGGGACGGCACGGTCTCCAGCCGGGTGCCGAACAGGGCCGGCAGGCTCATCACCGGGAGCTGGACGTCGAAGTCGGGCAGCGGCGCCCCGGTCAGCGCCACGGTGACGCCGGGCAGGCTGCGCAGCACCGGCAGCAGCGCATGCTGGCATTCCAGGAGGATGGGCCGTTCGCCGTCCGCTCCCCCCTTCTCCGCCCCGACCATCTGCGCCAGCAGCGGCAGGTAGCGCACGCATTGCAGCACGTCGCCGAAACCCTGCTCCCAATAGACCAGCAGCCGCCGGCCCCGCAGCGGCGATCCATCCCAGCGCGGCTTGGAGAAGCTGCGCTGCGGCGATGGCAGCTGGCCATGCCTCCAGCGCCATTCATAGCCTCGCCAGCCCCGGACGAAATCGCCCAGCAGAAGCCGGACCAGGGATTCGTTCCAATGGGCGCCGGCGAAATCCGGCTCCAGCGTCGTGGCCCGGCGGAAAGCCAGCAGCGCCGCCCAGAAGCTGCCCCGGTCCTTCACTGTGGATCCCAGATTGCTGTAGGCGCCGCTGTGCTGCGGATTCAGCGCGATTGCCCGGCGGAAGCGGCCTGCGGCCTCCTCCAGCCGATAATCGGTGCGCAGCATGGCGCCGAGGTTGTTGGCGTATTCCGCCTCCATCGGGTCCAGCGCCGCCGCGCGGGCGAAGGCCTCGCGTGCCTCGTCCGGGCGTTTCGACCCCTCCAGCAGAAGGCCCAGTTCGTTCAGCACCGCCGGCTGGGCGGGCTCGAGTCTTGTGGAGATCTGGTAGGCCCGGATCGCCTCCTCCCGCCGGTCGAGCTGGATCAGCAGCGATGCCAGATTGTTCCAGCTGTTCAGCGACCCCGGAACCAGCGCCACGGCTTGCCACAGCAGGGCGACCGCCGTTTCCTTCCGGCCGGCCAAGGCATGCAGCAGCCCCATGTTGTTGACGGCAGGGGCGAAATGCGGATCGCTGGCCGCGATCTGGGCATAGAGTCTCCCGGCCTCGTCGGCACGGCCGGCTTTCTGGAGGCCGACCGCCATCGTGAAAGCTTGCTCGATGTTCATGGGGGCCGCGGCGCTTCGGTTGGGGAACGGCGGGATCAGTAGCATGAAGATGCCGGAGCATGAAGATGCCGGCTTCTGCGAAGAGCGCCCCCCGGCGTCCTGCCTCCCCCGGCGCTCCCCAGGCTTCCATCCGTCGCGACCCGCTGCCCTCCGCATGATGGCTGTTGCATCGCACTCCCCACCCCCGCATCAATGGCGCTCGTCGAACGGGGAGTGTGGCGGACGGCATGGCGCGGCTTCTGCTGATCAATTACGAGTTTCCGCCGCTCGGCGGCGGGGCGGCCAACGCCACCGACAACACCGCCCGCGAACTGGCAGCATTGGGCGAGGAGGTGCTGGTGCTGACCTCCGCCTTCGGCGACCTGCCGCGGGTGGAGCGGCGGGCCGACGGTGTGGAGATCCGCCGCATCCCGACCCTGCGCCGCCGCCGCGACCGCAGCTCGGTGGTGGAGATGCTGGCCTTCCTCGCCAGTTCGCTGGTGATGGCGCCGTGGATCGCCGCCCGCTGGCGGGCGGACGCCACCATCGCCTATTTCGGCCTGCCCTGCGGCCCTGCCGCCTGGATGGTGAAGGCGCTGTCCGGCGTGCCCTATGTCGTCAGCCTGCGCGGCGGCGACGTGCCGGGCTTCCAGTATGACGGCATTTCGCTCTACCACCGGCTGGCCGGGCCGGTGATCGGCTGGCTGTGGCGCCGGTCCTCCGCCGTCGTGGCCAACAGCGATGGGCTGGCCGGGCTCGCCCGCCGCTTCGCCCCGGACCAGCCCATCGCCATCATCCCCAACGGTGTCGACGCCGCCCGCTTCTCGCCCGCCGATGCCGGGCCGGCCGATCCAAAGACAGTCGATCCAGGGATGGTCGATGCCGGAAATGCCGGCGACCGCCTGTCGCTTCTGTTCGTCGGCCGGGTGGTGCGGCAGAAGGGACTGGACGTGCTGTTCGAGGCGCTCGCATCCCTGCCCGCCGGGACGCGCGGCCGCATCGGCCTGACCATCGTCGGCGATGGCCCGGCGCGGCCGGAGTTGGAGGCGCAGGCTGCCCGGCTTGCCCTGTCGGAGCGTATCGTCTTCCGCGGCTGGCTCGGGCGCGACGAGCTTCCCGCCGCGTATCGCGCCGCCGACGCCTTCGTCTTTCCATCGCGCGACGAGGGCATGCCCAACGTGGTGCTGGAGGCGATGGCCGCCGGCCTGCCCGTGGTGGCGACCCGCATCGCCGGCAACCGCGATCTGGTGGTGGAGGAGGAGACCGGCCTGATGCTGGACGCCGACGACACGCCTGCGCTTGCCGCGGCACTGGCACGTCTGGCTGAGGACCCGGCCCTGCGCCGCCGCCTGGGCGAGGGCGGACGCCGCCGGGTGGTCGAACATTTTTCCTGGCGGGCCGTTGCCGCCGCCTACCGCGACCTGATGCTTGCCGGCCGCGCCTCGGCGGGACGGGTTCCATCGGCGCAGGCGGAATGAGGGACGCTGCCGGTCCCGGATGAGGGAACCCAAGCGACCGGCGGTCAGGCCCCCGCTCCAAGCTGTTCGTCGACGAACCCCCGCAGGGCGCCGGCGACGCTCTCGACCACCGGCGCCCAGTCGCCCGGCCCGGTCTGGTTGAACAGGCGCATGGTTGGATACCAGGGGGTGGTCCGACGGCCGGTCAACCAGCGCCAGCACCCGTCGAAGCGCGACAGGACCCAGACCGGCTTGCCCAGCGCTCCCGCCAGATGGGCGACCGACGTGTCGACGCAGATGACGAGGTCCAGGGTGGAGATCAGGGCCGCGGTGTCGGCGAAATCATTCACCTCGTCCATAAGGTCCACCACCGCCATGCCGCGGGGCGGTGTGCGCGCCTGCAGTCCGGCCGCTCCCTTCTGCAGGCTGAAGAAGATCGCGCCGGGCACGGCGGCCAGGGGAGCCAGCTGGGACAGGGCCATGCTGCGCCGCTGGTCCGTCGCGTTGGCGTGCAGCATGTGGGGACGCGGATCGCCGGCCCAAACCAGCCCGACCCGCACCCCGCCATGGACGGGAAGCCGCCGTCGCCACAGCTCCATGTCCGCGGGATCGGGGGCAAGGTAGGGAATTTGGGCCGGGATGCTGTCCAGCGTCGTGCCGAAGAAGCCGGGCAGGCTCAGCAGCGGCGTGTGGACGTCGAAATCCGGAACCGGATCGTTGACGGCGTGCACCGAAGCGATCCCCGGCATGCGTTCCAGCAGCCGCACCAGCCCCGGCTGGGCAACCAGCATCACCCGCCCGGCACGCCCGGTCCCTGTCCGCTCTGCAAGAAGCGGCACGTAGCGTGCGAAATGCAGCGTGTCGCCATGCCCCTGCTCGGCATAGACGAGGATGCTGCGGCCATCCAATGGCTCTCCCTGCCAGCGTGGCTGGGACAGCTTCGGCAACGGAAGCTGCCCGGTCCGCCACCGCCATTCGTAATGCCTCCATCCTTCTGCGAGAGCGCCTGACTTCAGCAGGGTCAGCGAGAGGTTGAAATGGGCGTCCGCATTCTCCGCGCTGCGGGCCAGAACCTGACGGAAGCACTGCTCCGCCGCCGCCAGCTCGTTGCGGGACAGGTGCACGATGCCGAGGTTGTTGCCGGCTGCGAGGTTGCCCGGATCGAGACGCAGGGCGCGCCGGCACTCCTTTTCGGCCTCGGCATAGTCGGCGAACCGCTTGGCCCGGGTCCGGAGCGCATGGCCGAGATTGCCATAGGCGTCGGGGTGGTCCGGTTTCAGCGCGATGGCCTGGCGATAGCGGGTGCGGGCAGCGGCGGCCTCGCCCAATTCCCACAACGCATTGGCCATGTTGTTGTGGGGGCTCGGATAATCGGGCCGCAGCAGCATGGCCCGGTGGTAATGGGGCTTGGCCGCCGCATAGCGTTTCTGCATCAGGCAGCTGCTGCCCAGCCCGTTCAGTGCTTCCGGGTGATCGGGTTTCAGCGCAATGACGCGCCGGTAGACCTGCTCCGCCGCGGCAAGCTCCTGGCGCTGGATGAAGAGGTCGCCCAGGGCCTGGGGGTGGTCGATGACGAGCGGCTCCACCCGCATGGCGCGGCGCAGGGCCGTTTCCATCCTGCGGGGATCGCCGGACCCGCGGGCGACGCGACTGAGATGGCCGATGGCTTCCGCCTGGTCGGGCTGGAGTGACAGCACACGATGGTAGAAGGCCTGCGCCTCGCTGAAGCGTCCGAGGTCGAGCAGCGCATGGGCCAGATTGATCGCACCTTCGGTCCGTTCCGGCGCCAGGGCAATCGCCCGGCGGCCGCTGGCGCGGGCCCGATCCGGCTGGCCGAGAAGCTGGAGGGCGCGGGTGAGGTTGATGACGGGTTCGGCGTAGCCCGGACGCAGCGCGACGGCCCTGCGATACGCGGCCGCCGCCGCCGCCATGTCGCCCTGCGTCCGAAGCCCCTCGCCGGTGCTGTTATGGTACTCGGCACGGTTGCAGGCGATGCGCAAGGCACGGTCGAACAGCGCCAGGGCACCGGCTTCCCGCTGGGATTGCAGCTCGGTCAGCCCCAGCAGGTGCCAGGCATCGCCATGGGCCGGCTCCAGCGCGAGCAGGGCGTGATAGATCCCCGCCGCCCCGGTCAGGCGACCGGCGCGATGGGCGGCGATTGCCCTGGTCAGAAGGCTGCCGGCCGGCGGTGTGCCGGCTTGGCCCGCTTCAGCCCGTTCCGCCCCAGCCCGTTCCCCCTGAGTGTGGCCGGCGCCCCTGGTCTTGCTGATCCTGTCCAAAGCGACGTATCCCCAATCGACCCGGATGACGGCCTGAGCGATGGCCCGAACGATGGCGGCCGACCGCAGTGCGGAGGCTAGCCGGACAGGCTTAACCCTCGGCTAATCGAGAGAGGCGGCCGCCCCGATCACGCCAATCCGTCCAGGGAACGGCGACCGGCGACCACCGCCTGCAATTCGGCGGAGATCGCCGCGACGACGCTGGTCCAATCCCCCGGCGCCGGCTGGCGGAACAGCCTTGCGGTCGGATACCAGGGGCTGTCGGTCCGCCCCTCCATCCAGCGCCAGTCGGCGGCGAATGGCAGCATGATCCAGACCGGCCGGCCCAGGGCGCCGGCGAGATGGGCCGGTGCCGTGCAGGAGGTGATGACGAGGTCCAGTCCCGCCATGATCGCCGCCGTGTCCGCGAAGTCGCGGATCCTGTCGCCCGGATCGGTGACGGTCGCGGGCAGGATATGTCCGGCCAGGTCGCGACGTCCGTCCCCCACCTGCAACAGGACCATGTGCAGGCCGGGCAGCGTCAGCAGGGGGGCAACGGCCGCGAAGCGTGGAGACCGCTGGCGGTCGCCGCCGAAGGTCGGGTTTCCCGCCCACACCAGCCCGACCTTCAGCCCGGCGACGCCCGACAGTTGCGTGCGCCACGCCGCCGCATCCTCCGGTGCCGGATGCAGATAGGGCACCCCGCCGGGAATGCTGCCGCGGTCGGTGCCCAGCAGGTGCGGCAGGCTCAGCAGAGGGGTCCATGCGTCGATCCGCGGCATCCGGTCGCCATCCGCCACCGCGTGGCGCACCCCGTCGCCGCGCGCCATCAGGCGCTTCAGAGCGGGCGAGCAGAGCATGGTCAGTGTTCCGCCGCTGCGCTCCACCAGCTTGGCATAGCGCACGAACTGGATGGAGTCGCCTTCGCCCTGCTCCGCCACCGCCAGCAGGGAGACGCCGTTCAGAGCCCCGCCGCGCCAGCGGGGAGCGGGCCTGTCGAGCACGGGCGCAGGCAGTGGTGCCGCGCCGTAGCGATGCTCGTACCAGCCGAAGCCGGTGCGCAGGTCGCCGCGGCGCAACAAGGCGAAGCCGAGATTCTTCGCCGCCTCATGGTGGTCGGGGGCCAGTGCAAGCGCCTGTCGGAAACAGGCTTCCGCCCTGGCGGTCTGGCCGGCATCGAACAGGACCGCGCCGAGGTTGCACAGGGCGTTCGCATGTTTGGGCGCCAGGCTCAGCGCGCGCTTGAGCGCCATGATGGCGTCCGCGTCGCGGCCGGCTCTGCGCAGCTGGCTGGAGAAGTTGGACCAGACCTCCGCATGGCCGGGTTCGACCGCAATCGCCCGTTGGAAGCAGCGCATGGCCAGAGCGCCGTGGCCGAGCTGGCCGGCCAGGGTGCCGATGTTGGCATGAACGGGGCTGTACATCGGGAACCTGCCCGCCGCCCGGGTGAAGGCTGCGACCGCCGCCGTCCGGTCGTCCTGCCGCAATGCGAGCAAACCGGCCTGGAACTCCGGGCTGTGCATGGGATCGATGACGGCGGCGTCTGGGAGGGCGGGCATGGGGACCGTGATGGCTCTGCGGCCGGCTGGGGGCGGCTTTCCGGTGATCCACGCTTCAAGCGATACCGCTTGGAACGATCACACTCTAGCCGGGATCGGCATGTCCGCAAGGCCGTCCCATCCGGAACTGCCCTGCTGTAGAGTGGCGGCCCTTCGTCCTGCACCGCCGTTTCGAACCTCCGAGTTCCCGCGTGACCAAAAACGCCCAAGGTCCAGACACCCAAGGCCCGGATGTTCAGGCAAGGGTGGAGAGCGCTCTTCGCCATGCGATCGATGCCCATCGGGACGGGCGCCTTGCCGATGCGAAGCGCGGCTACGCCGGAGTGCTGTGCATGGCCCCGGCCGACCTCGGATTGGTTCTGCTGATGGCGCTGGTCGAGGGGACGGAGGGGAAAACCGTTCGCTGGCTGCCCAGGGTTGCGTTGCTGCCGGCCGGCGATGCCGCCTTCGAACGGCTGCGCGAGGTCATGCTTTCGATAACGACGCATCGGCTGTCCGTTCGGCTTGAGGACGGAGCGACCGATCAGGCCGGTGTCGCGCTGGAGCGGCTGGTGGAGGCGCTGCCGCCGCATCGTGCCCTGTTGCGCCTCCTGGCTCTGGTCCGCTTCATCCAGGGACGCGAGGCCGAGGCCGGCGAGCTGCTTGCCCGCGTGTCGAGCCTTGCCGCCGATGGGACCGCCGGCGAGGCCGCCGGCGCCGTGCCGGTGCGGGAGGCCGGGCTGGAGCGGGCATTGCGTGCGCTTGAGAAACGGCGCAGGGACCATCGGGTGGTGGGCAGTGTGGTGATCCCGGCCTATCGGGTGGAGGGATGCATCGGGCGTGCCCTGGACAGCGTGGATCGGGCGGTGCGCTATTACCGGCAGGAGGCCGGCGATCCGGACGCACGCTTCCATATCTGCGTGGTCGACGATGCTTCGCCGGACGGCACGGTGGAGGCGGTCCGGGCGTGGTCGCGGGCTCATCCCGACCACAGCCTGTCGCTGATCGCCAACAGCGGCAACGGTGGGGCGGGGCGTTCGCGCAACCTTGGGGCAGCCATGGCCATGGGGCCGTACCTGTGGTTTCTCGACGCCGACGACTGGTTTCTCGACCGCCATCTCTGGGTGACGGCCACAGTGCTAGACCGTCATCCGGAGATCGGTTTCGTGCGCACCGGCATCCGGTTCGACAGCATCGACCGCGACATCACCCCGGTCTGGCGCTCGGCCTCGGAAGTGACCTATCCCTGCAATCTGGCTGTGCGCCGGGTCTGCCACGACCTGATCGGCGGCTTTCCCGACGAGGAACCGTTCAATCCGGCCGGGCCCGAGGATGTCTGCTACAGCAAGTCGCTGCAGTCGCTGTTCGCCGGTGTGAAGACCGAGGAACAGACGGTTTGCTATACGCTCGGCGACGGGAATGTGTTCGACAGGTTGAAGGCGGACATGCTGAGCGGCCGGCCGCCTGGACAGGGGGCGCCGCCGGAACCGGTCCATCTGGCGGCGGAGCTTCTGATCCGCCGCCGGCTCTATGCCCTGGAGGCCAAGCGGGGAATGGCCTGGGATGGGCCGCCCATTCTTCCCGGCAGAAGCCGGGCGGATGATCCCCCTGCGATGGAGCCCGGACGGCACGACGCCCACAACGCCCATGACGGCCGGCCGGACAGTGCCGTCACCGCACTGCGCGCGGCGGTGGCGCTCGATCCCGGCCGTATCGAGGGGTGGAACAGGCTTGCCATGGCGATCCATGCGGCACAGGGGCCGGCGGCTTCGGTCGCAGCCTTCCGCCGGGTGAGGCTGCTGCTGCCGGAAACGGCGTCCACCCACCTCAATCTGGGCAATGTGCTCTTCGATTCCGGACGCTGGCCGAGCGCCGAGACGAGCTTGCGGCAGGCTTTGGCGCTGGACCCTGCGCGCGCCTATGCGCTGTTTCAGCTTGGCCGGGTGGCCGGCCGGACCGGCCGGGCGGATGCGGCCTGCCGGTTGCTGGCCCGTGCCGCCCGGCTGGAATCGCCGACTTCCCCCACCGCGGCCGACATCGGGGCGGAAATGGCCCTTGCGCTGCGTGACTGCGGCCGCTGGCAGGATGCCGCCCGCCAGGGTCGGCGGACCGCGGCCCTGGTTCCCGGCCGCTATGACGTTCACCTCGCGCTCGCCGCCGCCGCCGAGGCGGAAGGACGCCCCGCAGCTGCGCTCTCCGCCTATGAGCGTGCGATCCGCTGTCATCCGGGATTCGGCGAAGCCTTCACCCGGCGGGCCGTCCTGCTGCTGCGGCAGAGCTGGAAGGCCCCGGCGCCGCGCTTGGCGGCCGGGCATGCCGGACGGCGCCTCGCCGCGACGGAGCTGGGGCGCAACGGCCGCTTCGGCAACCAGCTGCTTCAGTACGGCTTCCTGCGCCTCTATGCCGCCCGCCACGATCTGGATCTGGAGGTGCCGGACTGGGTGGGGCGTTACCTGTACGATTGCGACGATCCTCTGCCCGGCGCTCCGCTCCCCCGGGTTTCGGAGGAGGACCATGACGTTTTCGCCTCGCTGTCCGGTGCGGCACCGGTTCGGGCGGAATGCGATCTCACCGGCTATTTCTGCCGCCATACCGCGGCACTGGCGCCGTACCGGACGGATTTCCGCAGGCTCTTCATGCCCGGCCGGTATCTGTGGCCGCGCGCCGACGCGATCGAACATCGTCTGCGCGCACGGGGGCGGACGGTTGTCGCCCTGCATCTGCGGCGGGGCGACTATGGCTGGGGACGGTTCTGGGTCGCGCCGGAGCTGTGGTATCGGACATGGCTGGAACGGCTGTGGGCCGATCTGGACTCGCCCGTTCTCTATCTGGCAACCGACGCGCCGGAACTGGCCGAGGCCTTCGCTCCCTTTTCCCCCATTCTCGCCACCGACCTGGATACGCCTCTGGCGGGTGCCGAGTTCTTCACCGATTTCCATGCGCTGTGTGTCGCCGACGTGCTGGCGATCTCCAACAGCACCTTTTCCTTCACGGCAGGCCTGCTGAACCGGACCGCCCGACGGTTCGTCCGCCCGGATCGTCATCGGCGCATGCTGGTGCCGTACGATCCCTGGGACGCCGAAATCCTGCTTTGAACCGACGCCGGGCCGGCCGTCACAACCGACATTCCCGAAGATTGCCCTGTAAAAACCGGTAGAGCAGCCGCACATCCGCGGCAACCTATGGATATGCAGCGCAAGGGAATTCGAAAAGATGTTTGCTCATTTTCATGATAATTTGATATTAACTCAAGTAGTAATACTTTAGTGATTATGTGTTTTAAAGTCTTCTGAGAATGATGATTTTGGTTATTTATTGAAATATAAAAATACTGCGCAAATTAACGCGATTAACAATCAATTTTACTTACAACTTTTGCGAGAAATTTTTAAAGAAAGAAGAGAAATCCAACGAGTCTATGGTTTCAATTGACGGTATGTTTACTTTGATTTTTTTAATCTTTAGGGGATGAGATTTGTTTGTTAAGTGTCTTAATAGAGAAATAGATTTTCCGGAAGCGATTATTTGCTTTCCGTTCTTGATGTCGTCGTGTGCGAACGGTTTGGCACCGGTACCCATCGATCGGCCCCGACTCCGAAGCTCGGCGTGATCGGCCGAGGACCCTCGACATCGTCTTTCCCGACTCTCCCAAGCTGCCGCGTGTGAGGAAATTATGGCCGGAACCGTCAACGCCACAGGAACCACCACCACGACCTCGTCGCCGAGCACCATCATCGGCAGCACGGGGGTGGACGTCGTCACCCTGGGCAACGTCGGCAACACCATCGCGGTGAGGACGCTCGAGACGCTTGTCGGCAGTACCGGCCTCGACTTCATCACCTTCGGCAGCGGCGGCAACACCACCATGGTGAGCTTGCTGGATACGCTGATCGGCGGTTCGGGCAACGATGTGGTCTACGGCTCGACCTACGGGGCGACGATGGCGGTCTCGCTGATCGAGACGCTGACCGGAACCTCAAGGGCTGCGGCTGAAGACATCATTCTGGTGGGGACGGGCGGCAACACGATCCGGCTGGACTGGATCGACACCCTTGTCGGCAGCACGGCGAAGGACGTGCTTTCTTTCGGCACTGTCTCCGCCACCAGTGGCAGCTCCATGCTGGTGTCGCTGGTGGAGACGATCATCGGCGGCTCCGGAACGGAGTTGATCACTCTCGGCGGCGCCGGCACCACGATCAGCATTCAGGATCTTTCCACGCTGATCGGCACCACGGGCGTGGATGTCGCCCAGATCTCCTCGACCGTGGGCACGACAATGGCCGTGTCCCTGATCGATACGCTGATCGGCAACAGCGGCTTCGATCTGATTACCGGAGGCAATCTGGCAACCCCCCTCAGCTTGGCTGTCTCAGGGGTTGATGCTATTTATGGTAATAATACTGGTTATCAAGACTATATAAAGCTGCTCGGAACGGGCGGCACCACGACCATCATCGGCGCGGTCGAAACCCTTATCGGCACGGCCGGCAACGACGTCGTCGATATGAGCAAGGATGTCGGAACTGTAAAGTTCGGCACCGCTATCGCCAGCACCATGCACGTCACCAGCGTGGAAACCCTGCTGGGCGGTACCAGCGCCAATACGATCTACATCGATCAGACCGAAGGCTCGACCATCAGAGTCTCGATGCTCGACACCGTGTTCGGTACCACCGGTACCGACGTCATGGTGATGACGAATGTCAACGCCACCGTCGGCAACACGATCCGCATCGATCTCTACGAAACGATCATTGGCAGCACTCTCAATGACATGATCGTCCAGGTCAAAGGCTACGGTTCGACGCTTATGGTTTCGGGCGTGGAGCAGTTGGCCGGCGGCATCGGCAAGGACGTCTACATCCTCGCCGACGTCGGCGGCGCCACGGTCAGCACCATGGGCGTGGATACCCTGATCGGAACGTCCGGAAACGACGTCATGGCAGGGCTCAATTTCGGTCACTACGAGCAGTCCACGGCCGATCCGTCGAAGCCTGGCGGCTCCAATCTGTTCGGATTGCCCCTGACGCTGGCGGTCTCGCAGGTCGAGACCGTGTATGGCGCCCGCTATGTGGGAGTGGTCGTCAGCACTCAGGACCTCCTCGCGCTGGTCGATAACGGCTCGACCGTGCAGATCAGCGGGATCGAGACGCTCGTCGGCTCCGCGGGGCAGGACCAGGTCACGATGTTCAGCAGCGGTGCCAGTTCCACCACCGGCCAGAACATGTGGGTATCGGGGATCGAGACGCTGACCGGATCCGCCGATCTGGACATCATCCGCACCGACACCAGCGGTATCACCATCCAGCTGAGCGCCATCGAAACCTTCCTCGGCGGCGGCGGTCTGGACCTCATCATGCTGGGCAGCACCGGCAACACGATGGGGGTCAGCGGCGTCGAGACGGTCATCGGCGGCACCGACAAGGATGTGCTGTCCTTCGCCAGCAGCCTCAATGTCGCCATCGGCGCCGTCGAGACGGTGACGGGCGGCATCGGCAGCGATGTGGTCAGCCTGCTGGGTGGCGGCAACACCATATCGCTGGCGGGAATCGAGACGATCCTGGGCCTGGGCGGCGGCACCGACGTCGTCATGCTGAGCGCCGCCTACAACACGGTGTTCGCGTCGGCGATCGAGACGCTGATCGGCGGCACCGGCACGGACATCGTCACGCTGGGCAGCGGTGGCAACACCATGCTGGCGGCCGGGTTCGAGACGCTGACCGGCGGCGCCGGCACCGATGTGGTCGTTCTCCAGGGGTCCGCCGGCAACACCGTAACGATCTCCAATCTCGAAACCGTCGTTGGCGGCGGCAGCGTCGACGTGCTGGTGCTCAACGTCTCGGGTGGAACGCTGTCGGTCAGCACCATCGAGACGGTGGTCGGCGGCACCGGCACCGATGTGATCACGCTTGCCGGGACGGCTGGCAACAGCATTGCGGTCGGCGGCGCCGAAACCCTGATCGGCGGCGCGGGCCGTGATGTGGTGCAACTGGCGTCGGGCGGGAACACGGTCCTGGTCGGCGGGCTGGAGACGCTGACCGGTGGCGTGGGCCTCGATGCCGTGACGCTGGACAGTGCCGGCAACAGCATGCTGGTCGGCGGTGTGGAAACGCTGCTCGGCGGCATCGGCGTCGACATCGTCGCATTGGCCGACGGCGGCAACACGCTGGTCCTGTCCGGGCTGGAAACCCTGCTCGGTGGAGCGGGCGTGGACGTGGTCACGCTGGGCACCATCGGCAACACGATCCTCGCCACCGGCATCGAAACGCTGGTCGGCGGCGCCGGAAGCGATGTGTTCGCTTTCGATTCCACGGTCGCCGGCACCAGTGCGGTCAACGGTTTCAGCAAGGACGACGTCCTCCGCGTCATCGGCGCCACCCTGACCGGTCCGGTCACCAGCGGCACCGGAACCGCCGTCGCCGCCGGGTCGATCCAGCTCTCCTCCTCCGGAGGGGTGACGACGCTCTACATCAACACCGCGGCCACCACCGGTGCGGCCACCCGCATCGTCACGCTGGACGGCCTGTACACGCCGGGCAACTTCTCGGTTTCCGGCAACAGCGTCACGTTGATCCAAAGCTCCCTGACCGGCCCCTTCCTCGATGCCGCGTCGGATGGCGGGACCGTCGGCGACGACATCACCAACGTCACGGCCCCCACCTTCACGGGCGCGGCCGAGGCCAACAGCGTCGTCACCCTCTATGACGGCGGGACGCTGCTGGCCACCGGCACGGCGACATCGGGTGGCGCATGGGCGATCTCCGGCACGCTGAGCGAGGGGACGCACACCCTGACCGCGGTCGCCGTGACCACGGCAAGCAACACGGCCACCTCATCGACGGCATTGACCGTCACCATCGACAGCACGATCGTCGCCCCGAGCGGGCTCGCTCTGGCCGCCGGGTCGGACAGCGGCGCGAGCGCCGGCGACCGCATCACCAACATCGCCGCGCCGACCGTGACCGGCACGGCGGAGGCCAACAGCGCCGTCACGCTCTATGACGGGACGGCGGTCGCCGGCACCGGCACGGCGAACGGCAGCGGCGTCTGGTCGATCACCAGCACCACGCTCGGCAGCGGCGACCACACCCTGACCGCCGTCGCGGTGGATGTGGCGGGCAATAGCTCCACCGCCTCGACCGGCCTGACCGTCACCATCGACACGACGACCGCCGCCCCGACCGGCTTGGCGCTGACCGCCGGCTCGGACAGCGGGGCGAGCAACAGCGACGGCATCACCAGCGTCGTCGCCCCGACCGTCACCGGCACGGCGGAGGCCAACAGCGTCGTTACCCTCTATGACGGGACGGCGGTCGCCGGCACCGGCACCGCCGACGGCAGCGGCGTGTGGTCGATCACCAGCACCACGCTCGGCAGCGGCGCCCACACCCTGACCGCAACCGCGGTGGATGTGGCGGGCAACAGCTCCACGGCGTCCGCCGGCCTGACCGTCACCATCGATACCACCGCACCGGGGGTGACGACCGGTCTGGCCCTGGCCGTCGGGTCGGACAGCGGATCGAGCAACAGCGACCGCCTGACCAACGTTGTCGCTCCGACCCTCACCGGGACGGCGGAAGCCAACAGCGTCGTCACGTTGTATGACGGCACAGCGGTCGCCGGGACCGGGACGGTGAACGGCAGCGGCGTGTGGTCGATCACCAGCGCCACGCTCGGCACCGGCGCCCATACGCTGAGCGCGGTGGCAGTCGACGCGGCCGGCAACAGCTCCACGGCCTCCACCGGTCTGGCCGTTACCATCGACACCACAACCGCGGCCCCGGCGGGACTCGCTCTGGCCTCCGGTTCGGACAGCGGGGCGAGCGCCGGCGACCGCATTACCAATGTCGCCGTTCCGACCGTCACCGGCACGGCGGAGGCCAACAGCGTCGTCACCCTCTATGACGGGACGGCGGTCGCCGGCACCGCCACTGCCGATGGCAGCGGCGTGTGGTCGATCACCAGCTCGACCTTGAGCAGCGGCGACCACACGCTGACCGCCACCGCGGTGGATGCGGCGGGCAATACCTCCACGGCCTCGACCGGCCTGACCGTCACCATCGATAGCACGAGTGCCACCCCGACCGGTCTTGCCCTGGCCGCCGGGTCGGACAGCGGGGCGAGCAGCAGCGATGGCATCACCAGGATCGTCGCACCGACCGTCACCGGCACGGCGGAGGGCAACAGTGTCGTCACGCTCTATGACGGGACTACGGTCGCCGGGACCGGGACGGCGAACGGCAGCGGCGTGTGGTCGATCACCAGCTCGACCTTGAGCAGCGGCGACCACACGCTGACCGCCACCGCGGTGGATGCGGCGGGCAATACCTCCACGGCCTCCAGCGGCCTGACCGTCACCATCGACACCACCGCACCGGGGGTGCCGACCGGTCTGGCGCTTGCCGCCGGGTCCGACAGCGGGGCGAGCACCAGCGACCGCATCACCAATGTCGCCGCCCCGACCCTCACCGGGACGGCGGAAGCGAACAGCGTCGTCACCCTCTATGACGGGACGGCGGTCGCCGGCGCCGGGACGGCGAATGGCAGCGGCGTGTGGTCGATCATCAGCGCGACGCTCGGCAGCGGTGCCCATACGCTGACCGCAAGAGCGGTCGACGCAGCCGGCAACAGCTCCACGGCGTCCGCCGCCCTGACCGTCACCATCGACAGCACGACCGCGGCCCCGACCGGTCTGGCCCTGGCCGCCGGCTCGGACAGCGGGTCGAGCGCCGTCGACCGCATCACCAAAATCGTCGCGCCGACCGTCACCGGGACGGCCGAGGCCAGCAGCGTCGTCACGCTCTATGACGGGACGGCGGTCGCCGGAACCGGGACGGCGAACGGCAGCGGCGTGTGGTCGATCACCAGCGCCACGCTCGGCAGCGGCGATCACACGCTGACCGCCGTCGCTGTGGATGTGGCGGGCAATACCTCCACAGCGTCCGCCGGGCTGACGGTCACCATCGACACGACGACCGCGGCCCCGACCGGTCTGGCCCTGGCCGCCGGGTCCGACAGCGGGTCGAGCAACAGCGACCGCCTGACCAACATCATCACCCCGACCCTCACCGGTACGGCGGAAGCGAACAGTGTCGTCACCCTCTATGACGGCACCGTCGTCGCCGGGACTGGGACGGCGAATGGCAGCGGCGTGTGGTCGATCACCAGTTCCACGCTGAGCAGCGGTGCCCACACACTCACCGCGACCGCGGTGGATGAGGCGGGCAACAGCTCCACGGCGTCCGCCGCCCTGACCGTCACCGTCGACCGTACGAGCGCCGCGCCGACCGGTCTGGTCTTGGCCGCCGGGTCGGACAGCGGGTCGAGCGCCAGCGACGGCATCACCAGGATCGTCGCCCCGACCGTCACCGGCACGGCGGAGGCCGACAGCGTCGTCATGCTCTATGACGGGACGGCGGTCGCCGGAACCGGGACGGCGAACGGCAGCGGCGTGTGGTCGATCACCAGCGCCACGCTCGGCAGCGGTGCCCATACGCTGACCGCAAGGGCGGTGGACACGGCCGGGAACAGCTCCACGGCGTCGGCCGGGCTGACGGTCACCATCGACAGCACGATCGCGGCCCCGACGGACCTGTCGCTGGCCGCCGGATCGGACAGCGGATCGGGCAGCAGCGACCGCATCACCAAAATCGTCGCACCCACCGTCACCGGTGCTGCCGAAGCGAATTCGGTGGTCACCCTCTACGACAACGGCACGGCCGTCGCCACCGACACGGCGAACGCCAGCGGAAGCTGGAGCATCACCAGTTCCACGCTCGCCGGCGGCGACCACACGCTGACCGCCGTCGCGGTGGATCCGGCGGGCAATACCTCCACCGCCTCCACCGGTCTGACCGTCACCATCGACAGCACGACCGCCGCGCCGACCGGTCTGGCCCTGGCCGCCGGCTCTGACAGCGGGGCGAGCAACAGCGACGGCATCACCAACGTCATCGCGCCGACGGTGACCGGCACGGCGGAGGCCGACAGCGTCGTCACCCTCTATGACGGCACGGTCGTTGTCGGCGCCGGTACGGCGAACGGCAGCGGCGTGTGGTCGATCACCAGCGCCGCACTCGGCAGCGGCGGGCATACCCTGACCGCCCGGGCGGTGGATGTGGCTGGCAACAGCTCCACGGCGTCCAGCGGCCTGACCGTCACCATCGACACCACGGCACCCGGCGCCCCGACCGGTCTGGCCCTGGCCGCCGGCTCGGACAGCGGATCTGGCAGCAGCGACGGCATCACCAACGTCGACGCGCCGACCGTCACCGGCACGGCGGAGGCCGGCAGCATCGTCACGCTGTATGACGGCAGCGCGGTCGCCGGCACCGGCACGGCCAACGGCAGCGGCCTCTGGTCGATCACCAGCACGACCCTCGGCGCCGGCGCCCATACGCTGAGCGCGCGCGTGGTGGATGTGGCGGGGAACAGCTCGACAGCCTCCACCGGTCTGGCGATCACCATCGATACGACGTCGGCAACGCCCGGCGGTCTGGCGCTTGCGCTGGGCTCGGACAGCGGGGCGAGCGACAGCGACCGCAACACGAAGGTCACCACCCCCACGGTCAACGGCACGGCCGAGGCGAACAGTGTGGTGACGCTGTATGACGGCGCCACCGGCGTCGGCACGGTGACGGCGGATGCCGCGGGCCTGTGGTCGCTCTCCACCCCCTCCCTGGCCGATGGCGTCCATACCCTGACCGCGCAGGCGGTCGACGTGGCCGGCAACACCTCCACGGCTTCCACGGCGCTGACGGTGACGGTGGATGCGACGGCGCCGAACGCGCCCACCGATCTGACGTTGGACCCGGCGTCCGACAGCGACACGCAGGGGGACAACACCACCACGGTGCGGACGCCGACGATCACCGGCACGGCCGAGGCGAACTCGGTGCTGTCGCTGTTCGACGGAAGCAACCTGCTCGGCACCACCACCGTCGACACTGCGGGCAGCTGGTCGATCGCCTCGTCCGAATTGGGGGTGGGGGCCCACACCCTCACCGCGCTGAGCGTCGATCTGGCCGGCAACACCAGCACCGTGTCCGGCAGTCTGGTGATCACCATCGGCAACCCGCTGCAGGGTGCCCCCTCCACGCCGCAGCTGGACACCGGGTCCGACAGCGGCACCGCGGGCGACCGTCTCACCAATGTGGTGACGCCGACGCTCACCGGTACGGCCGAGGCGGGCAGCACGATCTCGATCTATGAGAGCGGTACGCTGGTCGGGTCCGCCACCGCCGATTCCGTGGGAGCGTGGTCGGTGACCACGACGACGCTGACCGGCGGTGCGCACAGACTTTATGCAACCGCCGTGTCGGGCGGCACGCTCCTCGGCTCCTCCTCGGCGCTGACGGTCACCATCGATGCGTCGGTGCCCACCACCCCGTCGATCCCGGTGCTGGCGGTGGCGGCCGACAGCGGCGTGGCGGGTGACGGGATCACGCGCGTCACCACGCCGACGCTGTCGGGCACCGCGCAGGCCAACAGCGTCGTCACGCTCTTCGACGGCGCCACCGCCATCGGCACGGTGACGGCGGACGCATCGGGTTTGTGGTCGATCCTCACCGGCACGATGTCGGATGGCGCCCATACGCTGACCGTGCGTGCGATCAATGCGGCCGGCAGCACCAGCGAAGCGTCGACCGCACTGGTGCTGACCATCGACACCAGTTCCACCACTCCTTCCGGCCTCGCTCTGGCGGCGGCCTCCGACAGCGGAACGTCGGGGGATGGCATCACCAATGTGGTGGCGCCGGCGGTGACCGGCACCGCCGAGGCCGGAAGCACGGTCCTGCTTTACGAAGGAACCAGCCTGATCGGCCAGACCACGGCCGATATGGCCGGTGCCTGGACCATCACGGCTTCCCCCCGTGGCGACGGCACCCACAGCCTGTCCGCTTTGGCAATCGATGTGGCCGGCAACACCTCCACGGCCTCCGCCGGCCTGACCGTCACCATCGATGTGACCGCACCGGGTGCACCGGCCGGTCTTGCCCTGGCCTCCGGCTCGGACAGCGGGTCGAGCAACAGCGACCGCCTGACCAACGTCGCCGCTCCGACCGTCACCGGGACGGCGGAGGCCAGCAGCGTCGTCACCCTCTATGACGGGACGGCGGTCGCCGCCACCGCCACCGCCGACGGCAGCGGCGTGTGGTCGATCACCAGCACCACGCTCGGCAGCGGTGATCACACGCTGACCGCCGTCGCGGTGGACGCGGCCGGCAACAGCTCCACCGCCTCGACCGGCCTGACCGTCACCATCGACACCACCGCACCGGCTGGCCCGACCGGTTTGGCGCTGGTCTCCGGCTCGGACAGCGGGTCGAGCGGCAGCGACCGCATCACCAACATCGTCGCCCCGACCGTCACCGGCACGGCGGAAGCCAACAGCGCCGTCACCCTCTACGACGGTACTGCCGTGGTGGGCACCGGCACGGCGAGCGCCCGCGGTATCTGGTCGATCGCCAGCACCACTCTGGCCAGCGGCGATCACACGCTGACCGCCACCGCGGTGGACGAAGCGGGCAACACCTCCACGGCCTCGACCGGCCTGACCGTCACCATCGACAGCACGAGTGCCACCCCGACCGGTCTGGCGCTTGCCGCCGGGTCGGACAGCGGATCGAGCAACAGCGACCGCATCAGCAATGCCGTCGCCCCGACCATCACCGGCACGGCGGAAGCCAGCAGCGTCGTCACCCTCTATGACGGGACGGCGGTCGCCGGGACCGGGACGGCGAATGGCAGCGGCGTGTGGTCGATCATCAGCGCGACGCTGAGCGGCGGCGATCACACGCTGACCGCCACTGCGGTGGATGTGGCGGGTAACACCTCCACGGCGTCCACCGGCCTGACCGTCACCATCGACACCACAACCGCGGCCCCGGCCGGCTTGGTCCTGGCCTCCGGTTCGGACAGCGGATCGAGCACCAGCGACCGCCTGACCAACGTCGCCGCGCCGACCGTCACCGGGACGGCGGAAGCCGGCAGCGTCGTCACCCTCTATGACGGGACGGCGGTCGCCGGCACCGGGACCGCCGACGGCAGCGGCGTGTGGTCGGTCACCAGTTCGACGCTCGGCAGCGGCGACCACACGCTGACCGCAACCGCGGTGGATGTGGCGGGGAACAGCTCCGCGGCGTCCACCGGCCTGACCGTCACCATCGACACCACAACCGCGGCCCCGGCGGGGCTCGCTCTGGCCTCCGGTTCGGACAGCGGATCGAGCAGCAGCGACCGCATCACCAGGATCGTCGCCCCGACCGTCACCGGCACGGCCGAGGCCAGCAGCGTCGTCACCCTCTATGACGGTGCCACCGCCGTCGGCACCGCCACTGCCGACGGCAGCGGCGTGTGGTCGGTCACCAGTTCGACGCTCGGCAGCGGCGACCACACGCTGACCGCAACCGCGGTGGATGTGGCGGGGAATACCTCTGCGGCGTCCACCGGCCTGACCGTCACCATCGATACGACGACCGTCGCGCCGACCGGCTTGGCCCTGGCCTCCGGTTCGGACAGCGGGTCGAGCAACAGCGACCGCATCACCAACGTCGCCACGCCGACCGTCACCGGGACGGCGGAGGCCAACAGCGTCGTCACCCTCTATGACGGGACGGCGGTCGCCGGCACCGGCACTGCCAATGGCAGCGGCGTGTGGTCGATCACCAGCACCACGCTCGGCAGCGGTGGGCATACGCTGACCGCCCAGGCGGTGGACGTTGCGGGCAACAGTTCCACGGCTTCCACCGGCCTGACCGTCACCATCGACACCACAAGTGCGGCGCCGACCGGTTTGGCTCTGACCTCCGGCTCGGACAGCGGGTCGAGCGGCAGCGACCGCATCACCAAAATCGTCACCCCGACCGTGACCGGCACGGCTGGAGCCAACAGTGTCGTCACTCTGTACGACGGTGCCACCGCTCTCGGCACCGCCACTGCCGATGGCAGCGGCGTCTGGTCGATCACCAGCACCACCTTGAGCAGCGGCGACCACACGCTGACCGCGACAGCGTTGGATGTGGCGGGGAATACCTCCACGGCCTCGACCGGTCTGACCGTCACCATCGACACCACAAGTGCGGCGCCGACCGGTCTTGCCCTGGCCTCCGGCTCGGACAGCGGATCGAGCGGCAGCGATAGCATCACCAATGTCGCCTCGCCGACCCTCACCGGCACGGCCGAGGCCAGCAGCGTCGTCACCCTCTATAACGGGACGGCGGTCGCCGGGACCGGCACCGCCAATGGCAGCGGCGTCTGGTCGATCACCAGCACCACCTTGAGCAGCGGCGATCACACGCTGACCGCAACCGCGGTGGATGTGGCGGGAAATACCTCTACGGCGTCCGCCGGCCTGACCGTCACCATCGATACGACGACCGCCGCGCCGACCGGCTTGGCCCTGGCCTCCGGTTCGGACAGCGGGTCGAGCGCTAGCGACCGCATCACCAACGTCGCCACGCCGACCGTGACCGGCACGGCGGAGGCCAACAGCGTCGTCACCCTCTATGACGGGACGGCGATCGCCGGCACCGGCACTGCCAATGGCAGCGGCGTCTGGTCGATCACCAGCGCCACCTTGAGCAGCGGCGGGCATACGCTGACCGTCCGGGCGGTGGACGTTGCGGGCAACAGCTCCACGGCGTCCGCCGGCCTGACCGTTACCATCGACACCACCGCACCGGGGGTGCCGACCGGTCTGGCGCTTGCCGCCGGATCGGACAGCGGATCGAGCACCAGCGACCGCATCACCAGGATCGCCGCCCCGACCGTGACCGGGACGGCGGAGGCCAACAGCGTCGTCACCCTCTATGACGGGACGGCGGTCGCCGGCACTACCACTGCCAATGGCAGCGGCGTCTGGTCGGTCACCAGCACCACGCTGAGCGGCGGCGATCACACGCTGACCGCCGTCGCGTTGGATGCGGCCGGGAACAGCTCCACGGCCTCCAGCGGTCTTGCCATCACCATCGACACCACAAGCGCGGCCCCGACCGGCTTGGCCCTGGCCGCCGGCTCGGACAGCGGGTCGAGCACCAGCGACCGCATCACCAGGATCGCCGCCCCGACCGTGACCGGCACGGCGGAGGCTAACAGCGTCGTCACCCTCTATGACGGGACTGCGGTCGCCGGCACCGGCACCGCCAACGGCACCGGCGTGTGGTCGATCACCAGCTCGACCTTGAGCAATGGCGACCATACGCTGAGCGCCATCGCGGTGGATGTGGCGGGCAATACCTCCACGGCGTCCACCGGCCTCACCGTCACCATCGACACCACCGCACCCGGCGCGCCGACCGGTCTGGCGCTCACTCCGGATTCCGACAGCGGTCTCAGCAACACCGACCGGGTCACCGGCGTGAGGCAGCCGGCACTGGTCGGTACGGCCGGTGCCAACGCCACCGTGGTGCTCTACGACGATGCGGCCGCGCTGGGCACCGCCACCGCCGACACTAACGGGTTGTGGACCATAACCGCCGGAGCCTCGCTGACGGACGGCGAGCACACGTTGACGGCCACGCAGATCAACAGCGTCGGCAACACCTCCGTCGCGTCGACGGCCCTGGTGATCACCATCAACGCGACGCCGCCGACGGTGACCGGCGTGGTCATCGGCGACGGGCCGTACGCGCTGGGGGCCGAGATCTTGATCGAGGTCACCTTCAGTGACAACGTCGTCTACACTGGGACGGACTCCACCCTTGCCCTGACCGTTGGGACCAACACGCGTCAGGCCAGCTTCGTGGAATCGTTCGGGACGTATGTCACCTATCGCTACATCGTCCAGCCCGGAGACGAGGATGCGGACGGCGTGACGGCCGTCGCCAACGGGTTGACGCTGAACACCAGCACGATCCGCGACGCCAACACCAACAACGTGGTGTTGACCTATGCCGCGGTGACCAACGCGAACGCGCCGTCCCTGATCTATCCGGTCGGCAGCACCGGCGGCACGACGATCACGCTGGCCCAGTACAGCACCATCCTCGGCAATGCCGGCACCGACGTCATCACGTTGGGCATGGCCGGCAACACGGTCGAGATCTCTGCGCTGGAGACCCTGACCGCCTCGGATGGTTCGGACGTCATCAGCATCGGCGCGACCGTGGGCACGACGCTGCTGCTGTCCAATGTGGAAACGCTTCTGGGCGGCACCGGCAAGGAGTGGATCGCGCTGGGCACGGCCGGCGGAACGCTGCTGGTGAGTGGTGTGGAGACGCTTCTGGGCGGCGTCGGCACCGATGTGGTGACGCTCCTGGATGCCGGCAGCACCGTCTACACCGCCGGCATCGAGACGCTGACCGGCGGGACCGGCATCGATGTGGTGATGTTCGCCAACACCCTGGGCAACACCCTGACGCAGCGGTCGGTCGAAACGCTGATCGGCGATGCCGGGAACGACGTCCTGCTGCTGGACAGCGCCGGCAGCACCGTTGCGGTCGGCCTGTTCGAGACCATCACCGGCAACATGGCGGTCGATCTGGTTTCCCTGGTCGGCGGCTTCGGCAGCACCCTGTCGGTCAACGGGTTGGAAACGCTGCTGGGCGGGGCCGGCACCGACATCGTCACCATCGGGACCGCCGGCGGCACCCTGCTGGTTTCGGCGCTGGAGTCGCTGACCGGCAGCAGCCGCAGTGACTTGGTGTCGCTCGGCACCGCCGGCAACACCCTGGCCGTCACCGCGGTGGAAAGCCTGTTCGGCGGAAACGGCACCGACGTGATCACGCTGGGTGGGACGGCAGGCTCGACGCTGTTCCTCTCCCTGGTCGAGAGCATTGTCGGAACCGTGGGCACCGACCTGCTGACGCTGGGCACCGTCGGAATCACGCTGTTCGTCTCGGCCATCGAAACCATCGTCGGCGAACTGGGATCGGATGTGCTGGTGCTGGCCGGTGCCGGCTCCACGATGCGCGTCGGCGCCATCGACACCCTCACCGGCGGTGCCGGTACGGATGTGGTGACGCTGGCCGGCAACGGCGCCACCATGAAGGTCGATCTGCTGGAGACGCTGACCGGCAGCGCCGGCAACGAGATTCTCACCTTCGGGACAGCGGGCATCACTCTGCTGGTCACTGCCATCGAGACGCTGACCGGTGGTGCCGGCACCGATGTCGTCACGCTGTCCCAGAGCGGCAGCACGGTGGTCGTTTCAGGTCTGGAAACCCTTCTGGGCGGTCAGGGGACCGACATCGCTGCGTTGGGAAGTGTCGGCAACACGCTGTTCGTCTCTTCCATCGAGACGCTGACGGGTGGTGCCGGCACCGATTCCGTCTTCTTCTCTTCCGGCGGCAACACGCTGGCTCTCCGCAGCATCGAGACGCTGACCGGCAACAGCGGCACCGATGTGGTGACGCTGCTGAACGATGGCGGCCCGATGCAGATCGGCCTGTTCGAAACCATCGTCGGCAGCGCGGGCAACGATCTCGTCGCCTTGGGCAACGCCGGCAACACGTTGGCGGTGTCGCAGCTTGAAACGCTGTGGGGCGGGTCCGGCCTGGACGTGGTGACGCTGGGGTCCGGCGGCAGCACTTTGGCGACCGTCGCGGTGGAAACGCTGATCGGCGGCAGCGCTCTGGATGTGGTGACGCTGGGCACCGCCGGCACGACGGTGCGGATCGTCGGCATCGAGTCCGTCACCGGCAACAGCGGGCGCGACGTCGTCCAGTTGTCGGAGAGCGGCGGCACCTTCATCGTCAATTTGCTGGAAACGCTGGTCGGCAGTTCCGGCAGCGACGTGGCGGTGGTCGGCGAGCTTGGCGGCGGCTCGACCCTGCTGATCGCCGGGCTGGAGATCCTGGTCGGCAGTTCCGGCTCCGACATCGTCACGCTCAG
>NZ_JBCEBL010000047.1:0-23791 GCF_049472615.1 Azospirillum sp. 11R-A | reverse complement strand
GGGTCGATGCCCTCGCGCTGGGCGGTCTCGCCGAGATGCCAGGCGTAGGACGGCGTCGTCCACAGCGCCGTCGCCTTGAACTGGTTCAGCATCGCCAGCAGCCGTTCCGACGGCAGGGTTCCGGCATGGATGCTGAGCGCGCCCAGCTTCTGCGCGCCCAGCACGCAGGGGCCGCCGACGAACAGTGAGAAGTTCAGCGCATGGGCGTAGCGGTCGGTCGGGCGCAGGCCGCTCGACCAGAACTGCCGCGCCTCATAGTCGATCCATTCCTCGAAGTCCTTGGCGGTGAAGGGCGAGGCGGTCGGCACCCCGGTCGAGCCGCTGGAGGCGGAGATGTAGACGATCTCCCGTTCCGGTACGGCGACCAGATCGCCGAAGGGCGGCACCGCGACCTGTCGGTCGCGGATGGTCGCCTTGTCCAGGAAGGGGAAACGCTGCAGGTCGTCCAGCGTGTGCAGATCGCCCGGCGACACCCTCTGTGCGTCGAAGGCGGCGCGGTAGTAGGGCGAGCCTTCGTAAGCGTGCCGCAGATGGTCCTTCAGCAGGTCGAGCTGCAGTTTCCGCCAGTCGGCTCGGCTCTGGGTTTCGAGACCGGGGTGCCAGTATGCGTCGTGGTCCTGAACCGCCACTTTTTCTTGTCCTTCGAGAGTGTATGAGCGGCCGGCGGGCCGATCAGGTCAGCGCCGCCAGCGATGCCAGGAGAATGGCCGAGACGATGCCGAGACCGAGCGGAAGCAGGCTGCCGTCCTCATGGCCGCCGCCATCCCCATGCCCATTGTCTGCGACGCCATTGCCGCTCTCCCCGGCCGGCGGATCGGCCGCCGGCCCATCAGGCGGCAGAAGCGGCAGCACGAGCGCGCCGGAAGGGCAGAGCGACGCCATCACCATCCGGTCGAAATCATCCAAACCCTGCATGACAGAACTCCTTAGTCTGGTGGTCGGGTCACAGGCTTTTCCGAACGGCTGCGGGGAACCACATAACGCAAAAGTAGAATTTCTGAATAATCTATAGGAAAATAGGAAAATGGAGCGAGGTCAAGCGCCAGCTTCGTATCGGACAATATTTTTTGGCGGGATCTGCACGGCGCCCGGTTTGAGGAAGGTAAGGGAATCCGGGTTGCTATAGCGCCTTACGACACTCAGGAAGCCATATTTAACACCATATAAAAGGCGTATTAAGCTATTTCCCCATAGGAAAAGTAGATTTCATAGTGACAACGACGCGAGCGTCGCCTTAGAGTTCCCGGACATTCGGATTTCCGGCGCTCGCATGCCGGCATTCACACCGTGACGGGGAACACGACGATGAAGCCCATTCTGCCCACCTTCCTCTATGCCGCTCTGGCGACCATCGCTCCCTTTGCCGCTCCCCTCACTGCCGAAGCCGCATCCGGCAAGGTCGTGGTCGGCTATCAGACCGACGCGCTTCCCTCCTCGGTCGCCATCGCCAACGGCGATTTCGCCAAGGCGACCGGCACCGAGATCGACTTCCGCAAGTTCAATTCGGGGGCCGAGATCTTCGCCGCCATCGCGTCGGGCGACGTGCAGGTCGGCTATGTCGGCTCCAGCCCCTTCGCCGCCGCGGTCAGCCGCGGGCTGGACGTGAAGGCCTTCCATCTCGCGACCATTTCCGGCACCGACGAGGCGCTGGTGGTGCGCAACGGCTCCGGCATCGAAAAGCCGGCGGACCTGAAGGGCAAGAAGCTGGCCGCCGCCCCGGTCTCCACCGACCATTACCAGCTGCTCGCCGTTCTGAAGCAGGAGAAGCTGACGGAGCGTGACGCGCAGGTCTTCGCCATCCCGCAGCCGGATATCGTCGCTGCCTGGAACCGCGGCGACCTGGACGGCGCCTTCGTCTGGGATCCGGCGCTGACCGAACTGAAGAAGACCGGCAAGGTGCTGCTGACCTCGCGCGAGGTGGCGGACCGCGGCGCACCGACCTTCAGCGCCTGGGTGGCGACCGCCGCCTTCGCCAAGGACAATCCGGCCTTCCTGAAGAGCTTCGCCGGCACCATCGAGCGCTACAGCGCCTCCTTCCGCAACGACAAGGCGGCCTGGGGGCCGGATTCGGAGAATGCGAAGACGCTGGCGAAGATGCTGGGCGGCACGCCGACCGATCAAGCGTCGGCGCTGACCAACCTGTCGCTGGTCCCGGCGGAGGTGCAGGCCTCCACTGCCTGGCTGGGCGGCGGCGAGGCGAGTGGTGCCGGTAAGATCCTGAAGGATACGGCGGAGTTCCTGAAGGAGCAGAAGAAGATCACCACCGTGCTGCCCAGCTACGGCGGCTTCGTCACCGCCGACTACGTCAAGGACATCCGCTGAGCCAACGGCAGACGGGAGAGCGCCCATGCTCCAGGTCCGCAACGCCAGCGTCTTCTTCTCCGCACGCGACGGCCGGGTGGTGCATGCGCTGGACCGCGCGTCGCTCGATATCGACGCCAACAGCATCGTGGTGGCGCTGGGGGCATCGGGCTGCGGGAAGTCGACGCTGCTGAACGCCATCGCCGGCTTCCTGCCTCTGTCGGAAGGGGCGATTACGCTGGACGGCCAACCGGTCGCCAGCCCCGGCGCCGACCGCGGCGTCGTGTTCCAGAAGGACACGCTGCTGCCCTGGAGCAGCGTCGCCGACAATGTGGCGCTCGGCCTGCGGTTCGCCGGGGCTCCCGCCAGGGAACGGCGGGAGCGGGCGGAGGAACTGCTGGGGCTGGTCGGGCTGGAAAGCTTCGCCGATGCCGCCCCGCACGAGCTGTCGGGCGGCATGCGCCAGCGCGTCGGCATCGCCCGCGCGCTGGCGACCGACCCGAAAATCCTGCTGATGGACGAGCCGTTCGGCGCGCTGGACAGCCTGACGCGCGAACAGATGCAGGAACTGCTGATCGACGTCTGGGCGCGCACCGGCAAGCGCATCTTCTTCATCACCCATTCCATCGAGGAAGCGCTGTTCCTCGGCACCACGGTGGTGGTGATGTCGCCGCGCCCCGGCCGGATCGTCGCTCGTTTCGATCTGAACTTCGTCCGCCGCTTCGCCGCCGAGCGCGACGTGCGGGCCATTCTGTCGGCACCGGAATTCGCCGAACTCTACGACGAGATCCGCTCACTGGTGCATCGCCCGCACGCTGAGACGGACTCCCGCGGGACGGTGCTGCAATGACCGACATCGCCCGCCCTGGTGACCGTGCCGTCGGTCCGGTGGACCGACCGAAGATCGTCCGGCTCCACCCCTTCGGCCTGGATGGTGCGCGTACCGGCCCGATCAGCCTCGCCACTGCCGCGCTGCTGCTGGCCGCGTGGTTCCTGGTGACCCATTATCGGCTGGTGCCGCCGCTGTTCCTGCCGCCCCCCGAGGAGGTGGCGACCCAGTTTCTGGCCATCCTCGACGACGGTTATGCCGGCGCCACCCTGTGGGAGCATGTGTCGGCCAGCCTGTTCCGCATCTTCTCCGCCGCCGTCATCGCCGCCTCGCTCGGCATYCCGCTSGGGCTGGCGATGGGRCTGAACCGCTGGGCCAAGGGCGTKTTCGACACGCCCATCGAGTTCTAYTGGCCGCTGCCGCCGCTGGCCTATCTGCCGCTGATGATCATCTGGCTCGGCATCGGCGAGGTGTCGAAGATCGTCCTGCTGACGCTGGCGATGTTCGCGCCGGTCTGCCTGTCGGCSCAGGCCGGSGTGCGGKCGCTSCCSATYGAACGGGTGAACGCCGCSCTGTCGCTGGGCGCCAGCCGCTGGCAGCTGTTCCGCGCCATCGTGCTGCCCAGYGCCCTGCCGGARATCCTRACCGGCCTGCGCATCGGCATCGGCGTCGGCTGGAGCACGCTGGTCGCGGCGGARCTGATCGCCGCCACCCGCGGCATYGGCTTCATGATCATGTCCGCTTCGCATTTCCTCGCCACCGACGTGGTCTTCGTCGGCATCGGCATCATCGCCGTCTTCGCCTTCGCCTTTTCCTACGGAATGCGCCTGTTGGAAGCCTGGCTGGTGCCGTGGAAGGGCAAGTCCTGAGAATCCGCAATTCAAAAAACCACTTCGTTGAACGACAAGATTCGGGGAACCGCCATGCCAGACATCGCCCTGTCCACCTTCACCGTCACGCCCGTCAGTCCCGCCATCGGCGCGCGGGTGGAGGGGATCGACCTTTCCCATCCGCTGTCCGACAGTGAAGCGGCGGCGCTGGAACGGGCTCTGGTCGCCCATCAGGTTCTGTTCTTCGAAAACCAGCCCCTGACCCCCAAGGCGCAACGCGACTTCGCCGCCCGCTTCGGTCAGCTGCACATCCACCCGATCTACCCGAAGGTGGCGGAACAGCCGGAGATCATGGTGCTGGACACCGGGCCGCACAATCCCAGCGACAACGACGTCTGGCACACCGACGTCACCTGCATCGAAACGCCGCCTGCCATCGTCGCCCTGTCCGGCAAGCTGATCCCGCCGATCGGCGGCGACACGGTGTGGTCCAGCAACATCGCCGCCTACAACGGCTTGTCCGAACCAATCCGCCGCCTGCTGGAGCCGCTGAAGGCCCTGCACGACTTCACCCGTTCCTTTCCTGAATGGCGGCACAACGGCGACCCTGAGACCCATGCCCGCTGGAAGGCGGCTCGGGACAAGCACCCGGCGGTGGTCCATCCCGTTATCCGCACCCATCCGGTCAGTGGAGCCAAAGCCCTGTTCGTGAACGAGAACTTCACCGCGCGCATCGTCGGGCTCAGCGACCGGGAGAGCGCGGCGATCCTCGATTTCCTGTACGATCATATCAGCCGGCCGGAATACACGGTGCGCTGGAGTTGGAAAGCCGACGATCTGGTGCTGTGGGACAATAGATCGACCCAGCATTACGCGGTGAACGACTATGCGCCGCACCAGCGCATTATGCACCGCGCCACTGTGCTGGGCGACCGGCCTTATTGAGAAGGAAGGAGAGAAGTGGGGCGTCAATCCTAACCGCGTTCAAAAGCGAATCATTGTTCGGTAAAGACCAAATCCTGCCCCCTCAATCACCATTACCGAACGCAGCAAAGGCCGGCTGCTTCGCAAGCACCGGCCTTTGCCTTTAACAGGATGCGGAAAAAGGCTGTGCTGCGGCGGGCTCTCGTGATTCTCTCTGCTGGCACAGGGTGCGGTCGGAGAGGGGATGATGCGCGGATCGGACGAACGCAGCGAGGGTCTTTTCAGCTACGTGAGCTGTGAGGCGCGGGTTCCGGCCAATCACCCGCTGCGGCCGATCCGGGCCATCGTGGATGAAGCGCTGGAGGTGATGTCGCCCGCCTTCGAAGGCCTGTACTCGAAGATCGGGCGGCCGTCGATCCCGCCGGAGAAGCTGCTGCGGGCTCTGCTGCTCCAGGCCTTCTACTCGGTGCGCTCGGAACGCCAGCTGATGGAACAGCTCGATTACAACCTGCTGTTCCGCTGGTTCGTCGGCCTGTCGATGGACGCCCCGGTATGGGACGTTACGGTGTTCACCAAGAACCGTGAGCGTCTGCTGGCCGGGGATGTGGCGGCCACGTTCCTGGCCACCGTGCTGGGTCAGCCGAAGGTCAAGGCGCTGCTGTCGGACGAGCACTTCTCGGTGGACGGCACGCTGATCGAAGCCTGGGCCAGCGTGAAGAGCTTTCGGCCCAAGGACGGCAGCGGCGAGCCGCCGGGGCCGGGGCGCAACGGCGACCGCGACTTTCATGGCGAGAAGCGGTCCAACGAGACCCATGCCTCGACCAGCGATCCCGAGGCGCGGTTGTACCGCAAGGGCAACGGGCAGCCGGCGAAGCTGGCCTTCATGGGCCATGCGTTGATGGAGAACCGTCACGCCCTGGTGGTGAATGTCCGGCTCACCGCGGCCACCGGTCTGGCTGAACGCGAAGCGGCGGTGTCCATGATTGAGGCCATCCCCGGCCGCCACCGCATCACAGTCGGCGCCGACAAGGCTTACGACACCAAGGATTTCGTGGCGAACATGCGCAGCTTGGGCGCCGCTGCGCATGTTGCGCAGAACACGAGCAACCGCCGCTCGGCGATCGACGGCCGGACCACCCGCCACCCCGGCTACGCCGTCAGCCTGAGAGTCCGCAAACGGATCGAGGAGGTGTTCGGCTGGATCAAGGGAGCCGGCTTGCGCAAGACGCGTCATCGCGGCACGGCCCGCGTCGGTTGGATGTTCACCCTGACCGCTACCGCCTACAACCTGATCCGATTGCCCAAGCTGCTGGCGGCGGCATAATCACGCCCGGAATCCGCCTGAATGGCGGTTCCGGGAGCCGCAGAGCGCGAAAAGGCGCTCTATTCTGATGAAAACGGGCGTCAGAACTCCCATTCTCAAGCCGCAGCGGGGGAAAAGGCCCGAATATGTTCGTTTTTCCGCGCCCTGTTAAGGCTTTGCAGCTCGACGGCGACAGCGTCGCCGGCCGCAAGGTGCAGGTGATCGTCAAGGACGACACCGGCTCGACGCCCGACATGACCAAGCGCTTGGCCCAGAAACTGGTGGTGAAGGAGAACCGGTGTCGGAGCAGGAGAAGACGCCGATGATCGTTATGGCGGCGGCGGCCTCCGTCATCACCACCAAATCGCCCTAGATCCTGCGCACGTCCGGCACCCTGCCGCAGTCGGCCGCCACCATCGCCCAATGGGCAGCGAAGAATGGCGCCGCCAAGATGTATTCTTAATGGAAACCATCTTTGGGCAGCGCTTCGCCGCGTCCGGCGGCACCGTGGTCGGGGACGTCCGCATCCCGCTGAAGAACCCCGACTACGGCCCCTTCGTGCAGCGCGCCAAGGACACCGCCCCCGACGCTATCTTCGCCTTTGTGCCGTCGGGCGAGGGGGCGTCCTTCATGAAAGGGTTCGCCAATCGCGGTCTGGCCAAGGCCGGGGTGCGGCTGCTCGCCACCGGGGACGTGACCAACAACGACATCCTGCCGTCGATGGGCGACGCCGCGATCGGCACGGTGACGGCGCATTACTATTCCGCCGCCCACCCGTCGCCGGAGAACAAGGCCTATGTCGAGGCTTTCCGCAAGGCGAACGGCGGCCTGCGCCCCAACTTCATGTCGGTCGGCGACTGGGACGGTATGCATCTGGTCTATGAGGTGCTGAAGAAGGCCGACGGAGACAGTTTCGTCGTCGCCGCCAGGGGCATGAGCTGCACCAGCCCGCGCGGCCCGGTCACCATCGATGTCGATACGCGCGACATCGTACACGACACCTACATCCGCGGATGTCGAACGGCAAGACGATGAGCTGTTCAACGTCGAGTTTGACATGGTCGCCGCAGTGAAGGATCCCGGCAAGGGCGGCTGACGCCGTCTGCCTGATCCCCGTCGCTCTGTTCCCGGAGCGGGTTTTGCTGGTGCCTGACCCGGGACAGCAAGGCCAACCAGTTATGCGATATCGCATAATGCACATTATTTTCATAACGAATATTATGCGTCGTTGATCTGTAAGCGCAAAGCTAAAATGTCAGTCCCTCGCAACATAGAACTGTCAGTCTTCCGCCAGGTTCTCGACGAGCTGCTGAGCGGTCGTCGCGGGGTTAGATCGGCTGATGGTATTTGGATCAGAGTAAATGCCGTACTACCGTGCCTCGTCGAACGCTTCAACACTGGCTTTGCCATTCCCCCCGCACGGCTGGAAGAATTGCACCGGCCGCTGAACATTGCGCCGGATCCGCCACGCCAGATGCTGTGCTGGACGACGGTCACTGCACAGCCATCACCCTATTGTACGTCCCTGCCCCGAGCCATAGCCGCTGCTGCGGAAAGGCCGCTCTATCCGGCCAAGGCTCCGTTCACCGCACGGCCTCGCCCAGGCTCAGCATCAGGCGGTTCGCCCAGGCGAAGATCGCAACTGCCAGGACGAGATCCAGGATCTCGCCGTCTTCCAGTCCAGCCCCGCGAAGCGTTGCGACATCCCTCGCCATCAGGGCGGCAGGCGTGACGGTCAGGCGGGCAGCGATCTGGGCGATGACCTGCCGGCGCGGATCGTCCTGACCGAAAATCCCCTGCGCAAACAGCACATCGACCTCTTCCCTGCCGCCGGTGAGTTCGACGAAGCGGCGGGCGTGGACGGAGGCGCAATAGACACAGCCGTTGAGCACCGATTCTACGGCCGTTGCGAACTCTCGCTCGGCCCGGGGAAGGCCGCGTGGGGCGTACATGATGCCATTGAACAGCGGTGTGCGGTGTAGAAGCGATTCCGGCTCATGCGCCAGCACCAGCGAATAGGCGCCGATGGCGATGTTGGACGGCGTCACCGCCAGTGCGAGCCGCTGCTCTTCCGTCGCATCCTTCAGCACCACGGGGGTCAGCCAGGGCTTCCAGTCCAGCACGTCAATGGTGAAGCCGATGTCCGCATCGACCGGCACCGGTGCTCCGACGGGCAGCGGGCCGGACGGCGGCTCCGCCGCGCCGCCTGCTAGCGCGCGCAGTCCGGCCAGCAGGCGGACCTGATAGTTCACCAGTGCGATCAGCTGCGACAGCGCGACGATGCCGTGCGCATCCAGCCCCGCCGCYKCCAGCGCGCCCAGATGCTCCGGCCGGGACTCGCGCGGGGACMGGGTRACCCGCTCCGCATGGGCGAYCAGGGCCGGGCGYGCATCGGYGCCGGCGGCRAGCCCRCGGTARTGGGCRGCGAGCGYGTCGTTGCCGGCCAGCGCCGCGATGCGTTCCGCCACCGCGGCGCGCTCGGCGGCCGGAAACAGGCCGGGCCGCCGCGACGCCAGCAGGGCATCGTGCGCTGCCTGGGTGCGGGTGCGGACCTCCGCCCGGCGGGCGCGCAGGGCCAGCAGCGGGGAGGCGTCCGACAGGCCGGCCAGCCGGTCGATCAGGTCGGAGGCGATGTCGCCGCCGGTGCCGATGGTGACGGTATCGCTCATTGGAAATCCTCTGCTTCGGTCCATTCGTCGCCCAGCAGTTCCGGCGTCTCGAACCCGATCAGCCGCTGCCAGTGGTAATCGTAGTCCTCGGTGAACAGCGCCGCCGTGATGCTGTCGGCCAGACGCTCCGCCCCGGCACTGATGCCGGGGATGTCGCCGGTCACCTTGCCGTGGCTCAGCACCGCGGCGTAGTTGAAGGCATGGATGCGGTTCAGCCAGGGCGCCTCGCCGGGGGTGCGCTCAAGGAACTCGAAATCGGCGCCGAGATAGGGATGCTGGGCGAACTCGCCGGCCTCATGGCCGGGCAGGACATAGCGGTCGCGCCACAGCAGGGTGTGGCGGGCGATTTCCGCCAGCTCCGGCCGCTGCGCCCAATCCACAGAAAAGCCGGTGGCGAGGATGACGTGATCGACCGTCACCGTGCCGCGTCCGGTGCGCAGCACCAGACGGTCGCCATCGGCCTCCGCCGCTTCGACGGCGCAGCCGGTGAGAAGCGCGAAATTGGCATGGCGCGAACAGCGCAGCATGGAGTTGTGCGGCGCCGGCACGCCGGTCTCGGCGATATACTGGTTGTAGGCCCAGCGCCGCTCGTCCGACAGGGTGTGGAAGCCGAGAACGATGCCGGGATGGCCGGCGCCCAGACTCTTGTTGATGCGCGGCAGTTCAGCCCGCCGGATCAGCATGTAGACCTTGGCGGCGCCTCGCTCCAGCGCCTCCGCCGCATTGTCCACCGCGCCGGCGCCGGCGCCGAGCACCGCCACCGTCCTGCCCTTCAGCGCTCCGAAGTCGATGGGCTCATGGGCATGGCTCCAGAATCGCTTGTCCACCGCTTTCCAGAAGGCCGGGACGAAGGGGCCGCCCAGGCCGTCGCGGCCGTTCGCCAGGATCACCCGCCGCGCCCGCACCCGTTGCCGCCCCTCCGGACCGTCGAGGTCGAGCGTCACGCCGTCGGCGTCGCCGGTGAGCCCCGTCAAGGCGGTGTCGTTCCGCACCGGCGCGCCGGTGACGCGGCGGTACCAGGTCAGGTATTCCAGCCATTGCAGGCGCGGGATGCGGTACAGCGCGTCCCAGGCGGCGCGGCCGAACTGCGCCTCGAACCAGGCGCGGAAGGTCAGGTTGGCGAAGCCTAGCGCCGGACCGGTCAAGGTCTTGGGCGACCGCAGCGTCTCCATGCGGGCATAGGTCGCCCACGGCCCCTCTCGGCCGGCAGGCGCCCGGTCGAACAGCCGGATGTTGGAGATGCCGACCTTGCGCAGGGCGAAGGCGACGGTCAGCCCGGCCATGCCGGCACCGACGATGGCGACGTCGAGAACGCCGCCGTCCCGCGCCGGCACCCAATCAGCCGGCGGCAGGGTGAGAAGGTCGAGATCGCGGGCGAGCCGGGCCTCCAGTTCCTCCAGAGAACGGGGGCCGGGGTCTGCTACGGTGGAAGGCACGGCGGGGCTGTCCTTGGTCATCGTCGATCGGGTCCTGTCGGAAATGCTGCGTCAGGCGGCCTGGGCACCGCCAAGATAGGCGTCGCGAATCTGCGGGTCACGGGCAAGGTCGGCGGCCGGGCCGGACAGAACGATGCGTCCGGTCTGCAGCACATAGCCGCGATGGGCGATCTGCAGGGCGAGGCTGGCGTTCTGTTCCACCATGAAGATGCTCACGCCCTGCCGGTTGATGGTCTGGATCATTTCCAGCACGCGGTCGACATGCAAGGGTGACAGGCCCATCGTCGGCTCGTCCATCACGATCAGCCGCGGACGACCCATCAGGGCGCGAGCCATCGCCACCATCTGCTGTTCGCCGCCAGACAGGGTGCCGGCCTGCTGGGCATGACGTTCGCGCAGCTTGGGGAACAGGTCGAGGACGCCGTCGTAATCCTCCGCCACCGCCTTGGAATCGCTGCGGGTGTAGGCGCCCATCAGCACATTCTCGCGCACCGTCATGGTGCCGAACAGGCGGCGGGATTCGGGGACCGAGCCGATACCGCGCCGGACGATCTGCGGCGTGGTCAGGCCGGTCAGCGGCTGCCCGTCGAAGACCACCTGCCCGGAGCGCGGCTTCAGCAACCCCAGGATGATTTTCATCGTGGTGGATTTGCCGCTGGCGTTGCCGCCCAGTAGGCAGACGATCTGCCCGCGCGGCACCTCCAGCGACAGGTCGAAATGGACCTGCACCGGCCCGTAGAAGCTGTTCACGCGGTCGAGCCGCAGCAAGGCGTCGGTCATTCCGCCGGTCCCCCTCAATGCGCGATCCGGACCGGGACGGCGACGTCCCCGTCCTGGCCCGTATCCTGATTGGCAGCGCCCACCGCCTTATGGCCGAGATAGGCCTCGATCACCGCCGGATCGCTGGCGACCGCAGCCGGCAACCCCTCGGCGATGCGGGCGCCATGGTCCATCACCACCACCCGGTCGGACAGCTGCATCACCAGATCCAGCTTGTGCTCGATCAGCAAGATGGTCAGGCCGCGCGCCTTCAGGCCGCGGATAATCTCCAGCATCTCCGCCGTCTCGGTCGGGTTCATGCCGGCGGTCGGCTCGTCGAGCAGCAGCAGGCGGGGATGCAGGGCCAGCGCGCGGGCGATCTCCACCCGGCGGCGGTTGGCGTAGGACAGGCTGTGCGCCGGTTTGTCGAGGCGCGGGGTCAGCCGTTCGCCGAACATCCGGACGATCTCCTTGGCCTCGGCGCGCAACCGTTCTTCCTCCGCCCGGACCGACGGCGGGCGGATCAGCGCCAACGCCAGCTCGACCAGCGGCCCCACCAGCGGAATCCGCGGCTTCACCGCGCGCAGCCGGGTGTGGGCGCCGACCAGCACATTGTCGAGCACACTGAGGTTGCCGAATACCCGGCCATGCTGGAAGCTGCGGGCCAGCCCGAGGGCGGCCAGCCGCTCGGCGGAGAGGCCGGTGACGTCGCGGCCCTCGAAGGTGACCGACCCCGCATCCGGCACGTCGAGCCCGGAGATCAGGTTGAACAGGGTGGTCTTGCCGGCGCCGTTCGGGCCGATGACGCTGACCAACTCGCCCTGCCCCACCGTCAGCGACAGGCCGTTGACCGCGGTCAGCCCGCCGAAGCGGCGGGTCAGTCCGGCAATTTCAAGAAGGGGTTTCTTCGGCTCGTTCGCCATGGCGTCCTCACACCGTTCCCAGAAGGCCCTGCGGGCGGAAGCGGATCAGCAGCAGCAGGACGACGCCGTAGATCAGCATGCGGTATTCGGCCGCCGCGCGGAACAGTTCTGGCAGCCCGACCAGCACCGCCGCCCCCAGCACGGCCCCGGCGACGTTGCCGAGCCCGCCGAGGATGACCATGGTCAGCGCCAGCATCGACACCGGCGCCGGGAAGGTCTCGTGGTTGATGTAGGAGTAGAAATGCGCCATCAGCGCGCCGCCCACCCCGGCGATGAATCCCGCCACCGCGAAGGCAAGGCCCTTGTAGCGGTTGAGGTCGACGCCGTAGGAGCGCGCAGCCACGTCGTCCTCGCGGATCGCCCGCAGCGTGCGGCCGAGATGGGAGCTCAGCAGGCGCGATTGCAGGGCGGCGAAGGCCAGCAGGACGGCCAGCGGCACCCAATAGACCCATTGCCCGCTGACCAGCGGCTTGCCCGCCACCGACAGGGGCGGGATGCCGGTGACGCCGATCGGGCCGCGGGTCAGGCTTTCCCAGTTGAGGATGACCAGCGTCACGATCTCCCCCACCGCCAGCGTGGCGATGGAGACGTAATGGCCGCGCAGCCGGAAGGCGGGATAGACCAGCGCTGTGCCCAGCGCTGCCGCCACCAGCCCGGCCAGCGGCACCGCCAGCAGCACCGGCACCCCGGCATCGAGCGCCAGCAGCGAGGAGGCATAGGCACCGATGGCCAGCAGCCCGGCATGGCCGAGCGACACCTGACCGACCGTGCCGGCGACCAGCGTCAGGCTGAGCGCCAGCAGGGCGTAGAGCCAGGCATTGCCCAGCGTCTGCAACAGATAGGGCTGCTGCACCACCAGCGGCAGGGCGAGTGCGGCGGCGGCCAGCGCCCACACCGCCCAGCGCGGCAGCACCAGCGGCCGGCTGGGAGCGATGAAGGTGCCGGTCAGCGGCTCCGGCGGCAGTCGGCGGGCCCGGGCGAACAGGCCGTTGGGCCGCAGCACCAGGATCAGGATCAGCGCCACGAAGGCGAACAGGTTGCGGTAGCTGGTGCCGAACAGGGCGATGCCGTAGCTCTCGATCAGGCCGAGTAGCAGGCTGCCGGCGATGGCGCCCGGCACGTTGCCGACGCCGCCGATCAGCTGGGCGACGATGCCCTTCAGCCCGGCCTGGAAGCCCATGTTGGGGTCGATGGTGTTGTAATACATGCCGACCAGCAGGCCGCTGACCCCGCCCAGCGCGGATGCGATGGCGAACACTGTGCGGTTTACCTTGTCGACATCGACGCCGCACTGCTGCGCCGCGTCGCGGTCGAGCGCCGTCGCCCGCACCGCCCAGCCCAGCTTGGTGAAGCGCAGGAAACCGTAGAGCAGGGCGGCGCTGCCGATACCGACCCCGGCGATCAGCAGGTCGAGCGCGCCGATGCTGCCGCCGCCGATGGCGATGCGCCAGGTCGGCAGCTGAGTCGGCAGCGCGCGCGGATCCGGGCTGAACAGAAGCTGGGCCGATTGGTCGAGCACCACCGACAGGCCAATGGTGGCGAGCAGCGGGGCGATGCGCGGCGCGTTGCGCAGCGGGCGCAGCCCTACCCGCTCGATCACCGCCCCCAGCAGCCCGCAGCCGGCGGCCACGACGATGAAGGTCACCGGGAGCGGCAGATTGAGCTTCGTCACGCACAGCCAGCCGATATAGGCGCCGACCATGTAGACCGAGCCATGCGCGAAGTTGATTAGGTGCGAGACGCCGAAGATCAGCGCCAGACCGACGGCCAGCAGCGCATAGATGTTGCCGATGACCAGCCCGTTGATCGTGTAGTCGAGCCACGGGCCGAGAGTGGTGGGAAACACGATGGTCGGTCCTTCCGGCGTCAGTTCGCGGCCTTGGCGGCCACCGGCTCCCACAGGGCGAAGCCGCCGTTCTTCACGACGAGCCGCGTGCTCAGTGGTTTGTCGACGCGCCGGGTCTGCGGATCGAAGCGGACGGTGCCGTAGACGACGCTCGGCGCATCCTTGACGGTGGCGAGCCCGTCGCGGACGGCGGTGCGGTCGGTGCCGCTCTGCCGGATCACGGTCGCCAGCAGCAGCAGCGCATCGTAGGCGCGGCTGGAATAGGCGTCCGGCTCCAGCCCGTATTTGGCGGTGTAGGCCTTGACGAAGGTCTGGACCTCCCGCCGCGGGTCGCCGGGGAAGAAGGGAGTTGTGGTGTGGACGCCCTCCACCGCGGCCCCACCCAGCTCCAGGAACTTGGGCGAATAGACCGATCCGGATGCTACCACCGGCTGGGTCAGCCCAGCCTCGCGCAGCTGGCGGGTGATCTGGGCGCCGTCGGCATAGTAGGAGACCAGCACGATGCCGTCCGGTTTGGTATCGCGCACCCGGACCAGGGCGGAGCGGAAATCCTTCTCGTCGGCCAGATAGCCCTCGGCGCCGACAACCTCGGCACCGCGCTCCTTGGCGGCCTTGGCGAACAGATCCTTGCTGGTGCGGCCCCAGTCGTTGTTGATGAACAGCAGGGCGACGCGCTTCAGCCCCAGCGCCGTCACCGCGAAATCGGCCAGGACCGGCATCTCCTCCGCCTGATTGAGCGCGTTGCTCCAGACGAAATCGCCGCCCTTGGTGAAGTCGGGATGCGAATTGGTGAAGCCGAACTGCACCAGCCCGCCATTCTGGTAGATCGGCGAGGCCGCCATCGACGCGGCGCTGGTGAAGTCACCCAGCTCGGCGACGATGCGGCTGTCGGCGACGAATTTGCGGGCGATGGCGACGGTTTGCTTGGGATCGCTCTGGCTGTCCTCGAACTGGACGCGCAGCGGCCGCCCCTGGATGCCGCCGCCGGCATTCACCTGCTCCAGCGCCAGATCGAAGCCGCACTGCCACTGCGCGCCATACTGCGCATATTGGCCGGTCAACGGCCCGCTGACGCCGAGCAGCACCGGCTCCTTCGCCGGATCGGCGGGCTGCGAGAAGGCCGGCTGGACGACGCCGAGCGCGGTCAGCAGCGACAGGGTGCCGGCGACCAGCGCGGTGGACCGGAGGATCAGATCGAACATTGGAATCGCTTTCAAACTACAAAATTCGGATCAGTTGGTGGCGGCGGGGAGGCTGCCGTCCCACAGGGCGAAGGCGCCGTCCCTGACCACCAGCTTGACGTTGCGCACGCCGGACACGCGGCGCGTCTCCGGATTGAAGGTCGCTTTGCCGAAGATGACGCTGGGGATGTCCTTCACGCGGGGAAAGGCGTCGCGGATCGCGGTGCGGTCGGTACCGCCGGCCTCGATCACCCGCTGCGCCACCAGCACCGCGTCATAGGCGTAAGCTGAAAAAGCGTCCGGCTCCTCCTGGTACTTCGCACGGTAGGCGGCGACGAAACCCTGCACCTCCGGACGAGGTTCCGCTGGAAAGAAGTTGGCGCGGGTGTAAACACCGTTGACCGCCTCGCCGCCCAGTTCGAGAAATTTCGGCGAATAGACGGACCCCACCGCGACCACCGGCTGGTTGAGACCGACCGGCTTCAGCTGCCGGGCGATGGCCGCACCGTCGGCATAGTAGGAGATCAGCACGATGCCGTCGGGATTGGCCTCGCGCACCCGCACCAGGGTGGAGCGGAAGTCCTTCTCGTCGGGCAGATAGCCTTCGGTGGCGACCACCTCCGCCCCGCGCTCCTTCGCCGCTTTGACGAAGATGTCCTTGCTGGTGCGGCCCCAGTCGGTGTTGAGGTGCAGCACCGCCAGCCGCTTCAGCTTCAGCGAGGTGACCGCGAAGTCGGCGACGTTCGGCTGCTCCTCCGCCTGGCTGATGGAGTTGCTCCAGATGAAGTCGCCGCCCTTGGTGAAATCTGGGTGGGAATTGGTGAAGCCGAACTGCACCAGCCCGGCCCGCTGGTAGATCGGCGAAGCGGCCATCGACGCCGGACTGGAGAAGTCGCCCAACTCGATCAGGATCTTCGGATCGGCGACGAATTTCTGGGCGATGGCGATGGACTGGCGCGGATCGTTCTGACTGTCCTCGAACACATAGCGCAACGGACGGCCCTTCACCCCGCCGGCGGCGTTGATCTGGTCGAGCGCCAGGTCGAAGCCCTTCTTCCACTGCGCGCCATACTGCGCGCTGGGACCGGTCAGCGGCCCGCTGACCCCGAACCACAGCGGCTCGCCCGCCGCCTCCGCCGCGTTCGCCGGCCCGCCGGACATCGCGATGCAGGCGAGCGCCAAACCTCCGGCCAGGGTGTGGAAAAGCGCTGAACGTCGGGAAAGCGCGGGCTGGGGCATGGCGTCGTCTCCAAAAGGCTGTAGGCACGATTTCGAAAAAGGCCGCCGCCCGAAATCGGGGCGTGGACCCGCTGACGGGCGGCGGCTTCAGGCACGGGAGGACGGGACACCAGCGAGGCGCGGCGCCGGAAGGACATTGGTCGCAGCGCCCGCCGGCACCCGGACGGTCGCGATCAGAAATCGTAACCGCCGCCGGCCGCGGCCGGTGCAGCCGGGGACTTCGGTTCCGGACGCTCTACGATCAGCGCCTCGGTGGTGATCAGCAGGCCGGCGACCGACGCCGCATCCTGCAAGGCGATGCGCACGACCTTGGCCGGATCGATGATGCCGGCCTTCAGCAGGTCGGTGAACTCACCGGTCTGCGCGTCGTAGCCGAAGGCGGTGTCGTTCCCCTCCAGCAGCTTGCCGACGATGACCGACCCGTCGGCCCCGGCATTCTCGGCGATCTGGCGCACCGGCGCCTGGAGCGCGCGCCGCACGATGTCGATGCCGACCCGCTCGTCGTCGTTGACCGGCACCACCGCATCGATGGCGCGGGTGGCATAGAGCAGGGTGACGCCGCCGCCCGGCACGATGCCCTCAGCGATGGCCGCACGGGTGGCGTGGACGGCGTCGTCCACGCGGTCCTTGCGCTCCTTCACCTCGACCTCGGTCGAGCCGCCGACGCGGATCACCGCGACGCCGCCCGACAGCTTTGCCAGCCGCTCCTGCAGCTTCTCGCGGTCGTAGTCCGAAGTGGTCTCCTCGATCTGGGCGCGGATCTGAGCGATGCGGGCGTCGATGGCCTCGCGGCCGCCGGCGCCGTCGATCACCGTCGTCTCCTCCTTGGCGATCACCACCCGCTTGGCGGTGCCGAGATCGGCCAGCGAGACGGTCTCCAGCTTGAGGCCGATGTCCTCGCTGATCACCTGCCCGTTGGTGAGGATGGCGATGTCCTCCAGGATCGCCTTGCGGCGGTCGCCGAAGCCCGGCGCCTTCACCGCGGCGATCTTCAGCCCGCCGCGCAGCTTGTTGACCACCAACGTCGCCAGCGCCTCGCCCTCGACATCCTCGGCGACGATCAGCAGCGGGCGGGAGGACTGCACCACCGCCTCCAGCACCGGCAGCAGCGGTTGCAGGCTGGACAGCTTCTTGTCGTGGATCAGGATGTACGGGTTGTCGAAATCGACAACCAGCTTCTCGGCGTTGGTGACGAAGTAGGGCGAGAGATAGCCGCGGTCGAACTGCAACCCTTCGACCACGTTCAACTCGGTCTCCAGGCTCTTGGCCTCCTCCACCGTGATGACGCCGTCGTTGCCGACCTTGGACACCGCCTCGGCGATGATGGCGCCGATGGCGCGCTCGCCGTTGGCGGAGATGGTGCCGACCTGCGCCACCTCGTCGTTGGTGGAGATGGTCTTGGCCCGCTCCTTCACGTCGGCGATCACCGCGGCGACGGCGCGGTCGATGCCGCGCTTGAGGTCCAGCGGGTTCAGCCCGGCGGCGACCGCCTTGGCGCCCTCGCGGACGATGGCCTGGGCCAGCACGGTGGCGGTGGTGGTGCCGTCGCCGGCCAGATCGGCCGTCTTCGACGCCACCTCGCGCACCAGCTGGGCGCCGAGATTCTCGAAGCGGTCGGCCAGTTCGATCTCCTTGGCGACCGTCACGCCGTCCTTGGTGATGCGGGGGGCGCCGAAGGATTTCTCGATCACGACGTTGCGGCCCTTCGGGCCCAGCGTGACCTTCACGGCATTGGCGAGGGTATCGACGCCGCGCAGGATGCGGTCGCGGGCATCGGCGGAGAATTTGACGTCCTTGGCGGCCATGACGATGTCCTTTTTATCGAAGTCTTTTTTGGGTGGGTTCCAGCGGAAACGGGCGGGTCTGCCTGGGCGGGCGTCAGGCGGGCTCGACCACGCCGACGATGTCGGATTCCTTGATGACCAGCAGATCCTCGCCCTGCACCTTGATCTCGGTGCCCGACCATTTGCCGAAGACCACACGGTCGCCGATTTTCACGTCGAGCGGGTGGATGCGGCCCTGGTCGTCGCGCACGCCGGGACCGACGGCGATCACCTCAGCCTCCTGCGGCTTCTCCTTGGCGGTGTCGGGGATGATGATCCCGCCCTTCGACTTTTCCTCCTGAGCCACACGGCGGACGACGACGCGGTCGTGCAACGGACGGAACGGCATGCCTGGTGTCTCCTGGTTTGGGCCTCGTTGGGGCCCCTCTGGGGGTCATGTGCGGCGCCCCGCATTCACCGTAGGGACAGAGCTTAATCACTGTTTATTCCTACTGTAAAGATAGTGATTTGTGTTTTTATTATACATTTTCCCCATGTAATTATTGTTCCCACTGGGGCCACTGGCATCCGACTCATTTGAAAAACTCAACGAAATCATGAGCATTCCAAAATTGACGGGGTGCCGCTGCGGTATTGTAAGAAACAACACACAGATGCATCGAAGCGGCGGAGTTTCACAGAAATGCCGAACACCCGGATATCGACCGCTCCGCCGACCGCTGGATTGCAGGCCTCAGGGTTGCCCGTCGCAGAGTTGCCGGCCATCGCCGCCGATGTGCTGGTGATCGGCGGCGGCCTGTCGGGAACCTAGGCGGCGCTGGCGGCGGCACAGGCCGGGGCCAGGGTGGTGCTGGCCGACAAGGGCTATTGCGGCGCCAGCGGGGTCGCCGCCACCTCGGGACCCGGCCACTGGTGGGTGCCCCCCGACACCGACGCGCGGGCCGAGGCGATCCGCCAGCGTATGGCGATTGCCGGCGGCATCGCCGACCCGGCCTGGATGGCGCGGATCCTCGACATCACCTGGACCACYCTGCCGACCATCGCCGATGTCTACGACTTCTCCACCGACGAGASCGGAACGGTGCAGTACCGCGGCCTGCGCGGSCCGGAATATCTGCGGGCGATGCGCCGGAAGATCCACARGCTCGGCGTCCGCATCCTCGACCAGAGYCCGGCGCTGGARCTGCTGGCCGACWCYGRCGGGACCATCGTCGGCRCRCGCGGCCTGCGCCGCCAGCGGGGCGAGGCCTGGACSGTGCGCGCCGGGGCGGTGATCCTGGCGACCGGCGGCTGCGCCTTCAARTCGCGGCTTCTCGGCAGCCACACCAACACCGGMGACGGCCATTTGATGGCGGCGGAGGCCGGGGTGGATTTCTCCGGCATGGAGTTCTCCACCTACCACACGGTGGCGCCGGCCCATTCGACCATGACCCGGTCGATGTCCTTCGCCTTCGCCACCTATTACGAYGGCGMGGGACGGGAGATCGCCGTRCCGCCCRGCGACACCACCCGGACGCTGGCMCGYGCCATGCTGGARGGGCCGGTGCTGTGCAGCCTGCACCGCATGCCGGCGGACATCCGCGAGCGGCTGCGCCGGGTRCAGCCCAACATGATGCTGCCCTTCGACCGCAGYGGCGSCGATCCCTTCACCCARCGCTTTCCCGTGCTKCTGCGGCCGGARGGCACCATCCGCGGRTCCGGCGGCATCCGGCTGGCGGACGACGACTGCGGCACCGCCGCCGACGGGYTGTTCGTCGTYGGCGATGCCGCGACGCGCGAGCCGGTGGCGGGGGCGGTGTCGGGCGGCGGCGCCATCCTGGCCGCCTGGGCGCTGTCGTCGGGCGTGATCGCCGGRCGCGCCGCSGCGGCGCGGKCGGCCCGCCAGGGCCGGCGCACCGACASYCCCGCCCGTCCGCTGGGACAGGCCGGACTGCGCCCGGCGCGCCACGCYGCSGCGGTCGATCCGCGTGCCRTCACCGCCGCCGTCCAGGCCGAGATGCTGCCCTACGACAAGACCATCTTCCGCCGCGGCCCRGCGCTGGCCCGCTCGCTGTCGCGGCTGGACGGGGTGTGGAGCGACCTGCGCGACCATCTGGACGGCGAAGGGGCGGCCACGGCGGCGGAAACGGTACAGGCGCGMGAGAGCGCCGCCCTGACCGCCGTCGCCCGCTGGTGCACCCGYGCCGCGCTCGTCCGGCCGGAAAGCCGCGGCATGCATCTGCGCGTCGATGCCMCGGCCAGCCACCCGGCTCTGGCCCGGCGCCTGACCGTCGGCGGGCTGGACCGGCTGTGGTCCCGCTTCGAGGGCCCGGCCCCCCAGCCTCTCGAMCAYCCCGYCCCCANCCCAGGCAGGTGCCGCATGATCAGCCTCGTCATCGCCGAMCGCTGCACCGGATGCCAGGTCTGCGTCCGCGTCTGCCCGACCAACGTCTTCGACGCCGKCCGYGGCGGGCCKCCGGTCATCGCCCGGCAGCAGGACTGCCAGACCTGCTTCCTGTGCGAACTCTACTGCCAGCCCGACGCGCTCTATGTCGRTCCCGACTGCGAGACGCCGGCCGCGGTSAGCGCCGAAGAGGTCGAGCGSTCCGGCCAGCRCGGCMGCTACCGCCGCGACTCCGGCTGGGACGAATGGGCCGGCGACCCGCGCTATGCCAACGAACATTGGCGGATGGACCAGATTTTCGCCCGTGCCCGGGCCCTGTCCTGACACCGCCACCGCTTTCCCCGAACTGGAATTTCAAAGATGACCGAGCACCGTCCGCCCGCCCTGTCGCGCCGCCGCCTGCTGAGCGGAGCCGGCAAAGCCACCGCCGCCGGACTGCTGGCCCCCGCCCTGGCGGCCCCGCTGCTGTCCTGTCCGGCCTTCGCCGCCACCACCACTGCCGGCGACATCCTCAAGGTCGGCGACCAGCGGTCCACCATCCGCTCGCTGCTGGAGGCCTCCGGCCAGTTGAAGGACATTCCCTACACGCTGGAGTTCGCCGATTTCCCGGCTGCGGCCCCGGTGCTGGAGGCGCTGAACGCCGGCGCCATCGATGCGGGCTTCGCCGGTGACGCCGCCCATGCCTTCGCCCTGTCCAACGGGCTGCCGGCCAGGATCATCTCCGCCGCCCGCTCCGATCCCGGCTGCATCGGCCTGCTGGTGCGCAAGGACTCGCCGATCCGGACGGTCGCCGACCTGAAGGGGCGGACGATCACCGCGGTGCGCGGCTCCATCGGCCATTATCTGGTGGTCGCCGCCCTGAAGGCGAACGGCTTGTCGGTGAGCGACGTCACGCTGGCCTTCCTGCAACCGACCGAAGCGAAATCGGCCTTTTCCAGCGGCACGGTGGATGCCTGGGCGATCTGGACGCTCTATGTCGCCCAGGAGGTGGTGGCCGGCACCGGCAGGGTCCTGGTCGATGGCCGCGGCCTGCTGAACAACAACGCCTTCATCAGCGCCACCGATGTCGCCATCGCGCAGAAGCGCCCGCTGTTGCAGGACTATGTCGCCCGCGTCGCCGCCGCCCGCATCTGGGCGCTCGGCAATGTCGAGCAGTATGCCCGCATCTGGGGCGATCTGGTGAAGGTGACGCCGGAGATCGCCGTCGCCGCCTTCACCCTCGAGCGCTTCCGCCCGGTGGCGGTGGAYGACGGCATYRTCGCCGACCTGCAAACCACCGCCGACTTCTACACCGGCATCGGCGTGATCCAGAAGCCCTTCACCGCGGCGGCCCATGCCGACCGCAGCTTCGCCCTCGACGCGGGCCTGCTRGCGCARTCGGCCCGCGCCGGCTGASCCCCGCGMCCGCCCNTTCCNYTTTNCNGACCGCWTTCCCTTTTCMGACCGACGAGACCACSATGCATCTGGCTCTGTTCTGYACCGAGGCCGGGATGCACGCCGGCGGCTGGCGTCACCCCGACGCCGGCACCGCGCGCCCGTTCGACCTCGGCTTCTACCGCGAGCTGGCGCTGAAGGCCGAAGCCGCCAAGCTCGACATGCTGTTCGTYGCCGACAAGCTCGGCCTCGACGAYCTYTATGGCGGCGGGGTGGCGGCCACCGTCGCCCGCCGKCCCAACGCGCGGCCCGAACCGCTGACGCTGATCGCGGCGCTGGCCGGCGCCACCGGCCGGATCGGCCTGGGCGCCACGGTGTCGACCAGCTATGCCGAGCCCTATCACGTCGCCCGCATGTTCGCGACCATCGACCATCTCAGCGGCGGACGGGCGGCGTGGAACGCCGTCACYTCGGTCAGCGACAGCGAGGCSCGCAATTTCGGACGYGCCGCCCATCTCGACCATGCCAGCCGCTATGAGCGSGCCGACGARTTCATCGACGTGGTGCGCAAGCTGTGGGACAGCTGGGARGAGGACGCGATCCRGCCGGACAAGGAKTCCGGCCGCTTCGCCGACGACCGCCGCGTCCATTACATCGACCATGAGGGCCGCCATTTCCGCGTCCGCGGTCCGCTGAACGTCGAACGGCCGCCSCAGGGCCATCCCGTCGTCATCCAGGCCGGCGTGTCCGGCACCTTCCAGGACATCGCCACCCGKCAGGCCGATCTGGTCTTCACCGTGCAGCCCGATCTGGACGGCGCCAAGCGGGCCTATGCCGCCTTCAAGGCCCAGGTCGCCGCCAACGGGCGCCCGCCCGGCAGCGTCAAGGTGCTGCCCGGCCTCATGCCCATCGTCGGGCGCAGCGATGCCGAGGCCGAGGACATCCGCGCCGAGCTGCGCGCGCTGATCGACCCGGTCGCCGGCCTGACCTTCATGTCCGGCAGCATGAATTACGACCTGTCACGCCATCCGCTGGACGGCCCCTTCCCCGATCTGCGCGACGTCATCACCGGCAGCCGCGGGCGCTTCCAGCGGGTGATCGCCGACGCGCTGGAGCGCGGCGCCACCGTCGCCGAGGTCGGCGCCGCCTATGTCGAGAGCCTGTCCTTCGCCGTCGCCGCCGGATCGCCGAAGACGGTCGCCGACATTTTGGAACAGTGGGTCACGGAACAGGCGGCCGACGGCTTCGTCCTGATGCCGCCCTATCTGCCGGGCGGCGTCGATGGCTTCCTGACGCAGGTGGTGCCCGAATTGCAGAGGCGTGGCCTGTTCCGGCGCGAGTACGGCGGGGCCACGCTGCGCGACCATCTCGGGCTGGACCGGCCGGCGTCACGCTATGCGTGACGCTGCCGCCGAGGGTGACAAAATATACAAACATAGATAGTGTTATACATTTTATTTGTTGACTGATTTAGTATATTAAATCAGGCTGGGATCGGTTGATTGCCCGGCCTGTCCGGCGCGCCGCCTTCCCGCCCGGCCATGCCATCGGGCGCCGCGACCGGCGCCGCATCGCCCCCCCATTCCTCGACAAGCCGTCCTGCCCAGCCGTGGAGATCCCGCATGAGCAGCCTCGACAGCAGTTTCGGCGTCCGCCGCGCCGCCACCCCGCAAGCACCGGCCGCGGCGAAACGGGTGCGCCGCCCGATCTCCGATCCACCGCACCGCATCGGCACGAGAGCCCATGTCGCCCTGTCCTGGATCGCGCCGCTTCTGCTGCTGGCGGTTTGGGAGGGGCTGGCCCGCAACGGCTGGATCGAGCCCCATGTGCTGCCGGCGCCCAGCAAGGTGGTGGCGACCGCCTGGAAGCTCGCACTGCACGGCACGCTGCTGCGCGACCTCGGCACCAGCCTGCTGCGGGCGGCGGCCGGCTTCGCCATCGGCGGCGGCATCGGCTTCGCGCTCGGCACGCTGGTCGGCTTCTCCCGGCTGGCCGAGGCGCTGTTCGACC
>NZ_JBCEBL010000046.1:0-31083 GCF_049472615.1 Azospirillum sp. 11R-A | reverse complement strand
CGAAATTCCCGGTGGAGGAACTGGAGGCGATGCTGCGCAGCCGAAGCGGAGCCGCCCACCATGCCCTTCGACGATCTGCCATTTTCCGCCGCCTTCGGCGAAGCCGACAGCGCGGTGGTGGTCGACCACTCGCTCATCGCCGCGCTGTCGGCGGAGTTCGCGCCGCGCGCCGCCGAGCATGATGCCGCTGCCAGCTTCCCCTTCGAGAATTTCGACCGGCTGGCGGCGGCGGGGATTCCTGCGCTGATCACCCCGAAATCGGCCGGAGGCAAGGGCGGCGGGCTGGGCGACGCGCTGGCGGTGGTGAACGGGATCGCGCGGGGCGAGCCGTCCACCGCCCTGGTCCTGGTGCTGCAATATGTCATCCACAACCAGCTCTGGAGCGGTCCGGCGTGGCCGGAAGCCCTGCGCGACCGCATCGCCCGCTCCGCCGCGACCGACGGCGCCCTGATTAACATCCTGCGGGTGGAGCCGGAACTGGGCACGCCTCACCGCGGCGGGTTGCCGGCAACGGTGGCGCGCAAGGTGCCGGACGGCTGGCGCCTCTCCGGCACCAAGATTTACTCCACCGGGATTCCGGCTCTGTCCTGGCTCGGCGTCTGGGCGCGCACCGAAAACGACGAACCGCTGGTCGGCACCTGGGTGGTCTCGCGTGGCGCCGGGCTGGCGGAACAGGGAATCGAGGTGCGGGAGACCTGGAATCATATCGGCATGCGCGCCAGCGGCAGCCACGAGGTGGTGTTCCGAGACGTCTTCGTCCCCGACGATCATGTCGGCGAGCTGCGCCCACCCGCCGGCTGGGCCGCCCCCGACGCCGTCGCCACCGCCTGGATGGCCACCCTGTTCAGCGGCGTCTATGACGGCATCGCCCGCTCCGCCCGCGACTGGCTCGTCGGCTTCCTGCACGCCCGCAAGCCGACGGGGCTGAATGGCGGATCGCTCGCCACGGTGCCACGTCTTCAGGAGGCGTTGGGCGGGATCGAGGCGCTGCTGCTGACCAACCGCATCCTCCTTCGGTCGCTGTCGGCGGCGGTCGACAGCGGGTCGCCGCCCTCCTCCAGCGACAGCCTGCTGGTGAAATACACGGTGACCAACAACGCTATCGACGCGGTGGCGCGGGCGCTGGAGATCACCGGCAACCCTGGCCTGTCGCGCGACCACCCGCTGGAACGCCATCACCGCGACGTCCTGTGCGCCCGCGTCCACGCCCCGCAGAACGACATGATCCTGACCGGCGCCGGACGCGCCGCTCTCGCACAGTGACCGCCGGATATAAAAACACGTAAATTTCTGTGAAATTTTTTGGAGTTCGCGCATATTTTACAGTATTGACGGTCATACTGAATCATGTTCCCCTAAAATCTAGTAGGTTTATCGAGATAAGGGGAGCACCACCATGCGCCAGCCAGGACGCCCCAGCCGCCGCGCCTTTGCGGCCATCGCCGCATCGGCGATGGGGCTGCTGATGACGTGTTCCATCGCGGCGCCGGCGTCTGCCGAGGGGCGGATCCGCATCGCCGAGCAATATGGCCTCGGCTATCTGCCGCTGCATGTGCTGCGCCACAACCAGTTGATCGAGAAGCACGGCAAGGCGCTGGGCCTCGACATCGCGGTCGACTGGGTCCAGCTGTCCGGCGGCGCGGCGATGAACGATGCGCTCCTGTCCGGCAGCATCGATCTGGGGTCGGCCGGGGTCGGGCCGCTGCTGACCATCTGGGACCGCACCAAGGGCAACGCCAACGTCAAGGCGATCGCGTCGCTCAACGACATGCCGCTGTTCTTGAACACCGCCAATCCCAAGGTCAAGTCACTGAAGGACTTCACCGACGCCGACAAGATCGCGCTGCCAGCGGTGAAGGTCGGCGTCCAGGCCCGCATCCTGCAAATGGCTGCGGAGAAGGAACTCGGCCCCGGCAATTACGACGCGCTCGACAAGCTGACGGTGTCGATGCCGCATCCAGACGCCACGGCGGCCCTGCTGTCGGGCAGCGGCGGCATCACCGCCCATCTCTCCAGCCCGCCCTTCCAGTACCAGCAGCTGGACGACCCGAAGATCCACAAGGTCTTCAGTTCCTACGACCTGCTGGGCGGCCCGCACAGCTTCAACCTGATCTGGAGCAAGCAGTCCTTCCGCGACGAGAACCCGAAGACCTACCAGGCCTTCCTGAACGCGCTTCGCGAAGCGATGGACAGCATCAACGCCAATCACGAGGCGGCGGCCGACGCCTATTTGGCGCAGAACAAGGGCAGCCTGGACAAGGCCTATATCCTGCGCCTGCTGAACGACCCCGACATCCGCTTCACCGTCACGCCCAACCGGACGGAGGCCTTCGCCGACTTCATGCACAAGGTCGGCGCCATCAAGAACAAGCCGGCCTCATGGAAGGATTATTTCTTCGACGACCTGCATGATGGCGCGGGGAGCTGACGCGATGAATGCGCTGACCTATCCGCAGAGCATCGACAGCGACGGCCTGTCCGAACGGCCGCTGTTGGATGTCTCCGGCGTGACCCTGCAATACAAGACGCGCCGCCACCTCGTCACCGCGACCTACCGTGTCGATTTCCAGGTGTTCCAGGCCGAGCGCTACGTCCTGCTGGGACCGTCGGGCTGCGGCAAATCCTCCCTACTGAAGGCGGTCGGCGGCTTCCTCCAACCGGTCGAGGGGGCGATCCGCCTGAACGGCCGCACCGTGACCAAGCCCGGCCCCGACCGCATGATGGTCTTTCAGGAGTTCGACCAGCTTCCGCCCTGGAAGACGGTCAAGGAGAACGTGATGTTCCCCCTGCTCGCCAGCGGCAAGGCCGGGCGGCGCGAGGCGGAAGAGAAGGCGCTCGACTGCATTGCCCGGGTGAACCTGACGAAGTTCGCCGACGTCCACCCGCACATGCTGTCCGGCGGCATGAAGCAGCGCGTCGCCATCGCCCGCGCCATGGCGATGGAGCCCGACATCCTGCTGATGGACGAACCCTTCGCCGCGCTCGACGCGCTGACCCGCCGCAAGATGCAGGAGGAGTTGCTGCAGCTGTGGGACGACCTGCGCTTCACCGTGCTGTTCGTCACCCACTCCATCGATGAGGCGCTGGTCGTCGGCTCGCGCATCCTAGTGATGTCGCCCCATCCCGGACAGGTGAAGGCGGAGGTCAACTGCGACGGCTACGACCATGGCGCCGTCGGCGGAGCGGAGTTTCAGGCGCTCGCCAACCGCATCCACACCATGCTGTTCGCCGAGGATGTGGAAGGAAGCGGAAAGGGACCAAGCGCATGACCGAGCTGTCCTTCTCCCCGCGCCGCCTTTCATCCACCGGCAGGCGCGAGCCGCCGCAACGCCCCGAGTACGAGCGCACTGTCACCGCCACCGGCCCCATCGGCGACGTCGCCCGCCCGCTATCCCCGTGGGAGCGGCTGAGCAGTGTCACGGCGCTGCGCCGGCTGCTGGTGCTGGCCGCGGTCGCGGCGCTGTGGCAGGCGGCGGCGGTCTGGCAGAACAACCCGCTGATGTTCCCGACCTTCACCGACACCGCGGCGGCGCTGTGGGACGGCATCCGGCGCGATAATCTGCTGTCGATGGCCTGGACCTCTCTGGCCGTGCTGCTGAAGGGCTATGCGGTGGCGGTGGTGCTGGCCGTGCTGCTGACCACGGTCGCCGTCTCCACCCGGATCGGCAACGACCTGCTGTCGACGCTGACCTCCATGTTCAACCCGCTGCCGGCCATCGCCCTGCTGCCCATCGCCATGCTGTGGTTCGGGTTGGGCGAGGTCAGCCTGATCTTCGTGCTGGTCCATGCCGTGCTGTGGCCGCTGGCGCTGAACACCCATGCCGGCTTCACCTCGGTGTCGGAGACGCTGCGGATGGCCGGGAGGAACTACGGGCTCGGCGGCCTGCGCTATGTCGTCACGCTGCTGATCCCCGCCGCCTTCCCGGCGATCCTGACCGGGCTGAAGGTCGGCTGGGCCTTCGCCTGGCGCACGTTGATCGCGGCGGAACTGGTGTTCGGCGTGTCGTCCGGCAAGGGCGGGCTGGGCTGGTTCATCTTCCAGAACCGCAACGAGCTGTACATCGACAAGGTCTTCGCCGGCCTCGTCACCGTCATCCTGATCGGCCTGCTGGTCGAGAATGTCGTCTTCCGCTGGATCGAGGTCCATACGGTCCGCAAATGGGGCATGGTCCGCTAAATGGCTTTCCAAGACATCAATCCGGTGCGCTTCGATTCTAACCTGACGGTCGAGCGCCCGACCTTCGTCACCCATCTGGAATGCGCCGACACCGGCGAGCGGTACGAGGCCGACACCGTCCACAATCTGTCGCGCGCCGGCAAGCCGCTGCTGGTCCGCTACGACCTGAACGGCGTGAAGCAGGCGCTGACGAAAAGCTCGCTGTCCGAACGCCCGCAGGATCTGTGGCGCTACCGCGAGCTTCTGCCCGTCCGCCGGGTCGAGGACATCGTCAGCCTGGGCGAGGCGGTGACCCCGCTGGTCCCGCTGTCCCGTCTGGCGAAAAGGCTGGGCGCGGCAGAGTTGCTGGTGAAGGACGAGGGACGGCTTCCCACCGGCTCCTTCAAGGCGCGCGGGCTGGTGATGGCAGTGTCGATGGCGAAATCCTTCGGCATCACGCACATGGCGATGCCGACCAACGGCAATGCCGGGGCGGCGCTGGCCGCCTATGCCACCCGCGCCGGCATCCGCACCACCATCTTCTGCCCGGCCGACACGCCGGAGGTCAACGTGTCGGAGATCGAGCTGCAGGGCGCCACCGTCTACCGCGTCAACGGCCTGATCGACGATTGCGGGAAGATCGTCGGGGAGGGCAAGGCCAAGGCCGGCTGGTTCGACGTCTCCACCCTGAAGGAGCCCTACCGGATCGAAGGCAAGAAGACCATGGGGCTGGAGCTTGCCGAACAGCTGGGCTGGGAGGTGCCGGACGTCATCTTCTACCCCACCGGCGGCGGCACCGGCCTGATCGGCATGTGGAAGGCCTTCGCCGAACTGGAGGCCATCGGCTTCATCGGATCGAAGCGGCCGCGCATGGTGGCGGTGCAGGCCGCCGGCTGCGCCCCGATGGTCCGTGCCTGGGAACAGGGGGAGGAGCATGCCCCCCGCTGGGAGGATGCGCACACCATCGCGTCCGGCATCCGCGTGCCGCAGGCGGTCGGCGATTTCCTGATCCTGCGCGCGGTGCGCGAGAGCGGCGGCTTCGCCATCGCCGTGCCCGACGACGCCATCCAGACCGCGCTGAACGAGGTGGCGCGGGAGGAGGGCTTCCTGCTCTGTCCCGAAGGTGCGGCGACCTACGCCGCCTACAAGCAGGCGCTGGCCGACGGCCGGGTTGGGCGGGACGAACGGGCGGTGCTGTTCAACTGCGCCACCGGCCTGAAATATCCGCTGCCGCCGGTACACCGGACCCTGGACCGCACCAAGCCCATCGACTATTCGGCCTTCAGGGAAGCTGGCCGATGAGCGAGGTCCGCTACCGCCCCGACCGGCTGGTCGCGACGCTCGACGCCATTCTCCGCCGCAGCGGCAGTTCGGCGGAAGAGGCGGCCGTCGTCGCCGCCAATCTGGTGGAGGCCGACGCCCGCGGCCATGCCAGCCACGGTATCTGCCAGATCGCCGTCTATGCCCGCAGCCTGGAACTGGGCCATCTCCAGCCCAACCGTCATGCCCGCGTGGTCCGCGACGAGGCGCCCTTCCTGGTGGTGGATGGCGATGTCGGCTATGGGCAGGTGATCGCGCGGGAGGCGACCGACCTCGCCATCGAACGGGCCAAGGCTGGCGGGGCCTGCATCCTGGCCCTGCGCAACGCCCACCATATCGGCCGCGTCGGCTCCTATGGCGAGCAGTGCATCGACGCCGGGCTGATCGGGCTGTTCTTCGTCAATGTGGTCAGCCGTCCGCTGGCGGCCCCCCATGGCGGCAGCCGGCCGCGGCTGGGGACCAACCCAATCTGCATCGCCGTTCCTGGCACGCCGGGCTATGCGCCCTTCCTGCTCGATTTCGCGACAAGCGCCATCGCCGCCAACAAGTGCCGCGTCGCCGCCTCGCTGGGCAAGGAGGTGGAGGGCGGCCTGCTGCTGGACCCGGACGGACGGCCGACGCGCGATCCCGGCGTAATGTTCGGCGAGCCGACCGGCGCCATCCTGCCCTTCGGTGGGCATAAGGGCTACGGCTTGGCACTGGCCTGCGAAATCCTGGCCGGTGCGCTGGCCGGGGGATTGCCGGCGCTGCCGGAGAATCTGCGGCCGGGGCGGGTGGTGAACAACGCGCTGGCCTTCCTCATCAACCCCAACCGGGTGGCCGGCCCGGAATGGCAGACGCTGACGGATGCGGTCCTTGATCATGTCGCCGACACGCCCCCAGCCGCCGGAAGCGGCGGCGTCAGCATCCCCGACGAGCCGGAGGCACTGCACCGCATGACCGCCATAGACCGGGGCATCGCACTGGATCCCGATACGGTTGTGGCGCTCCACCGTATCGGCGGCGGGCTCGGTCTGGACGTCAAGGGCCTGCTGAAGGGATAGCGGGGGACCGGCATTTGCTCCCCCGCGCAAGATCGCTCAAGCCAGGATTCTGTTCCGCAACGTCCCATCCTCCAGGAACATGCGCACCGTCTCCGCCGCGTTGCGCCGCATCTCCACCGCCGCCTGATCGGAGTGGAAGGCGTTGTGCGGGGTCACCACCAGGCGTCCGGCCAACCAGCCCTCCCCTGCCCGCCAGGCGTCGAGCAGCGGATGGGGAGCCGGCGGCTCGACCGGCAGCACGTCGGTCCCGACGGCGGCGAGCCGGCCGCTACGCAGGGCGGCTTCCAACGGGTCCAGCCACGCAAACAGTTCGCCGCGCGCGGTGTTGACCAGGATGGCCCCGGGCTTCATCGCCGCCAGCGTCGCGTCGTTCAGCAAGCCGCGGGTCTCGCCGTTCAGTGGACAGTGGAAGGTGATGATGTCGGACTCTGCCAGCAGGTCCTCCAGCCGGCGGACACGACGATAGCCGACGGCCTTCTCGTGCCCGGCCGGCTGCAACGGATCATAGCCCAGGATGCGGTAGCCGAAGCCCTTCAGCCGGTTGACCACCGCGGTGCCGATCCGTCCGACCCCGACCACGCCCACCGTCGCAGCGCTGGAGCGGTGCAGCGGCGTCAGCGTGTTGGCCTGCCATGTCGTGGTATAGCTGCGTGCGCGGGCATCATGCTCCCATAGCCGCCGTTGCAACGACAGGATCATGGCGACTGCATGGTCGGCGACCTCTTCTGTCCCGTAATCCGGGTTGTTGCAGAACGGGATCCCGGCGGCCTCCAGCGCCGCGACATCGACGCGATCGTATCCGACGCCGAAGCGTACGACGATCCGGCAGCGCTTTAACCGCTCGACTGTGGCGGGACCGACGCGCGTGCTCCACACCAGAAGGCCGTCCAGGCGGGCGAGGCGCTCCGGATCAAGGTCCTCCTCCCGCCGGCAATCGAGAAAATCGACGTCGGCGACACCTTCCAACAGGGGGTCGAGTAGCAACGGAACGGAAAACCTAGGTAAGCCTCAGTCGGTATCTGGAGCCGCGTTCCTGGGGTCACGAAGCGGGCGCAGTTCGCCGCGGGCGACCCCATCCGGTAAGGTGAAAGCGTAACGGCCGAGCATGTTGATGTGGTCGAAGCCGAGCGGCGACAGCCGCGCCACATCCTCGTCGCGCACGTCGAATCCTTCCGTTCGCAATTGGTCGAGAGCGGCATCCATGTAAATCGTGTTCCACAGGATAATGGCATTGACGACCAGACCGAGGGCGCCGAGCTGATCTTCCTGACCCTCGCGGTAGTGCTGGCGCAATTCACCGCGTTTGCCGTGGAAAACGATGCGGGCGAGTTGGTGACGGCCTTCGCCGCGATTGAGCTGAATGAGAATCCGGCGACGGTAGGTTTCGTCGTTGATGTAGGCCAGCAGATACAGGGTTTTGATGATCCGCCCCAACGCCTCCAGCGCCCGTGCCAGACGGGTCGGCCGATCGTTCGTCTGGAGCGTCCGCATCAGACCGCCGGCCTGCACAAGGCCCAGCTTGAGGGAACCGGCAAGGCGCAGCAGGTCGTCCCAATGTTGGGCGATCAGGTCGGTGTTCACCTTATGCGAGGCAAGCTGCCCAAGGGCGCCGTAATCGGCCTTCGGGTCGATCCGCCAGAACCGCGACCCGCCGACATCAGCGATCCGCGGACTGAACTGGTAGCCGAGCAGCCAGAAGATGCCGAAGATCACGTCGGTGTAAGCGCCCGTGTCGGTCATGATCTCGGTCGGCTCGAACTCCGTGTCCTGCTCCAGCACGACGCTCAGCAGCACCAGGCTGTCGCGCAAGGTGCCGGGCACGGTGATGGCGTTCAAGCCGGTGAACTGGTCGGAGACGAGGTTGTAGTAGGTGACGCCGCGCTCGGGACCGAAGTATTTCGGGTTGGGGCCGGAATGGATGGTGCGCACGGGCACCACGAAGCGCAGCCCGTCGGCTGAGGCGACGTCGCCACCACCCCAGCGCCGGGCCAAGTCGATGCTGTTCTGTGCCGCAACGAGCCGGGCGTTCGCCTGCGTCAGGGTTTCGGCACGGAGATAGTTTTGCCGAACCCAACTCAGGCGCGAGCGCCGAAGCGATGGAACATCCGGACGCGCCAGCGGTTCCAGGCCAGTGTTGCACGCCTCGGCGAGCAGCACGGCGCACAGGCTGGTTGCGAAGTCGCCGGCACGGGCGTCCGCCTCGCTCGCGTGCGTGAAGGCACCGGAAATGCCAGTGCGGGCGTCGATCTCCAGCAGCAATTCGGGCAGATCGACACGCGGCAACCGCGCTGTGACGGCAGCGCGCAGGGCAATCAGACTGGCCGGGTCCTCGATGCGGTCAAGGCCGGTGACCACCAAGTCGTCCTCGGTACCGTTCCGCTCGATGCGAACGCTGGCGTTCTGCGGCAGGTTGTCGGCGACCTCCCGGAACGTTTGGTCGAGCCGTTCGCTCAACCGGTCGATCTCCTCGGCTGCGACCATCGACTTGCCGAGAGTGCGGCACACGGCCGGACGGGCGGCTTCCCAGGCGCCGCCGTCCAACAGACCGATCCGCGGGTCGGCGTAGCGCAGGCTCGGCGTGGCAAACACGTCCCTTCGGCGGAGTGCGCCGCGCAGCCGGTCGATCAGGCAGAGGGTCCAGGCGCGGCGATCGACCAGACCTTTCTTGATCACACGGCGTTCCCAGGATTTCGGCACGAACTCGACCGGCCATGGATCGGACCGGGCTCCCCCCATCTCGACCTTGCGCAGATGCTGCAACGCCTGCACCACGGGTCTGCCGGCCGGCATGGCGCCGAACCCTACGGTGAGCACGAGATGGGGAAGAAAACGCCGGATCCGGCGATGCTGCGCCAGCAACTCCTCGAAATATGGATCGTCCGGTGGACGGGTCAGATTGTCGACCTGGGCCACGGCGGCTTCGAGCGCGGCCTGCGGGACGGCGGCGAAGACCGCCGCCCGGAGTTCGGTGTCGCCGACGTCGCCGTCGAGTACCAGGGCGCAGACCTTGCTCAAGGTGAGCGCCGCGAGGTCCAGATCGCGCAGGCTGCGCAGCCGCGCCTCCCGCCCGGTGCGGATCGCGTCCGCGAACATCTTGGTGACGATCACGTCGAACAGGTCGAGCACATCGTCCTGCGCACTGGCCTCCAGCGTCCGGATGAAGGCGAGCAGGGTGGCGATACGGCGCTCCTCCGGCAACCGAGCCACCGCCTGAGCCTTGGCAGCGCCGGCGAAACGCGCCAGTGCCAGAATGCGGGTTTTCGGCAGGCGGTCGGTGCGGGGCAATCCCGCGACGAGCGCCTGCACTTCCCCGAGACGTTTGATGGCGCGAGCCAATTCGGCTGCACTCTGCAAGGTGGGACCCAATCGGAGACGATCGAGCGGACTCTGTCGGGCGCCGTCCGTGGGCACCAGAAGGGCTTCAAGGCGTTCCTTTTGGGCCGGCGTGACCGTGATGGTGAGACCACGCCACAGTCGTTGGCTCGCTCGGGTACGAACCTTGGCAATCGCCCGCTCCAACGTGGTGGCGCCGGGCAACAGCACCTTGTTTGCAACCAGCCATGCCGTGGCGCGGTCGAACAGGCCGCTTGGTCGATCGCTACCGGTCCAGCACAGGGCATAAAGCCAACGATTCAACCGGAATTGTGCGAAGGTGTCCGAGAAATCACGGTAGCCGTACCGTTGCCGGATTTCGACGGGATGCCGCCATCGCCACCGATTGGCACGGTAGATGTCGAGCGTTCCATCGACCGGCACGCCAAGCTGATCACCAAGAAAGTGGACCACGCGCGCGGGCACCGCACAGGGGTCCTCAAGGAACGTGCCGAGAAAACGGGCGGTTCCAAGCTGAAGAGCGCAGCCGAGCCGCATGTGCGCGCCGCGGTGTGTCAGCACGAATGTGCGATCGGTGTCGTCCAGGTGGAAGTACCGCGCCAACTGTTCGGTCGACACATCGGCAGGAAAGCGACCGTACCGCTTCTCCTGCTCCGGCGTGAGGAAACTGACCGGCATCAGAGCCGATCGGTGTCGGCGAGCACCCGATAGACCGACGCGCGGCCGATGCCGAGCCGCTGGGCGATTGCCGTCGCCCCAAGATTTTCCTCTGTCCGCAGCCGGCGGATTTCGGCGCTGTCGATGGTGGGCTTGCGGCCCTTGTAGACGCCCTTGGCCTTCGCCCGCGCAATGCCTTCCATCTGGCGCTCGCGGCGCAGGTTGGTTTCGAATTCGGCGAAGACTCCGAGCATGTCGAGGAATGCCTTTCCAGCCGAGGTCGCGGTGTCGATCGGCTGTTCGGTCGCTCTGAGGGCAACGCCCTTGACCCGAAGTTCATGCACGATGTCCTGGAGATCCTTGATCGAGCGGGCCAGACGGTCGACGCGGGTGACCATGAGCGTGTCGCCAGCACGCAGGAACTGGAGCAGCATCGCCAGCTCCGACCGGCCGGTACGGCTCGTTCCGCTGATTTTTTCCGATCGGACGACATCGCACCCGCCCCGGCGTAATGCGTCCTCCTGGATCGCGACGTCTTGGTCCAGCGTGGAGGCGCGGGCGTAGCCGTATATCGCCATAAATCGTCTCGTTTGCTTGTAGACCCTCGCACGATACTGTCTCGGATTAGGGAAATCCACCCTGTTGAGACGTGCTTAGGCGTCTCACATCCGCGTATTGGCAGGGTATACCTATTTAAAACAGACGAGGCAGGTCGAGGCGTACTCGGGATGCCTTGGGGTTGACCCGGGGTGTTCCCGGGGCTACCCTTCCGCCCAGCGAAGGCAAAGGAGGTTGCTGTGCCCAGAAAACCGAAATCCCCTGCTCTTTGTGGATGCGGATGTGGCGAGATGACCAAGGGAGGGGACTACCGCCCTGGCCATGATGCTAAACTTTTGTCGGCCATTTTAGAAGCGATTGGGGGATTGCAGCCTCTGCGCACCTTAGTAGAAAAGACCGTTGGGCATTCCATCAAGCCCATCTGAATAAAAACTCCTATCGTCGGTTGGAGAGGATTGTCTCAGCATACCGTTCAGAAACGAGATATCAACCACCCCAAAATTTCTGATGGAGTTTTCTGGTGTATCATTCATTGAAATCGGAGAACGTAATGTTTAGATTGCTAGCGTGCGTTATTGCTTTGCTCAGTCTTTCATCATGTGATGATGGTTCTTCTGCAAAAGAGCGGGAGCGGCAGAAGATCGTTGAGATAAGCAGAAGGCCTATTCACCTCCTAGATGGAGGTGATGTTCTTACTGTGGGCAGGTCACTGGTCAGGAAAGGCATTCGTGGATGTGGCGAGATGTATGGAGTTCCTGTCAACGATCGGCGTAGCGAATGGCTTGTCTTCTGCTCAAATAGCCCCACCGATGACATGAGGAAGGACTTCTCCCATGCTGCCTGGAGTGTATACACGGTGTGGTCGTCATCAGAAGAGGTGATGGCAGGAAATCACACCAGTCATTGCGGTGTAATTGCGAGCAAATATGAGGATTGTCCGGCTGGACTTCCTAGATAGACTGCCAATTCGTTTCATAGATTCCGCCATCGTGGAGGCGCTCCACCCGGCGGTTTGCATTGCCCGAAAGCTTCTGGATCGTCCGGCCTGATGTGTATTGCCATAGCAACATGCGCCTATCGGAACGCATCGGACGATGTCTTGTGATTCGAAGCTTTCCAAGCCTTACCTAGGTTTTCTGTTCCGCTGCTACTCGGCCCCCCAACACGCCGGCTTCCAAATCCGGGGGCGGTATCATGTGATCGGTGATTCCGACGATGAACCGTCCTGACTTCGGCTTCATACTCTGGCGCTCCTCCCGCTGCTTCAGTCGATGAGCTCCATTTGCGCAAAGGGCCATAGGGTTATCAAGAAAATGTCAATTGCTAGTATAGGGAAATACGCGTGCACGTGAATAGCCGCCTGAGCCTTCTCTGCATCAGATGCTGCTGTCAGTGCCGGTTGGATACTGGTTCTTCAAAGTTTCACGTACACAAATCCGATAGGATCGAGACTCGGGGATTCTCCTACGCCTCAGCCAGAACACGGGCGCGCAGAAGAGCGAAGCCCGCCCGGCCGTCTCCGAAGCGTGAGAACGGTGGCGGAGTATCTGGATCGCCCGGTAGCACCGGTCAAACTCGCGCCTCATCGTCCCCTGCCCCACCGGTCCTGAACTCCCAGTCGCGACGGGTGGCATCGCGCGGTATGCGCCGGTCGGTCGGCGTTGGGCTCTTGGCGATCCGTCGTTCGGTCGGGTTGCCCGACCAGCGGTCGGCGTGGTGAACGTTGCGGGGAGTCTGTTTCACGGCGGGCGGTCCGCCCCGATTCTCGTGCTCGGCGCCGCGGCCCCGGTGATGCCGACGGCGAAGCCACCGCGTCATCTCAGACCGCCAAGGAAGGCTGCTGGCAGGTCCTCGAGGTTCTGGTGCGCGGGTGGCTTGAGGAGCACAATATGTTTGCCGAACCCCTACCCACCTGCGAGATCGCCGCTCGCGCGCGATCCGTCGCGAAATTCTGTCGCTACAAGCTTCAGCCACGCGCGGATCGGGCGGCTCGGCCTCATTGCGGCACCATGAACGCAGATCGCTCGCTTCCGCCGGCTGACCGGATGGCGGCGGGTGGGCAGTATGCCGCGGCGCGGCGGCAGCAGGCGACGCGCGACGCAATCATGACCTGCATATCGGAGCGACGCGCAGCGGACCTGCCAATTTCTGTCAGCACCATCGCGGCAGCGCTGCAGATCCATCAGAGCACAGTCCAGCGGCATCTCAAGAGCGTGGTAACGGCTCTACCCCGGAAGGTCTAGGCGTTCAGGCCCATCAGATAGTCCCCTGGCGTCGCGCCTCGGGAGAGGAGCCGGCGTGCGGCATGGGGGGGCCGACAGGTCCGTAGTCGCGGGGGAAGTGGCGGGTCGCTGCGCCGCGCGCATGGCTGCTCTGCGCCGGACGGGATTGCCTGCCGCGGCGCATCGCCAAATCGGGACATGGCGGCGCATGGCGCTCGCCCCGGTCCCGAGGACCGGTCCTTCCGACTAGGAAAGCTCCGCCCCAGCATGCACCTCTCGCTGTCGCTCCCTGCGACGCCGCTCGTCTACAGCGCGTCCACTCACCGGCCCGTCCAACGCCGCGTCGGCGGGACCGACGTTTGGTTCAGCAAGACCGCATGAGCACCGCCATGAAGCAGCCCTATGCCCACCATCTCTGCGATGCCCTGCGTCAGGCGTCGAAGCGGATCATCAACGCCTCCAAGTTGGACGATCAGGGCTTCCTGCTCAGGAGCATGCTCCTGGGATTCACCTTCTGGGAGAAGCCTCTGTTCGTCATGCAGGAAGACATCATCACCTTTTACGACGACGCGCTGATCGAGACGGCGAAGGAGATGCAGGAGGCCAACTGCTTGCGGCTGCCATATCCATCGATGCTTATCGAAGTCACCGACTCCGTCATGATCGATCCGTCCACCAGTGAGACGGACACCATCCACGTCTACATCATCCACGTGACGCAGGCGTCCGACACGGGTGACATCCGGTTTACCCTTTTCACAACCAGCACGGCCGAACTCGGCGAATGGATCGGTGGCTTCGGCGTTGGCGAAATCCCGATGGGCGAGCGCGGGCTTGCTCTCTGGGTCCCGCCGCCGGATGACGCGGACAGGAGCAATGGTTGCCACGAAATGCTCTCCACGGCCGGCTACTTCCTGTCTGGGCTGCTGGCCGTGATCAACTCACCTGCCGTCGAACGCGAAACCGTCACGGCGCCCAAAGCGTTGAACAGGGCACGGGTGAGCTGCGGCGCGGCGCCCATCCCCGCCTTCGAGACGGTCCGGCTGCGGCTGCCGAAGACGGTGGCCCTGCCCACCGGTGGCGCTGGTGATGAGCCGACCGGCACCGGCGGGCGTGGACGTCGGACGCCGAAGCCGCATTGGCGCCGCGGCCACCCGCGGCGCTGCCCGTCCGGCAAGGTCACGGCCATCCCCGCCACCATCGTTGCCTGGTCGGGCGAGGGCGCGCCCCCGGCTCCGGTCGTCCAGGTGACGGTTGGAGGCAACGTTGTAGCGCTGCGTCGCGATTGAGCGTCAGCCGATTTGCGCGTGGTCGGGCGAGGTCAACGGCATTAGTCCCATTACGCCGGCCGAGTCCGGAGCCGGCTGTCTGGCCAATGCTCGAAAGTTCCTGCAAGAACTCGCCGCGCGACTGAGGCAGGACGAAGATCCGATTTTTCTATAAGAGCAGGTTCTGTGCCACATGCACGCTTGCGCCTGCCATGTTGCTCTTGCTGCCCGACCCGCGTGCTGATAACACACGGCTAAGGTACAGCTTGGAAGGGAGAGCCTCCGTTGGATGACCTGCGCGAGGTTTCTGCGAGAGAGGATCAATCTCCCCGTGTTCGCAGCTACGCATTGGCAGGCCTGACGTTCGACCAAGCGGTCCAGGTGCTCGTCGCCGGAGGCTGCCTGGAACTCTCCGGCAGGCACACTGTCACGCTGGGGGAAGCAGCGCGCAAGGCCCTGCACTTCTATTTCGATGCCAAGCGTCTGGACCTGTGGAAGAACCAAGTCCGGAATCTGCGCCCAAGTGAAGGCGAGGAGCTGATCGCCGCGCTCGAAGCGGACCTGCCGGATGTCCCGATGCCGGAGGCCGGACGGTCGGAGGCGGCGCTGTGGGACGTCGTGGCGCTGGAGATCGAGCAGTTCGGTGGGCTGCACGCGCATTGTGTAGAGGAGGGCAACCCGCCTCCTGCCATCGCGTTGCCGCTCAAGGAACCGCGCACGCTTCTCCAGGGCCGCAACGGCGTGGGCAAGAGCCAGCTCGCGCGGGCGGTGGCGTGGTGCCTGACCGGAAAGATCCCGCGTTCGCTGGCCGAACCCTGTGAACCCAAGGTCAACGACTATGCCGTCGAACCGGACACCCCGACAGGCGGATCGCCCGACGGGGAAAACGGTGACGCCGCCGAACGAACCATCGGCCTGCCCGTGATCGTCCCGGTCCCCGGACGCCAGGAACTGCAATGGCTTGGCGACAAGGCGCCGCTCGTCGCCACCGCAGTCACGCTCAATTTGGTGCGCCGCGACGGCACCGCGCGGTGCCGCATCCGCCGCCGCCTCGTCCCGCAGCGGGGAACCTACGTCCCGCGCGTCGAGCGCATCGATCCCGACACGGATTCCGTGCAGGCAGTCGAGTCCGTTGCGCAGGCGTTGGGCGTGTCGGCGGCTTCGCTGGAGGCAATCGGGCTGATGATGGCGCGCCTGCCCTTCCTGCGCCTTGACGGGCCCAACGCCCTGGTGGACGCGGTAAAGGTCCTCACCGGCCTGCAGCCCTTCGAGAACCTGGGCCGGCGCTGCCAGCGTTCGGTGTTGCCGCGGCTGGAGAAAGCCATTCCAGACGCCGCGCGCAAGGAGATGGCCAGGACCGTCACCGCATTCACGGAGGAAGCGGCCAAACTGCCGGGCTACTTCAGCCTCGGCACGCCGCTGCCGGCCGACGCGCTTCCACCGGTACCGGACGATGCCGACGAGGGAAAGGCCTGCGATAGCGCACTGGCGGCGCTGGATGCCGAATTGAACCGCCGGGATGCCGAGTTGCGGGCCATCATCCGCACCGCCACCGGCCTGGATGTCGCCGAGGCCGATCTGTCCGCGCTCAGGAAGGCGGTGCAGGCGGCGCGGACGGCGCTCGCGCCCGGGGCGATTGAGGCCTGGGCGGACTTCAAGGCGCTGAAGACGTTGAGCGCCGTCGACGCATCCATGATCGAAGCCGCCCGCGCGCTCGTCGCCGAGGCCGTGCTGGATGCCGTTGCCTTCGCCGACTTGGCGACGCGCCCTGACGAGGCGGCCCGTCGCCGCCTGTACGTGGTCATCGAAGAATGGCGCCAAGCCAATCCCTCCAAGGACGGCTGGCCGCCCTGCGCCTGCCCGGTGTGCCGGGCTGACCTCGACGGCAGGACCGACGAAACGCTCGGCCTGCCGGTCCGGGATGCGTTGGCGCGGGCGGAGCACGACACGGCGGCCGGTCACCTGGATGCGGAGACCTGCGGCAGAGTGCTCGCGAACAGACTCCGGGCCGGCCTTGCACCGGTACTGGGCGCTGCGCTGGACGTCCATGTCCGACCCTGGGAGGCATTGCGCCGCGGCTGCACGAAGTCTGCGCAGGCGCACCTGTCCGGCGACCTTGTGCCTTTGCAGGCGGATCTGGCGGCGGAGTTCGTCCGCTTGGCCGCCGGCCTGCCGGAAGCCGGGACGTCCGACACTGTGGAGCTGCCAGAGTCATTGCGGGACGGAGCGCTCGGCAAGACGATCCGTCAGATCCTCGCCACGCTGGCAGATGCCGCCTGGTGCCTGGAGGCCGGCGCGCAGCTGGACGGGATCCGCACCGCCTTGTTCGGCAGCGGGGTCGGCGAGGGGCAGCAGGTGGGCTACCTGCCTACCCGTTTCGATGCGCTCGACAAGGCCCTGGGAGAGGACGGGCCGGTAGACAGCGCGCGGCGGACGCTGAAGACGCTGCGGAACCACAGAACGGAGTGGGGTACGCAGCGGGCCTGGATCGCCCGTGCTGCCACCGCGGTGCCGGCGGTTCGCGAACTGGTGGATTTCGGCGAGCGGATCGAAACCCAGGTGACGACACTCGTCGACGAACTCGACGCGCAGACCCAGGCCTGGACCGAGCGACTGTACCTTCCGGTCAATGCCACGGCGCCGGTCCTGGCGGGAACGCGTCTCGATGGCGAAGGCATGCGGGTGCAGGTCCGGCGCGACGGCGTCACCGGCGACGGCCGGGATCTGGTCAACAGCTCGGGCCTGCGCACCCACCTGTTCGCCTTCACCCTCGCGCTGATCAAGCGCATCCGGGACGACGACGGCGGCGTGTCGCTCCTGCTGCTCGACGACCCGCAGACGCTGTTCGACGAACACAACCAGCGCCGCGTCGCCAGAGCCCTGGGCACCCTGCCCGAGCACGACTTCCGGCCGCTCATCACCACCTACGACCAGCACTTCGCCGGCAGCCTGTTCCGGCAGGCGAAGGGTAAGGGAGTCGAGTTCCTTCAGATCCTGCCCCGCTCCACGGGCGAAGGGTGCGCACGCATCCGCCGTCACCAGCTGCACATCGAGTTGGTCCACGAAGACTGGCAGCGCAGCGATCATGATCCCACTCGCATCCGCGCCTTCTGCGACGAGGCGCGCATCATGATCGAGCAGGGGTTGCGGGACCTGATCTGGCCGAGCCCCGCCGTCGTCGCTGGCAGCGAGACCATGCAGCCGCTGATGCTCAAGCTGCAAAGACTGATCGGGCGCGGCGGCCCGTACTCCAACCCTGCGTTCTCGGCGCTCATGAAGCATCAGGCGCTGAAGGATCAGGTCTTCAGCGAAGCCGTCCGCTGGGCTCACCACTACCCCGCCGAGGACCTCGGCCATACGCATGCCAAGCAAGTGGGCAAGTACCTCGATCCCCTTCTGCACAGTTTCGAGCAATGCCGCGGCGTGCTCGACGAGGCGCTGTCCCAGGGACCGCTGTCACTCCAGCTCGCCCCTGCCGCGCCGGATGCCGACATCGTGCCGTTCCCGGAGCGGCCCTGCCGGCCGCTGAGGCTGTACCAAATCGGCCGCGCCGCCGCCGAGGGCGGCGCCGAGGTCGACGACGGCGATGGTGTCGGCTCCGACATCGGGGTGTCGCTCGTCAATGGGCAGCATCAGCTGTTCGGGGTCGGCAAGGCGCTCACTTGGATGCCGCGGCTGTTTCAGGCCGGTGACGTGCTGATCGTCGACTGCAAGGCCTTGGCGTCCGGAGGACTTGCGCTGGTGTGGGACGGAGCGCGCAAACAGGCAGAGGCCGGCTGGCTGAAGCCGGTGCAGGGGCGGCCGGGGACCGTAATCCTCGTCGGCGATCACGACACCGGATACGCTCGCGAGTTCGACACCGACGTCAACGAATGCCACCCGGTCGTCGGCATCCTATCCCGCGGTGCCCGTGCCAACGCTGGAAAGGCGCTGGAGCCGCTGGACGCGTGTCCGCGCTTCGCCGACGTCGAGGGGACGGTAGTGATCGACCAGGGCGACAGCGCCGAACCGCTGCTGCACAAGGGCGACAGCGTCCTGGTCGGTGCCAGAGTGGGCGATCCCGCCGGCGTATCTGCGCTGGCCGGCAGCCCGGTGGCCGTTCGCCTGGAAGGCGGCCGACGCCTCGTCAAGCGGCTGGGCGAAAAGCCGCTGGACGCGAAGGGGCGCGTCTGGGTGCTGGACAATCTGGGTATCCAGGGGAACGGTGCGGTGATCCGGTTCGGCGAGGACATCCCCGACGGCTTTGCCGCCGTTCCCCGCGCCGACTCGATCCGGCCGATCCTCGGCTACTGGTTTTCCCGCCAGACCTGATCCGGCCTGAAGCCGGTCAGTGTCCCCCGAGGTTCTGGTGCAGCACGTTGTCTCCGGCGGCGTGCTTCGCCGTATGGGCGTCGAGATCGCCCTTCCAGAAGGTGACGAGGCCCGCTGCGGAGCTCACCACCAGCAGCACCCAGCGGGCCCACTCCGTATGATCGAAATGGAGCGCCTCGAGCAGCAGCTTGCCAAAGGTCACCAGCGTGATGACGACCAACGCGGCGGACACCAAGCGTGGGATCCATCGCCAAGGGCGGGCGTTCCGCTGCGCCGCATTCGCAGCAATGCTTGCAGCACGCTCCTCCAAGTAGGCGCCGATCTCCAGGGCATCCTGGTTCACATCAGCGAGCAGGGGCTCCAGGCCGAAGGCGTTACCCAGGGCCTCGTGGAAGGCGTTGTGCATGCCGATCGGGCTGACGCGCGACAGGCGGCAGCCCAACCGGAAGGCCAGGATGTCCTCGCGCAGCCGGTGCAGACGCTCAACGTCCTTGGTGGCGGGTTGTGCCATGTTCGGCCAGAAGCCGCTGCTGTGGGTGAGTGCCAGCAGTGCCTCGCGGGCGTGCAGATTGATTGCGGCGATCGGCAGGTAACGCCGTTCGAGAGCCTCGCTGCGGAAAGTCGACAGGAAGCTGGGGAGCTCCTTCGCCCCCTCGGCGGGGATGCGTTCGACGAGCGTGATGCATCCCTCCACAGAAGCGGCATGGGTCACCGTGTCGAAGACCCGCACCTCGTGCAGCCCTGCACGTGGATCGGCCAGCCGGTAATCGTCGGTGAACTTGCGGGCAAGCCGCGCCAGCAACATATGCCGCTCGGTGGCGGCAAGCCGCTGGTCGAACGCCGCATACGTGTAGCTGAACAGGCGCCGACCCTGGAGCGGTTCGGCAGCGACGTCACCGATCAAGTCGGTCAGCTGCTCGGCAAGGCGGAAGGTAGGATTGCCGGCGCGCGTGGATACCTCCTTGCCGTCCTTCAGCCGCCAGCGCAGGCCGCGGTCGTGACACAGCGCGGTGATCGCTTCGACCAGCAGAGGCGCCGGAAGCTCCTGCCCGCCCGCCAGACGGATCTCGACGATCAGCAGTCCCTGTCCGGTGCGGAAGGGCACGAGGCGAACACTGCCGAATGTTATCGACAACGCATCGGTCGGTTGCAGGCCACAACGCTGCAGCCGTCCCTGTGCGGCCACAGACAGCGGCAGTTGCAGAACCAGCGTCGATCCCGATGGACCGCTCAGCCATTGCTGGACGTGCCGCTGGGAGTCGAGGGTCCAGACGCCGTCCGGTTCGTCTCCCGCGCCCAGCTGCTGGCTGGCCTTGTGGTAGAGATCGCCGAGCGGCCAGTTCTTGCGCAGCCAAAGCGGCCGGCTCTCGGTTTCCCGCAGGCACTCACCGACTGCAGGGAGCCATCCTGCTCCCGCCAGGGAGCCGAGTGTGGCGGCTGGTGTCACCGGCCAATCCCGTTTGCGGCACTGGAACGGGTACAACAGGAAAACTGCGTGCTCGGCAACCGAGGTAATGGGGTGCGTAGTCCCGTGCGCCACCGGATCACACTCGATCACGTTTATGTTAGTCATCGTGTTTTGTCGTCCATCGGGAAACCGCGGCGCACTTTACCCGGCAATGGTTGCAGAGTCGATATGTGCTCGCCAATAACGGATATACCATCCGCGGACCGATGTACCCCCAGGCGCGGCGCCGCATATGGGTCCTGGGCGCGTGAGCGGTCCCGATCTTCACCCTAGCGTCCCAGTGCCGATGCCGCGGACTGCTCCCGCTGATAGATCCCTCTGATTGGCGGCACCGGCGGCACCGATGCGGACTGGTGGCGTACGATCGCGATCGCGAACAACGCCCTCCATGCCCTGGATGGGACCTGCTACCCCAGCCCGGCGCGCGAAACCGAACGCATTTGCAGAAAGTTTCCCGAAGGGCCTTCCCCGGCCCAAGACCGAGCCATATCCCAGCGCGACGCCGGCCCCAACCCCCGGCCGACCCTAGGAGATGCCATGAACTTTGCCCCGAAGGACCACTGGTTCGGCGAGCCCCCGCCGACCGACACGCCGATCCGCGGCGCTTTTGGCGCGCGCGCCATCCTGGAGAGCCGCTACGGCCGCCAGGCGCTGGAGTTCTTTCCCGACCGCAAGTCGTTCTTCCCGGCCGACGCCCCGTTCAGCCCCGACTTCCAGGCGTTCCTGGACAACGAGGTGACCGCTTGGCTGAAGACCCTGTGCGGCCAGAGCTGGATCAACCCCAACGGCGGCCAGCGGTACACCTTGGAGCATCCGGTCAACCCGCGTCTGCGCGCGATGGCCTCGGCCATGGGCAGCCAGGGCTATCTGTACGTGGGCGCCTACGAGATGGCGTAGCAGCGAGACAGGGCCCAACCCGCTCCAGCGGGGCCCTATCCCCACCGCTGTGCGCCGTCAGTCCGCGTCCGGCTTGCGGCGGAACAAGCGCTCGGTGGGGTTATCGCGCCAGCGGTCGGCGTGGCGGATGTACTTCAGCGCAACGTCGCTGCTCTGGTGCCCGGTTTGCTCCATGATTTTCTTCAGGCTCGCCTCCTCCTCGGCGGCGGCGGTGGCGAAGCCGCTGCGCAAGGAGTGGGCGGAGAAGCGGCTGCCCAGGCGTTGCGCCACCTCCGGCCCCTGGGCCCAGCGGATCAGATCCGCGTCGGTTTCGCCGATGGCCTGGCTGGTCTCGCGCACCACCCGGTCCACGCTGCGGTCGGAGAGCCGGCCGCCGAACGCCCCACCCTTGGTGATCGCCACGAACAGCGGCGCGTCGGCGTCCTCCACGCTGTAGACGGCGCGCCAGTGGCGCAGCGCCTCGACCGGGCACATGGCCGGATCGTCCGCGGCCCAGATGGCCGCGGTGCGGCCGCGCTTGGTCTTGCCGCCGCGGATGGTGACCTCCAACCCCCGCTCCGGCACGACGACCACATCGCCGACGTCCAGCCCGACCAGTTCGCTGCGCCGGGTGGCGGCGCCGAAGCCGAGCAGCAGCAGCAGGGCGTTGCGCCGGCCGGCGGCGCTGTCGGGCTGGGCGGCGACGAGCCGGCGCAGCAGATCCGGCAGGATGGGAGCGGCCTGTTTGACCTTGCGCCGGGCCTGCAGGGCGGCGACGCCGGCGAGCTGGTCGGCGATCAGGGGGTGTTTGGCGTCGAGCGAGCGGCCGGCGAGGCGGTGGGCGAGCAGGATGGCGGAGAGGTGGACCTTGAGGGTGGGGAGCGCCAGGCGTTCGGAGGCCTTGGCGAGGTACATGCCGACGACCCGCGGGTCGGCGCCGAGCGGCGCGAAGCCGAGGCTGGCGGCCCAGGTCCGGTAGGCGGCCCAGGCGGCGCGGTAGGCGCGTTCGGTGTTGGGGCTGTAGCGGGCGGCGACGGTGCGCGCCGCGGCCTTGGCGAGGCGGGTGATCTCGACGATCTGCTCGGACGTGTGCTTGCCGGGCAGGAGGAGGTCGTCGAGGATCCTGGAGGTGATCACCACGCCGGTGTCGTCGTCGGCGGTTTTCACGGCGACGGAGCGGACGAGCTCGGCCGCGCGGTCGGCGGCGTGGTCATCGGCGGGCGGGCTGAGCGGCATTCGGTTGGCTTCTCCTTTTGAGTGAGGATACGGCGCTTCTCACTCTTTTTTCAAGACCGACAACCGCGCTTGTCGGACACAATCCGCCAGCATCGGCGCCAACGCCGCAGCGTCCTGGCCGGCCGCGGCCGGCGGCAGGGGCCGACGCCGGCAAAGCCAAGGATTTTGTCGGTGCAAAGTAGTTCATGCGAAATCTCAGTGAGTAAATGTAAGGGATTCTTCGCATACCCGTCATCCATTTGATGCGAAAAGCAGAGAAGATGCTGCGAAAAGCAGAGAGTGGATCGGGCGAAAAGTGCCGCGGCATCCCCACAGCTCCCAGGGGCTGACAACCGTCTCGGATGAGGACTGGGCTGTTGCCCGAGAGCGCGAACCCGTTGTTCGTGAACTGGTGCAAAAGCCTCCCACCTATGGCGCCCGCGCGGAGGCCATGGGGGCAGCGGCCAACGAGCTGGGGCTCAGCCCCAGCCAACTCTACCGATTGCTGAAAGCCTACGAAGCCGACCCCCGGACCCGCTCCCTGCTACCGAAGGCACCTGGCCCCACAGGTGGCGCAAGACGCCTCGACAACAGAGTTGAGGCGATCATCGAGGAGGAGATCAGGACGAATTACCTGACCCTCCTCAAACCGAAGAAATCACTGCTGATGAAAGGCATCCACGCCCGGTGCACGGCGGAGGGTTTGACCAAGCCGGCCAGCCAGACTGTGGACATGCGGCTGTCGGCGATCAGTAAGCGGGAACAGACCAAGCGCCGCCACGGCCGCAAGAAGGCACGTGACGAATTCAACCCGATCCGGGGCTCGCTGGAAGCCGAGCGGGCTCTGGAGATCGTCCAGATCGACCATACCCCGGCCGACCTTATGGCCGTCGAGCCGGATAGCCTGGAGGTGATCGGCCGTCCCTTCATCACCCTGGCGGTAGATGTGCGGACCCGCATGTATTGCGGCTTCCACCTGACCTTCGATCCACCCTCGGCGACTAGTGTCGCCGCCTGCATCGCCCACGCCGTAATGGACAAGAGCGAGTGGCTGGCGGCTCGGGGATTGCCACCCAGGTGGCCGGTCGCAGGCCTATGCGAAGTCGTCCACACCGACAACGGCAAGGAATTCCACTCCAGGGCCTTCACCCGGGCCTGTGAGGATTATGGCATCGAGGTGCGGTACCGGCCGCCGGGCACGCCGCACATGGGTGGGCATGTCGAGCGCCGCATTGGTCACCTGAGCCAGGAACTCCACCTGCTGCCCGGCACCACCTTCTCCAGCGTCAAGGAGCGCGGCATCTACGACGCCGCTGGGAATGCCTGCCTCACCATCGCCGAGATCGAGTGGCTGGTGGCCAGCATCATCTTGGAGCACCACGCCTCCTTTCATGATGGGATCGGCACATCGCCCAACGCCAAATGGGCAGCCGATACGGAGGGCAAGGTCTTCCGGATGCCGTCCGACCTACGGACCTTTCACCGGGATTTCCTGCCGTTCGAGGAGCGATCGGTGCTGCGTGACGGCGTCCACCTGTTCAACATCTCGTACTGGCATGATGCCCTGACGCCCCTCCTCCACGATAAACGCAAGGTCACGGTCCACTACGACCCTGCCAACCTGTCCAAGGTTTTCATTCGTGGCGTGTCGGGCGAGTATCTGGAGGTTCCCTACCGCAACCTGCGGCGCCCTGCCATTTCCAAGTGGGAGCACAAGGCCGCCACGCGGGCACTGCGCCGCCAGGGTCGCGCCGGCGTCGACGAGGCCATGATCTTCGACATGGTGCTGGCGCGGCGCAAGGTAGTTGAGGAGGCCAGCGGCCGTAGTCGCCGGGCACGCATGGAACGGGCGCGGGGTGTCCGGCCAAGTTCGGCACCTGCCCTGCCGGCAAGCGACGCCGCACGCACGATCGATGGGTCGTATCACGTCCTGCCCGATAGCTCCGACGACGATACCCCGCTGGAGTTGCCGTTCTATGAGACGGAGGTATGGGATGACTGACGAGGCTTACCGGCATCTCGGACCGTCGGCTCTGGAGGTGATTGCCCTGTCTCCAGAGGAGCGCATCGCCAGGATGCAGGCACGCCGCTTCACCGAATACCCGCGCTGCCGGTTTGTCCTCGATCTGATGCGTGAACAACTCGAGCAGCCCAGCGGCGCGATCAAGCCCAACCTGCTGGTCTGGGGCCAGTCCGGTCAGGGCAAGTCCACAATCATGGCCAAGCACCTGCGCGACCACCCGGCGGTGTTCGACAAGAAGTCCGGGGTGCGGCGCACCGCGACGGTCGGCCTTGAGATGCCGCCGATGTGTGACGTCAAGTGGTTCTACACCCACCTGCTCCGGGCCGTCGATGCCCCGGTCAGCGAATCCCGTGCCAACATCCCGCTCCTGGCGGACCGGGTCGTCACCCTCTACCGGCTGATGGGGGTGCGCCAGATCCTGATCGATGAGGCGCACAACATGCTGATGGGAACGCTTCGGCAGCAGCGGATCATGCTGACCGTGATCCGGCACCTGACCAACGTGCTGGGCATCCCGCTTGTCCTCTTCGGCATCCAGGACGCCCGCGAAGCCCTGATGCATGACCACCAGCTTACCCGCCGTTTCCGCTTCGTCGAACTGCCGGTGTGGGGAGCGGGAGAAGAGTTCCGGACGATGGTCGGCAGCATCCTCCGCACCCTGCCCTTGCGCCGTCCCTCAACGCTCACGGCACGGTCGATCAAGACATTGCTGACGCATTGCGATGGCGGCACGGCAAAGCTCTTTGAAGCACTCATCGATCTCGGCATCGATGCGATCCGGTTGAACGAGGAGCGGATCACCGCCGAGATGGTTAACGACTATGTCAGCCTGTCGGTGCCGGCATGACCGCCAATACACCATTCTCATCCATGCCTACGCTGCCGGTCGTGCCACTGCCGGCCCCCGGGGAAGCTCTGGGCGGCTGGATCAGCGCCATCGCCGAACTCTATGGGGTGAGCATGGCGGACTATGTTGGGCGTCTGGGGGTTCCACGCCACTGGATCACAGCCGCCATCGAAAGGGATCTGGTGTTCCGACCGCTGCCGCGCGTGATGGAGCAGCTCCAACTCGACACCGGGATTGCACCGGAGCGATTGCGGAGCATGACCTTTGCCGGTCTGGACCCGGAACTGGAGGACGCTTGTCAGCACCACAACGCGGCTTGTGCTGACTGTGCCTACGAGGTGTCGGACCAGGCTGGTCGTCCAGTCCGTCTCCTATTCGCGCGAGCGGCCTGGCGGATCATCTGCCCTCGCCATCCTCCAGATCTGAAACCCGGAGAACTGACGGTCCAGGACGCGTTGCCGGCCTTTAACGACCGGCTTCGGGCGGTGATCGCATTTCTCGACCGCGCCGCGTTCGACCGGTTGGCTTTCGTGGAGTTCTTCGGTCCACGACTGGCAACGGCGTTCTCTGTCGATGTCGTTCTGCGGTTTGTCTATCAGCTGAACACATTCCTCCACGTCGAGGTCACTGACGTCAGCTTGATGAGCGAGCGACCCGAGTTCCGCATCCTGCGGGCTTTTGTCCGAAACGAAGACGACGAGCCGGTGCCCCTGCCTGAGGAGGAGCGCAACAGTCTAGCCGTCTCGCTGATGCTGGCATGGCATTTCGTCGAAGACCCGTTCCCCAACCTTTTCGCCCGACTGCGCACGACGAACCCGGTGGGTCGCAAGACTGGGCAGGATGTGGAGCAGTTCCGAGCCCTGATGCAGATCCTGCTGGAAATCTGGCCGGCGGAAATGCTGACGATGCCGGTTTTACGTTACGCCACCGCGCCTGTGGGGTGGAACGACGATCAGGGTCCTACGGCCTTGGCTCACGCCGTGACCAAATCCTGGAACAACGATCCCAGCCATCCAGAACGCTTGGCGGAAGCGCATTGGAACCACCGTGCTTGGAACGGATCCCTGTTATCACCGTGCTTGCGGGACAGACACCCTCATCGGTATTCCTTGTTTCCTGATGCCGGCCCGTTCACTTATCGACATGTCGCGTCGAAGACGCGGCCTGCCTCGCAGGTTTCTCAAAAGCGGCATGACGTCTGGGAGCAGCGCATCCGTGCCCGTCACACCGGCTTGCAGCGATTTCTGGACGATCTGCCGAAGCGGTCAAAACGCCAGCCAGCCGATGCCAAAGCTCCAACCAGACAACCGGCTCGCCTCGTCAAACCGGAAGTTCATGTTGTAGAGGCGGTCCGGACTGTACTGGAGGCTCATGGCCCGATGCCAACCAAACTCAGCCCACGGGACCGACGAACTCTTCACCGCAAGCTCTTCGCAGCAGCCGTCAAGCATTTAGAAAAAGGAGCGTGGCAGAGAGGTCAATAGCCGGCAGTCTTATTATCCTATCTGCAGAGATTGAATTATGTTGCTTTCACAAACGCAATCTCTTGATATCAACAGCAGATTTGTGCTCTTCCTATTTGCTGGCGTTGCTGTTCATACGTCGCTCCCAAAACCGGACGGCGTTTATGATCCAACCATCAGCGCTGGTCCCGCGGCCCGTCCCAAAGCCGTGACCGACATTTGGATAGCGGTGGAACTCGACAGGGGTGCCAGACCGATGAAGGACAGCGATGCGGCTTTCCATGGACGATGGAGGGGCGATGCCATCCTGCTCGCCGACGACCGCAAAGGTGGGAGGTTCGTTGGATGATGTGTCAGCATGCGCCGTATAGGCCATCACCACGGCTGACGGTTTGGGTAGGTTATCGCCGTTGAAGGCAGCAACACCATGCGACCCGATGAAGGCGGCCATCCGCGCGCCGGCCGAACTGCCCCAGAGGGAATAATCCTCGGTGCCGACCTCCAGCGTCGCCGCGTTTCGGACGACGAAGGAGACGGCAGTTGCCAAGTCCTCGGTTGCTACCCTGCCACCTTGGCCTGTGCGATATTTGAGGACGAAGGCGTTGTATCCCCGGTTGTTGATGTCGAGTGCATATGGGAATCCTTCATGGACGGACCCGACGTAGGCGAACCCACCGCCGGGTGCGATAAGCGCAAAGGGAGCGCCCGGTGGTCCGCGGAAAAAGAAAAGCCCGGTATGCTCTTTAGCCGGTTGGGCCCGCTTCTCCGCCTCCGAGTAGATGTCGTAGAATATCGTTCTGCCACTCGACACGTCGGCGATCATCCGGTTCAGCCCGCTGATCACCACGCCAGCATCCACATGGCTATGATAGGGCAGCATCGTACCAACATTGCTGAGCGGCAAGCTCGCATCGTAAGGACGGTCATCCCACGGCAGGATGCGCTTCGCAAATCCGGTGAAGGCGGGATGAACCAGGAGATCACCGACGGTGCTGGTTGGGCCGAGCGCTGTTTGGCGCGCGTTCCGGCCATCATCAGTTCGAGGAAAACTGTGTAGCCAATCGGCTGTCATGATGTCGCCGCGCATTTTTACCTCCTGCCCCTTCGTCGCCTCAGGGTTCAGGAGCAGAAACAACGCCATGCAGGCCCATTGGGGTCACTACACGAAAGTGACCAGATTGTCCGGGATATAGGAACGAACCAGGAACTCAAGCGCGGGAGAGTGGGGTAACGTCAGCTCTCACAATCCTACGCCTCCCCTTCGGTTTCCAGTGCCGACCTTCATCGGACATGACCTCAAGATCCACATTTACCCGGCTGTCAGAGGCCGGTGTCGTCCGGAACGACTGCAGCACCTTGATCTTCGAAACCAATATGGCCAATGCATAGCCGAGCGCTTTCGAATTGTATGTCAGTGACATCCGGTGCCCGGTTTCGTCGATGCTCCGCAATTCCCACAACCGCCACAACCGGAAGCCGGCAAATCGTCCCCGATCACAGAACGGTGCATCAGTGCCCGCACTTTTACTGGAAGCAGATACCGCCACAATGTCCAGGCGAGGGCACCAGCCCCCAAGGGAACGACGATGACCGACTGCCAGACGAAACCGAATCCAACCGCAGACCGCTCTGCAATAATGGCACTCGTCAGCCGGTAGGTCACGAAAGAGGCAGCGTAAGCGAAGACGAGCATGTAGGTGAACATCGCGGCAGGCCAGAACCGGGAGTTCGTTTCACGCCGTACCACTGACAAGGTAGATAGGCATTGGGGGGCGAAGACGTACCATGCAAGCAATGACAACGCGGTCGGCAGGCTCCACGATGTTGCCAGAGTGTCGCCCAGAGTAACCCGCAGCGCATCACCTGTGGCGCTGAGCGCATAGACGGTGCCGAGCACCCCGACTGCCACCTCCCTCGCCGCCATCCCTGGCACAAGCGCGATGGCGATCTGCCAGTTGAAGCCTATGGGAGCGAGCGCCGGTTCGAGAGCATGGCCGATCATGCCGGCAAAGGAGTGCTGAATCGCTGGGCCGGTGGCTCCTTCCGGCGCTCCGGGATAACTCGCGAGGAACCATATCACCACCATCAGGAGGAAGATCGTGGTGCCCGCGCGGGTCAGGAAGGTCTTGGCGCGTTCGGCAAGCCCAAGGGCGATGTTGCTGGGACGGGGCAACCTGTAGGCGGGCAACTCCATCAGCAGGGGTTCTCGGGCGCCCTGAAACAGGGTCCGTTTCAGAATGAAGGCCACCAGCAACGCCGCGAGAATGCCCGCCGCGTACAGTATGAACATCACCAAGCCCGGCAGACCGATCATGCCTCCGAACACGGGCCGATCTGGAACGAAGGCGGCGATCAGCAGCGCATAGACCGGCAGGCGTGCCGAACAGGTCATCAGTGGTGCGATCATGATCGTCGCCAAACGGTCTGCCCGGTTCTCGATGGTCCGTGTCGCCATGATGCCGGGGACGGCGCAGGCGAAGCTGGAGAGCAACGGGATGAACGCCCGGCCATGCAGACCGACGCCGCCCATCAGCCGATCCAGAAGGAAGGCCGCGCGTGCCATGTAGCCTGAATCCTCCAGAACCTGAATGAACAGGAAAAGCACAAGGATTTGCGGGAGAAAGATGACGACACTGCCGACACCGGCGATGACGCCGTCGGTCAGAAGACTGTTCAAGGGGCCTGCCGGCATGCCGGAGGCGACGGCGTCCTTCGTCCAGCTCAGCCCGGCGTCGATCAGGTCCATCGGCAGCTTCGCCCATGCGAAGACCGCCTGGAACATCAGGAAAAGGATCAATAGGAGAACGCCGAGTCCGAGCACCGGTTGCAGCAAAACCGCGTCGATGCGCCGCGTTACGGTATGGGGGCTGGACGGAGTGCGCACCGCCTGCGCGAGAATGGCTTCGACGGCGCGGTGATAAGCGCGCAGATCCTGCGAACTCGGCTCGGTCCAGCCTACAGCGCCTTTCTCCAGACCGGCGGAAACATCACTGTCGACAACGCGATCGATCCGATCGATCAGGTCCTGGACGCCGTCCCCGCGCACTGCCACCATGGGCACCACCGGCATGTCGAGCGCCGTGGACAGGGCCCCCAAGTCGATACTGCAGCCGCGCCGCTCGGCCATATCCATCATGTTCAACGCCAGGATCACCGGGCGACCGACCCGCTTCAACTCCAGGACAAGGCGCAAGTTGAGCCGCAGGTTGGTGGCATCGACGACGCAGACCAGAATGTCCGGAACGGCTTCACCGTCCCGGCGCCCAAGCACAACGTCACGGGTCACCTCCTCGTCCGGCGAGCGGGCGCGCAATGAATAGGTGCCGGGCAAATCAAGCACTCGCAGGCGTCGCCCGGCGCGGCCAACACAGCGGCCCTCCTTCCGTTCGACCGTGACGCCCGGATAGTTGGCAACCTTTTGCCGGCTGCCGGTCAGCGCATTGAACAGAGCGGTTTTGCCGCAGTTGGGGTTCCCGACAAGGGCAACCAGCGGGGCCGCAATGATCGCGTTGGGCATCACCGCTGGTCTCCATGAATATCGACGAGCACGGCGTTGGCCTCACTGCGACGAAGCGCGATCGTGTGGTCGTTGACACGGATCGCGATGGGATCGCGGGCAGGAAATCCTTCATAGAGGATTTCAATGACCGCACCCTCGACCAGCCCCATTTCGATGAGCCGCCGCTCCAGTTCACCAGCTGGCAGCGTCGTTGCGACCGCTCCCTCATCCAGGCCGGCCACCTCGGCCCGGACGCCTCTGCGCAGACCGCCAAGTGGCTGGCGGAGCAACACCGATCTTTGCATCGTCGACACGATCCCCTGGATTATCCCGCGCGCAGGCAGTCCGCCGTCTCGACACTGACGTTCGGTTTGGTGCGGGCTGTCGGGGCGCAGCATCCTGAAAATGCAAATGATCCGCAATAGCAGATGCGAGCCGTACACCTCCGTCGGCCAAACATTGGGATTTTGTATAGTTCCCGTAAGCTGCCGGTAAGGAAAAGAGACGCCACTCCGTTCTCCCATCTCGAGTCGCATAGCCCCGGCGGCGCCCGCTTCCGACATTGGGATTTTTCAACACCGGGTCCACCACCGCCGAACCTTGCCGACCCTAGGCTTCTTTCGAGCCGCGAAATCACCGCGAACACGCGAAGGAGCCATCCAATGCACGCGACACACGACGCACGGGCGTCCGGCACCGGTATGCTGAACAAGGTGCCGGAGGTCACGCTCATCTTCTGGATCATCAAGATCATGTCCACCACGGTGGGCGAAACCGGGGCCGACTATCTGGCCGTCCATGTCGGCCTGGGGACCGGCCTGACC